>DATLTP010000113.1:0-5932 GCA_035533535.1 Bacillota bacterium | reverse complement strand
GCGTGGGCGCTCCCGGCCAGCCGCCGCACCCAGAAGCGCAGGCCGGTCGCATAGTCCACCACCAGGGCGTCGGCTCTCAGGGGGAAGAGGTGCTGGGCCATGTCCCAGGCCACCAGCTCGCCGTGGAAGCTGGACTCCGCGTCGGACGCCGCCTGGCCGAACGCGGCCGCGGACAGGGGCGGCAGCCGGTGCCAGGCGGTGCCGACCTCGAGCGCGCTGGCCTCGGGGTCGTACAGCACGCGGCTGCTCGCCAGCTGGATGGCGTACCGCGGTCCGCGGTCGCCCGGCGCCGCGGTGCGCGGCCCAAGGGCCCGCAGCGCTGCGCGCACGGCCGCTGCCGGCTGGCCAGCCACCGTGGCCGTCTGCCAGTACCCCACCCGGGCCACACTCAGGGTGGGGGCGGGACCCGGCGCCGGGCGCAGCCAGAGTGCCAGGCCCACCACGGCCAGCGCCAGAGCGCCCAGGACGATCGCACGCCGCATATTGACCAGGCATACGCCGGCGGGGTGAGGACAGAACTGCGAGGTGCTTTCATCCAATGGCTTGGAGGACCCTGGCCACACGCACGGTCTACGAGACGCCCTGGGTGACGCTGGCGGAGGACGAGGTTGCGCTGCCCGGCGGGCAGAGCATCCGCCACGCCGTGCTCACCCTGGGCACCGGGCACAGCGTTGGCATCCTGCCCCTGCTGGCGACCGGTGAGATCGTCCTGGTGCGCCAGTACCGCTACGTGCAGCAGGGGTGGTTCTGGGAGGCGCCGAGCGGCGCGCCGCTCCCCGGCGAGGACCTGGCGGAGGCCGCCCAGCGCGAGCTGCGTGAAGAGGCCGGCTACCGCGCCGCCCACCTGCAGCCGCTGACGACCTTCCAGACCAGCAAGAGCGTCTGCCGCGAGACGGCGCACCTGTTCGCGGCCTCCGGCCTCGTCCGGGACCCACTGCCGCGCGACGTCACCGAGGATATGGAGGTCGCCGCGTTCCCGGGGGCGGAGGTCATGCGCATGGTCGAGCGCGCCGAGATCATGGATGCGATGACCGTGGTGGCGGTGTTGTGGGCGCTCCGCGCAGGCCTTCTGCCTGGCGGGTGACGGCGGCCACGGCCGCCTCGTCGAGCGCCAGGCCCAGCCCCGCCCCCTGCGGGATCGCCATGCGACCGCCCGTCAGCCGAGGAGGCGACGCCAGCAGGGCATCGCGCAGGGGGTTGGATCGCACGTCGTACTCCAGCACGGTGACCGCCGGCATGGCCGCGCACAGCTGCAGGGTGGCCAACAGGCCGATGGCGCCACCATACAGATGCGGCGCAACCGCCTTGCCGTGGGCCTGCGCCATCTCGGCCACCGCCAGGGCCTCCGTCAGGCCGCCGGCCTTGGTGACGTCGGGTTGAACGATGGCCACGGCCGGCGAGGCGACGTATTTCCGGAACGCCTCGCGTCCGTACACGTTCTCCCCCGTGGCGATCACGAGGCCCGTCGCGGCGTGAAGGGCCTCGAGGTCCGCCACCCGGTTGCCGCGCACGGGCTCCTCCAGCCAGGCGACGCCGCACGCCCACAGCACGGGTGCCATGGCCACCGCCTCATCCACCGACCACGCCTGGTTGGCGTCCGCGAAGATGGCCATGTCCGGTCCGGCGGCGTCGCGGGCCTGCCGCAGGTTGTCCTCATCCCGCTGGCGGCCGAAGCCGACCTTGACTTTCAGCGCGCCAAAGCCGAGTTCCCGGCAGTGGGCGGCCTGCGAGCCCACATCGGCCGGCCCGAGGCTGCTGGCGTACGCCGGCACCGTCTCGCGCACGCGCCGGCCGGCCAGCTCGGCGACGGAACGGCCCATCGCCAGTCCCCGCCGGTCCCAGAGGGCGATGTCCACGCCGCTGATCGCCTGCATGACCGGACCCGGGGCGCCCCACTGGCGGCCCAGCGGCTCCAGGGCCGAGACCAGCCGGCTGTGCAGGGCCGTGATGGCGTCGGCATCCTCCCCGAGGACCAGGGGAAAAACGCCGTCACGCAGGGTGGCCACCCGTTCAAGAAAGGCCCATGGCGGAAAGTTGACCCAGCTCTCGCCCCGGCCAACCAGCCCGTCGGCCGTCTCGACCTCCACGAGGATGGTTGCCCGCTCGGCCATTGGGGCAAACGACATGGCGATGCCATCGTCCACGGGCGCCCGCAGGACCCGCAGGCGGGCGCCGACGATGCGGCCACTCGCTGAGTTCAGGCCCCTCACCCCCCGGCGGACCCTTCCCGGCCAAACCCCGCCTTGCCTGCTCCTTCACCGTCCATGGCGGACGCGCACGACCTGCCATGGTGCTCGGGCCGGGCATGGCGCGCTTCCCCAAGACGCGATACCGTAGGGGGGCAACCGCGGGTTCAGCGTCTGGATCGCGACCCGACAAGGGGGACTCGGCTTGGATATTTACGTTGACGGTCGCTTCGTCGCCAAGGCAGATGCCCGCGTCTCGGTTTACGATCATGGCTTTCTGTATGGCGACGGTGTGTTCGAGGGCATCCGCGCCTACGGCGGCAAGGTATTTCGCCTCAAGGAGCACATCGACCGCCTCTATCAGTCGGCACGCGCCATTCTGCTCGAGATCCCCATCCCCCAGGCCGAGATGTCGGAGGTCGTGCGCGAGTCCTGCGCCCGCAACGGCATCGACGACGGCTACATCCGCCTGATCGTCTCGCGAGGCGAGGGCGACCTGGGCCTGGACCCGCGCAAGTGCCTGCGCCCGACCATCATCTGCATCGCCGACCGCATTGCCCTCTTCCCGCCTGAGACCTATGAGAAGGGCATCTCCGTGGGCGCCGTCTCCACGCGCCGCACGCCGACGGAGTCGCTGAACGCCCGCATCAAGTCGCTGAACTACCTGAACAGCATCCTCGGCAAGATCGAGAGCAACCTCGCCGGCCAGGCCGAGGCGCTGATGATGACGCAGGAAGGCTACGTGGCCGAGGGCCCGGGCGAGAACATCTTCATCGTGCGCGCTGGCCGCCTGCTGACCCCGGCGCCCTACCTCGGCATCCTGGAGGGCATCACGCGGGCTGCGATCATGGATTTGGCCCGCGGGCGCGGCCTCCCGGTGGCCGAGACCGTCTTCACCCGCCACGACGTTTGGACGGCCGAGGAGGCCTTTTTCTGCGGCACCGCCTGCGAGGTGATGCCGATCACGTCCTGCGACGGGCGCACGATTGGCGAGGGGCGGCCCGGCCCGATCACCCGCCAGCTGACCGCTGACTTCCGTGCGCTGGTGGCCCGCGAGGGCGTGCCCATCGGGGCGGCGGCGCACGCGGACAATCAGGAGTAGGGTCCGGACGACGCGAGCGAAGGCCGCGCCCGGATGGATGAAGCGGCGAGACCGCCCGGCTTCGCCGGTCGCCCTTGCCTATGGTTCCGTTGCCCTTTGCGCCTCACTTTGGGGCCTTGGCGGCGTCGCCGCCAAGGCCGTGTTTTCCTCCGGCATCCCGCCGCAGGCCCTGCTCACCCTGCGCCTGTGGGGGGCGTCCCTGCTCTTTGTGCTCATCCTGCGGCGCCGGCTGTGGCCAGCCCCGAGCTCGGCCGCCGCGCTGCTGGCCCTTGGCGCAACCATGGCCGCCGTGCAGTTCACGTTCTATGCCACGATCAACCTCCTGGGGGTCGCCACGGCCATCTTCCTGCAGTACACGGGGCCGGCCATGATTGCGCTGTACCTCTGGCTGCGCGGGGAGCGGCCGAACTGGTGGGCGGTGGGCGTCGCAACGGCGGGTTGCCTGCTGCTGGTCGGCGACGGCATGCGGCTGAGCAGCCTGGGGCTGGCGTACGGCCTGGCCTCGGCCGCCCTGCTGGGGGTGACCAATGTGCTGACGCGTGAGCGGGTCGCGCGCGGGGACGACCCCTGGGCCCTGGTGGCCTGGAGCATGGCCATCGCGGCGCTGATGTGGTCGTTCGTGGTGCCGCCGTGGCGCGCCGTGGGGGAGGTGCCGGGCGCAGGGGTCTGGGTCCTGGCGGCGGCCATCACAGTGTTCGCCACGGTGCTTCCGTTCGGGATCTTCTCGGCGGCCCTGCGCACGCTGGACGCCGGCCGCGCCAGCGTCGTGGCCATGCTGGAGCCGGTGGTGGGCGCGATTGGCGCCTGGCTGCTGCTGGGCGAGGGGATGCTGCCGGGCCAGCTGGCGGGCGGCGCCCTCATCCTGAGCGCCGTGGGCATCCTGCAGGCCGAGGGCCGCAGGCGGAAGGGGGCCGCGCAGGCTTGATCGAGATTTGGCGCTGGGTCACCGCGGCTGCCATCGCCGTTGGATCCTTCGCCGTGCTGATGCTGGTCCGCCGATTCTGGCTGGGATTCGGACGCCGCCGCATGCAGGAGGGCCATCAGGGATTCGACGCGGCCCTGGTCCAGGTGCTGGCCGCGACCCAGCCGCTTCTGCTGGCCGTGATCGCGCTCGGGACGGGCTCGGTGTCCCTGGGGCTGCCGGCGGGGACCGCGCATGTGATCGCCGCTTTTGTCGTCGCGGCGGCGCTGCTGCAGGCCGCCGTCTGGGGCAGCGCCCTGATCACCTTTGGCCTCGGCGCCTACGTGCGGCGCGAGCTGACGCAGGACGCGACCGCCGCGACCACCCTGAGTGCCCTCGGGCTGCTGGGCAAGGTCATCCTCTGGGCCGCCATCCTGCTCATGGTGCTGGCCAACCTCGGCGTGAACATCAACGCCCTGGTGGCCGGCCTCGGCATCAGCAGCATCGCCGTGGCCCTGGCGCTGCAGAGCATCCTCGGCGACATGTTCGCCTCGATCTCCATCGCGCTCGACAAGCCCTTCGTCATCGGCGACTTCATCACGGTCGACACGTTCTCGGGCTCTGTGGAGTACGTGGGGCTGAAAAGCACCCGCATCCGCAGCATCACGGGCGAGATCATCGTCGTGGCCAACTCCGACCTGCTGAGAAGCCGCATCCGCAACTACCGGCACCTGCGGGAGCGGCGCGTGGTCTTCGCCATCGGGGTGACGTACGAGACGCCGGCCGAGAAGCTGGCGGCCATCCCGGCCATTGTGGCCGAGATCGTGACGGCGCAAGCGGACGTGCGCTTCGACCGCTGCCACTTCAAGGACTTCGGGCCGTCAGCCCTGGACTTCGAGATCGTGTACTTCATGACCACGGCGGACTTCCGCCGCTACATGGACGTGCAGCAGGCCATCAACCTGGCCATCTTCCGCTGCTTCGCGGACGAGGGGATCGAGTTCGCCTACCCGACGCAGACGCTGTACGTCAAAGGGCCAGCGAGTCCAGCCACGCCCGGTCTTCGACCCGGTGCAGACTCTGACTGAAGAGCAGCCCGAGGCAGAAGACGGCGAGCGCGACCCCGAGCACGGCAACCACCGTCCCCGGATTGAAGGCGGCCCCGGCCCAGCCGGCCAGGGCCGCGCCGGCGGGGGCGGTGAACTGGGCGATCAGGCGGCGCACCGCGAAAACGCGGCCCTGCAGTGCCGGGGGGACCTGGCCCTGCCAAATGGCATGGGAGTGCGCATTGGCGACGGGGCCCGCCGCGAACTGGACGGCCAGCATGGCGGCCGCGAGGTACAGGCTGCGGCTGAGGCCGAAGGCGAGTTGGCCCGCGCCGAGGAAAATGAGCGGCACCAGCACGCCCAGGATGCGGCGGTTGCGCAGGCCGCCCCAGGCGCTGACGGCCGCGCCGCCGAGCAGGCCGCCGATGCTTCCGACCGACGTGAGCAGGGCGAGGGCGTCGCTGAACGTCAACCCCGGGGCCGCCAGGTTGAACCTGACCAGGAGCGGCAGGTAGACGGTGACGAAGGTGCCGGCGAAGTTGGCCGCCGTAAACGCGGCGAGCAGCCAGAGCAGCGGCCGGCGCCGCAGGATATAGCCGAAGCCGAACCCCGCATCGCGCCAGAGGCTGGGGCGATCGGCTCCGATGCGGGCGGGGCTGGGGATGGGCGTCAGGGCGAGTGCCCCTGCGGACAGCAA
>DATLTP010000112.1:0-5974 GCA_035533535.1 Bacillota bacterium | reverse complement strand
GAGGCGGAAGGAATCGAGCGGCTCTCCCCACGAGAGCTGCTCGCCCAGTACGAGGCCCTGGCCGGGGCCCTGCGCCGGCCGGGCGGGCCGCACGTGTCGGCCTACGACATTGCGGAGTTCATGTACTGAGTGGGTCGAGGCGGAAGGAATCGAGCGCCTCTCCCCGCCAGAACTGCTGGCTCCGTGCGAGGCCCTGGCCGGGGCCCTGCGCCGGCCGGGCGGGCCACACGTGTCGGCCTACGACATCGCGGAGTTGGATGTACTGAGGCCTTCCTCGCAGAATCGCAGCGCCATCTCCGCGTAAAGGTGGGCCGCGGCCACCGGCTCGGCGGCGTCCACCCACTCGTCGGCCTGGTGGGCTTGGCGGACGGACCCGGCACCGGCCACGACCACGGGGATGCCGGCCCAGTTGCGGAGCATGGATCCGTCTGTGGTGCCGGGGATCCCGAAGGGAACGGGATCGCGGCCGGTGACGGCCCGGGAGGCCGCGAACGCGGCCGCCAACAATGGATCCTCGTTCGGCAGCGACACCCAGCCGCGGTCATCGATCGTCTCAAGTTCTGCGCGCAGGGCGGGGTCCAGGGTCGGGTAGCCGATCTCCTGCCGCCAGGACGCCTCCCGGCCGCACCGATGCTCCTCGTTCAGGGCCACCGCCACCTCGCGCGCGATCTCCTCCACGCGGGCGATGATCGCCGCGTGGTCCTCCCCCGGCACGGTCCGCACATCCAGCAGCACCTCGGCGTTGCCGGGGACCACGTTGAGCTGCGGGGTGCCGCGGATGGGGGCGCGCACCACGGTCGGCTGGAGGCTGAAGCGGCCAAGAAGCGGGTGCAGGCCGGCACGGCCGGCCTCCTCGGCCTCGAAGCGGGAAAGGGCCACCAGCAGCGGGCCCAGCGCCGCCACGGGGTTGGCGCCGGCCAGGGACACGGCGCCGTGCGTCATGCGGCCGTGCAGGCGGACGGCCACACGCAGGGCGCCCCGCGCGCAGGTGCCCAGGGTGTGCAGGCCCTCCGCCGGTTCGCAGGCGACGGCACCGTCCACCCCGGCTGCGCCCCCGCCGCGGATGAAGGCCTTGATGCCGAGCATCAGGCCCTCCTCGTCCACAGGGGCGACGAAGGCGACCGCGCCGCGCCGGGGCCGGCCAGATGACCGCAGGGCCCGCAGGGCACACAGGATCGCCGCCAGGTTCTCCTTGGTGTCGCAGGCGCCGCGGCCATACAGGCGGCCACCCGAGAGCTCGCCGCCGAACGGGTCGTGCGACCAGGTGGCGGGGTCGCCCTCGCTGACGACGTCGGTGTGGGCCTCGAACAGCAGGACGGGGCCCGGGCTGCCAGAGTCCAGCCGCGCCATGACATTCGGGCGGCCGGGCGCCACCTCGGCCACCTGGGGGAGGAGGCCCATGTCCGCCAGCTCCGCGCGCACCCGCTCAGCGGCAGCGGCCTCACCGGCGCCGGATCCGCCGGGCACGCTGGGAATGCGGATCAGTTCCCGCGTCAGGGAGAGGATGCGGCCATCGTCCAAGCTAAACGTCGCGACCGCCATCCACCTCCAGCGCCGCGCCGGTCACCATCGCCGCCTCGTCGCTGCACAGGAACACGGCGGCGGCCGCCACGTCCGCCGGGGTCGACAGGCGCCCCAGGGGGATGGTGGCGATGAAGGCGGCTCGGGCCTCCTCCGGGTTGCGGCCGGGGGCGAAAAAGCCGGCCAGCATCGGCGTGTCGCCCGCCACGGGGCAGACGCAGTTCACGCGAATGCGGTCCGGCGCCGCCTCCAGGGCCAGGGTGCGGGTCAGGCTCATCACGGCCGCCTTGGTCGAGTTGTAGGCGGCAAGGCCCGGCCGCGGCCGGATCGCCGCCGTCGACGCCGTGTTGAGGATGGCGCCGCCGCCCCTTGCCCGCAGGAGCGGGATCGCCGCCTGGCAACCCAGGAAGACGCCCCGCACGTTGATCGCATACAGGCGGTCGAACAGCGCCACATCCGTGGCCTCAAGGGGCATCGCGGCCTGCGGGATGCCGGCGTTGTTGCAGACGATGTCCAGGCCGCCGAAGGCTGAGGCCGCCGCCGCAAAGGCCGCCTTCACGTCAGCCTCCACGGATACGTCCGCCTGGGAGAAGCCGGCGCGCACCCCCCGTTCGCGGACCTTGGCCGCCAGGGCCTCCCCCCGGGGGTCGAGGTCCACGAGCCAGACGGACGCGCCCTCGGCGGCGAAGGCCTCCGCCATGCCGGCTCCGAAGCCGGAGGCGGCGCCGGTGATGATCGCGGTCTTGCCATCGAGTCGTTTCAAGGCTGCGCCCCCCTGCGGGCCGCTCTGTTGCCATCGAGTCGTTTCATGGCTGCTGGGCCTCCCTGCGGGCCGCTCTCATGCCATCCAATCGCTTCATGGCTGCTGGGCCTCCCCGCGGGCCGCTCTGAAGCCATCCACCCGCTTCACCGCAGCACCTCCAATCGGAAGCCCTGCGCGCCCTCCCACAGGACGCGGCGCCCAAGCTCCCCCAACTGCTCCAACCCCTCCACGATCGTGGCGAAGTGGCTGCCGGCCAGCGGCCCCAGCTTGCTGCCGAAGCTTGTCGGCCCGTACGGCAGCAGGATCTCGGCCTCGCTGAGGCCTGCCGGGTAAAAGAGGAGCTGGCCAGGCGCCGGGAAGCGCGTGCCGTTCTCCAGCGCAACGCCGAGGTCCAGCGCCCCCAGCGGCACCCAGGCAGCCTCGCCGCTCCAGCGCGACTGCACCAGCTTGGCTTCAAGCGGCAGAAGCCGCGACACCATTGCGGCGCACGTGCGCGGGGCAGCGACCTCTTCGAGCCGCAGGCCGAACGTCAATCCGCCAGCCACCAGCCGGAGCGCCACCCGGGTCACCCCCGCGCCCCATTTCGCGACAGATCGGTACAATGCCTCTGGGGTGAGCACCACGGCCTATTGGCTGGTCAAGACGGAGCCCGGGGATTTCAGCTACGACGACCTCGTCCGCCTGAAGCGCGACCGCTGGGACGGCGTCCGTAACCCCGGCGCGCTCAAGAACATGCGCTCCATGCACCCGGGCGATCTTGCCTTCGTCTACCACACCGGGGATGAGCGCAGGATCGTCGGCATCTGCCGCGTGGTCTCCGAGCCGTACCCCGACCCCAGGGCCGACGACCCGCGCTGGGTGGTCGTGGACGTGGAGCCGGTGGAGCGCGTGATGCGCCCGATCACCCTGGCTGAGATCAAGGCCGACCCAACATATAAGGACTGGGAGCTGGTGCGCCAGGGCCGGCTGTCGGTCATGCCGGTGCCCGAAGCCATCTGGCAGCGCCTGCAGGGCTGAGCACAGCCGGCGGCCAATGGACCGCACCGGAGGGAACCCCATGGCCGTGCCCCAGCCCGCCCGCCGCCTCGAGGGCTTCGGCGAGTCGCAGATCCGCCGCTTCACGCGGCTGGCTCAGGAGTTCGATGCCATCAACCTCGGCCAGGGCATGCCGGACTTCGACCCGCCCGCGGCCCTGACGGCGGCGCTTCGCGAAACCACCGCCCACCAGTACACCTTCACCTGGGGGGACGGCGCCCTGCGCGAGGCCATCGCGGCGCAGACCGTAACCACCTGGGGAGCCTCCATCGACCCCGACCGCGAGATCACCATCACCTGCGGCGTCACGGAGGCCCTGGTGGCCGCCGTTTTCGCCACCGTGGACCCGGGCGACGAGGTCATCGTGATCGAGCCCATGCACGAGAACTACGTGCCCGCCATCCTGATGGCGGGGGCCACTCCCTCCGTCTGCACCCTGCGGCGGCCCGAGTACCGCCTCGACCCCGACGCCCTCAACGCAGCCGCCGGCCCGCGGGCCCGCGCCCTGATCCTCAACACGCCCCACAACCCCGCCGGGCGGGTCTTCGACGCCGAGGAACTGGCCGCCATCGCCAGCCTGTGCGAGCGCAGGGGCCTTGTCCTCATCACCGACGAGATTTACGCGGACATCGTCTACGACGGGCGGCGCCACCTGCCCCCGGCCGCGCGGCCCGACCTGCGCGAGCGGACCATCGCCATCGGCGGCCTGGGCAAGGCCCTGTCGGCCACCGGCTGGCGCCTGGGCTACGCGATCGCGCCCCCTGCCCTGACCGATGCCCTCCGGAAAGTGCATGAGTACCTGGTGATCTGCGCGCCGGCGCCCCTGCAGGAGGCGGCGGCCCGTGCCCTGCCCCAGCTCGGCGCCCACCTGCGGGGTGTGGCGGCGGGCTACCAGCGGCGGCGGGACGTCCTGCTCGCCGAGCTCCGCGCGGCCGGCTTCCGGGTCCCGCACGTGGAGGGCGCCTACTACGTGCTGGCCGACTTCGAGCCTTTGGGGGCGCGCATGGGCGCGCCCCAGACCAGCGCTGCGGGCGCCGAGTGGTTGATCAGGAACGCCCGCGTGGCCGCCATCCCGGGGGAGAGCTTTTACGCCGCGGATGTGGCGGGCGCGCGCACCCTCCTCCGCTTCGCCTTCTGCAAGCGCGAGGAGACGCTCCGCGCCGCCGGCGCGCGGCTGCGGGAGGCGCTTGCATGAAGCTGGGCGTGGGCCTGGACTGGCAGGGCGAGCTCGACCGCGACGCCCTCTTCGCCCAGGTGGCGGCAGCCGACCGCGGCGGCGTCCACTCGGTCTGGGTCGCCGAGGCCTGGGGGCGCGACGCCTTCTCGCTGCTCACGCAGATCGCCGAGCGCACCGAGCGGGTGCAGCTGGCCACCGCCATCGTCAACGTATACTCGCGCAGCCCCGGGGCCCTGGCGCAGCACTTCGCCACCCTGGACGAGCTTTCGGGCGGGCGCGCCATCATCGGCCTCGGGGTGAGTGGTCCGAACGTCATCGAGCACTTCCACGGGGTGAAGTTCGAAAAGCCGCTGGCGCGTATTCGCGAGACGGTGGAGGTCATCGACACGCTGCTGGCGGGCAGGCCCCTCGTCCACCACGGCGAGGTCTTCCAGCTCGAGCGCGGCTTCACCCTGCGCTTTCAGCCGGTGCGGCCGCACATCCCGGTGTTCATCGCCTCGCTCGGGCCGCGCAGCGTGCGGCAGACAGCGGAGATCGCCGACGGCTGGCTGCCGATCTGGACGCCGCTGGCTGAGCTGGCGGGTGAGATCTCGCGCTTCCGGGCCGCCGGCAAGGGGCGCCCGCTGCTGGTGCGGTCGGCAGGCACCACCGTGGTAACTACGGACGTGCCGCGGGCCCTGAAAGCCGCAAGGCGAGTGCTCGCCTTCTACGTGGCGCGCATGGGCGACTTCTACCGCGAGCACCTGAGCCGGCTCGGGTACGGTGAGGTGGCCACCGCCATCGCCAGGGCCTACGCGGAGGGCGGCTCTGGGGTAGGGCTGGCGGCGACGCCAGAGGACCTGACGCTGGCCATGGGCCTGGTCACCGGATCGGTGGACGAGGCCCGGGCGCGGCTGGCGGCCGAGGCGGCGGCGGGCGTGGACATCCACCAGGTGCGGCTCGACGGCTTCCCGCCGGAGGAGATGGCGCGGATCTACGCGGAGTTGGCTGCCGACTAAGAGCTCGCGACGAAACAACCTCCTGTGACAGCGGTCAGGTTGTTTCGTCGCTCTGGCGTCACGTCGGCTCTGCCTCTGCCAGGCTCTCGGTCATTGGGGCTGTCGCCCTTCCCTACAGCATCCTGGCCCTCGGCTCGGCCCCAGCCTGAGCTACGCAACCCTGAGAAAGGTAGCTCAGGCAACACCTTGCGCACGCGATCCGCTCTGCCCGTTGCCGGTGCCCCGGTCCTGCCGGGGCGTCGCGGATTGACTTGGTCCCCACGCCGCGCGCAGATGCGGCTCGGCATCCGGCCAGGCGGCAGCCGCCCGGTCCGCGTGGAGAAGATCCCCTTCGACAAAGCTGGCCAAGTACGCGGCCAGAAGGTCGCGGTCCATCACCAGGCCACAGCTCGGGCAGCGGTGGACCCGTTCGGACAGCATCTTGCGACGGACCGCGCCACAGACGCAGGTTTGCGACAGTCGGGTGCTCCGTGTGGGGAA
>DATLTP010000111.1:0-5204 GCA_035533535.1 Bacillota bacterium | reverse complement strand
GAACTTGTGCTGGGCGGGCTCGCCAGCCGCGACCAGCGCGCGCAGGGTCGCGGACTTGCCGGAGCCGGGTTCCCCGGTGAGCAGGGCGATGCCGTGCTGCTCGACCACGAAGCGCAGGCGGGCCAGGGCCTCGTCCAGCGGGCCCGAGCGGAAGAGGGCCTCGGCGGGCACCTCGGCGGTGAACGGCTGGCGGGTCAGTCCGAAGAAGGCGGCGAACACGCAGCATCCCTCCAGAGCAAGGGCAGCATCTCGGTCAGGGCGGTGTGCCGGCCGATGCGGGCCAGGTGCGGGCGCAGGCGGTCGGCGGCGGTATCCGCCGGCAGCGGCCCGTGCTGGCGCCAGGCGGCGGCCAGTTGCTGCTGCTCGGCGGGACGGAGGGCGCGGCCCAGCAGGTCCTCGAGCCGAGCGACGAGGGCGCCGAGCTGGGGGCCGGCGGGCAGGGGCACGTGCCGGAAGGGGATGTCCTGGGCCTGGCGGCGGAGGTCGGCTTCGTATTGCTCGCGCAGCACGGCGAGAAAGCTCGTACCCGTAGCGCGGGAGACGGGCGGCGCGGGGTCGGTGCGCACCGGCTTGGCGACGTGCTCGACCAGTGCCTCGGGGGCGATCTCGCCGCGGAGGGCGCCCTCGACCCAGAGCTGCACGCGGCGGAGGTCGAACGGGTCGTAGCGCAGTTGCACCTTGCGGCCGCGCAGGTCGCCGCCGGCGGCGTAATGGTTGCCGTCCAGGGGCACCGTGCCGAACTTGTCCACGGTGACCTGACGGCGCCAGAGGAAGATGTCGTCCAGGGCCAGGGGGTCGGGGTAGGGGTTCAGCGGCGATGGACCGTAGACCTCGGCGGGGATCTGCTTGGTCACGCGCTGGCGGCGGTGGTTGATGTAATGTAGCCAGGGGTCCAGGGCGGCGTTGACCTCTTCCAGCTCGGTGATGCGGCCTGCAGCGATGTCGCCCTCCAGTTCTGGATAGAGCGAATCCTTGAGCAAACCCATCGCCGACTCAATCTTTCCCTTTCCTTCGGCGTAGTATTGCGTGGCATGGATCAGTTCGATGCCCAATTCCGCACAGACCACCCGGAAGTGCCCCGAGGTGAAGATGGAGCCGCGGTCCACATAGATGCTGCGCGGGATGCCCCAGCGGCGGAAGGTGCGCTTGCAGAGGTCGTCCAGGGCCGCCTGATGGGTCTGGAAGTAGGCCCGGGCGCCGACCAGCAGCCGGCTGGCGTCGTCCTTGCCGGCGATCATCCAGACTTGCCGCGCTGCTCCGGTGGGGTCGGGCAGCCAGAGCCCGCCGGTGGCATCGAACTGCCAGAGCGCCCCCGGCTCACGGCGCTGCCAGCGCCGATAGGCCTTGGGCCGCTCGCGCAGCAGGGCCTTGCGGTCGAGCCCCGCCGCGCGCAGGTGGCGCCGCAAGGTCGCCGGCGAGCACTGTGCCGCGCTCAGCAGCGTCTCGTGGACCAGCAGCTGCAGGATCACCTCGGCCGAGCGCCGCGGCTGCTCGCGCCGCAAGGCCTGGGCGCGCTCCCAAGCCGCCTCCCCCAGCCGCTTGCGCGCCCCGGCGTCGCTGCGCCGCTTGCGGCGCAGGCCGTCGAGCCCCCCCTGCCGGCGGCGCTGCAGGTAGCGGCGCAGCGTGCGGGCGCTGAAGCGGCGCCGCCCGCCGCCTGGGAGCTCCCACTCCTGCTCCGCCTGCTCCCGCAGGAGGGCGGCCTGCTCGCCGTGCGGGAGGTCGCGGTGCAGCAGCGGGGCAATGAGGTCATTGCGCAAGAGCGCGTCCTGCTCTTGCGTCTCGTCGCTGTGGATGGCGCTCACCCCCTGCCGGCCGCCGCCAGCCCGTGCCGGCTGCCTCTGCATCGGGGGGGCGCCTCCGGATCGGGAAAAAAACTGTTAGGGCGCCCACCAGCACCGCCGCTGGGCGCCGAGCACCGCCAACCACTCCAGCACCGACCCCGGCGTCTGCTGCAACGGCGGGTCCACCCGGCCGAACGCAGCCCGCAGCGCCAGGCCCAGCGCCCACCAGCGCGTCCACAGCTCCTCCGTGCCGACCAGCGCCGGCCACTGGCCCCCGCACGCCTGCAGTGCCGCCCCCAACAGCGGCAGCGCCAACGGCAGGACCTCCAGGGCCTTGGCCAGCCAGACGCGGACCAACCACCGATCGACGCCCGTCTCCGCTTCGATGGCCAGCGGGCGCTGCTGGCCCTGCCAGGCCAGATCGAAGACCGCAGCCTGGAGCCGAGCGAAGCGGAGCGACTCCGCTAGGCGGACCCGTTGCAGAAAGTGCTGGAAGGGGCAGAGGATGCTGGGCAGGACCCTGAAGTTCCAGGGATGCCGGCCAGCGTCCCGGCAGCGGGGGCAGACCAACTGGTGGACTGGAATCCGCTGCGCGAACGGCTCGACGCCCTTGGAGCGCTGCCTGGCGATCCGCATCCGCCAGCCGTTCCCGATCAGTCGTCCGCCGCAGACGGGGCACATCAGCACGAGGCCCGCGACGAGGCTCATGCCCCACGCCAGGTACTCCTTGACGTTCTGCCCTGCCCACACGATGATCGGCCTGTACGGTCGCTTCGGCGCCGTGCCCAACACCAGGACCCCGCGCTCGTCAAGCGGGTGGGGTTCTGGTGTTTTTGTCGTCTGACCACGCTACCGCTGAAAGAGGTCAGCCAGCGCGTCCGGACCTCGGCCATTTAGCCTGCGCGCCCCCAGGTGGGCCTCCACCCGGAGCCCAGCGCGCCCCCCGATTACTAGCCCGAGGCATCCAGGCGTTCCGAGGTCACAAATCCCGTCTGCCCGGTACCAAGGGTGCGGAGTGTGGGTCAACAAGTGCCAAGCTCTCCCGATACAGACGTATGGGTGGGCCGTCGGCAGGCGACGAGTTCGTCGTGGTGCTCCGAGACCTCGGTGTCCCGGAGGCCGAGGAGTGGGCGCGACGTGCGGCGGACAGAGTGGTGACGCACACGGCCGCCCCGCGACTGCCATCTCTAGGTTCGCCGACGTGCGCAGCAAGCTCCGGGAGGTCCAGGCCCGGCGAGGAGCATGCCAGGGAGTTCGAGGCCCGCGCCGGCGCGACCGAGCGCCGTGCCTCCGCCCGGACAAGCGGTGCACCAAGACCGACGCGCTGACCCGCGGGCCGCTGCGACCCGCCACGCTACAGCGCGAGCGGCCCGGGGTCCTGAAGTCCAGGAAGACGGCACGAGGGCGTCAGGGGAAGGGATACTGCCGATGGATGGCCGCGCGCTGGCACCCCTGCTGCTTCATTCATCCGTCGAAGCGGTCCTGCTGGCTACCCTCCTGGTCGGGGTGTGGGAGTGGGAAGCCCTCGTGGTCAGGTCGCGCTGGCCGGCGTGGAGCCCGGCCGCCCTCGCGTGCGGTGCGCCGGTGGCCCTGTTGCTGGTAACCTTCTGGGGCGGAATCGACGTGCCCTACGCGGTCTTTGCGGTGGCCCTGGTTGCCACATGGTTTCTCATCTCATCAGCGACGTGGAACTTGGTGGGCAGCCTCACGGTGCTGGCGGCCACCTGCGCCGCATCGTTCTATCGGTTTGGATGGTCGGCGCGAACGGAGTATAACGTCCTGTTGATGGCTGGCACCGGCTTGCTGTTGGCGACGACGATCCGCCGCGCCAGGTGGCGCTCGTTTGCGCTGGCCATCTATGTGGCCGTCTTGGGAACGGCCATGGCTTTCATGGGCTACAACCGCGACCCGCTCCACGACCTCATGGTCTCGACCGTCAGCGCCGCCGTCCTGGCGGGGTACATCATGGGTCGCGTCAACCGCGAGCGCCGGTCGCAGTGCGATGTCTACCGCGCGGAGCACGACGCGCTCACCGATGCACTGACCCGCCATGGACTGCAGAGTTGGCTGGCCCTGCTCCCGCCGAGCGAAAGCGGCGTGGTCGTGATGTGCGACCTCGATGACTTCAAGTGGGTCAACGACACGTGGGGGCATGACGTAGGTGATCAGGCCCTCCAAGCCTTCGCCCGCCGGTTGCGCGCGGAATTGCGGATTCGGGACGCCCTGGTGCGGCCGGGGGGTGACGAGTTCGTTGCCTGGATCCCCGGGGTGCCGGCCGAAGACGGGACCGAACTCGTAGAGCGGATGCATCGGGCCGTCACCGATCCGGCCTATGAGTTGCCCAGCGGACCCCTCCGCCTCGGGGTATCCATAGGGTGGGTCGCGGGGCCCTTCACTGCCGCAACCGCACACGCCGCGGATCAGGATCTGCTACTCGCCAAGCGCCGAGGCAAAAACCGTGTCGTCCACGGAGGAACGCCCGGTGACGAGCCCCTGGCTCCTGAGCGTGTTCCCCAAGGGCAGTTGGAATGGCTGTGCGACGCCGTACGGGCATTATGGACCCATTGGCCCACGGCGGCCGTGCTGACCAATTTGGAAGGGCGGATCGTCGCGGCCAACCCGGCGTATGAACGTCTCACCGGCCGCACCTGGACGGAGCTGGCCGAGCAAAAGCCCGCCGTCAACAGTGCCGGCGAGACGCCCCCGGAAGTGTATCAGGACCTGTGGAACACCCTTGCCAAAGGCTTGCCCTGGCAGGGGGGCTTCAAGAACCGGCGATCTGACGGCACGACCTGGTTGGCCTCGGAATCGATCGTGCCGATCAAGGTCGGCACGCGGGTGGTCGGGTATTGGGGTGATGTCGCCGAACAGCCGGCTTCGGGGGCTGCTTCGTGGCCGCAGGTGTCGCGGCCGCGCCGCGGCAGCGAGGCGCCGTGGACCGCGGATGGGGTGACGCTTGGCGTCATGTTTCAGCCGATCGTAGAGTTGCGCAGCGAATCGGTGCTTGGCTACGAGGCGCTGGTCCGTCCCCGCAAAGACGGGGCAGCGCTCGCACCATTGGCCTTTTTTGCCGAAGCCGAGGCGGCCGGTGCCGAGATCGAAGCCGACATCGCCTGCCTCAAGGCGATCCGGGGTAGCCTCGTCCAGATGCACACGTGGCCGCCAGCCAAACACCTATTTCTCAACGTGCGCAGCGTTACCTTGAAGGAATGCCAGAGCTTCCGCCGCCAGTTGCAATCCCTTGTCTCCGTGGTCCCATCGGGCCAAGTCGTTGTGGAAGTATCGGAAAGAGGGGTCCGGACGCTGGAGGACTGGGGGCTTTTGGCTCAGTATCACCCCGACATCATCTTCGCTCAGGACGATGTCGGTGCGGGAGAAGCCGACCTGGCACGTTTGGTCCGGCTTCCGCCCGCGTGGTTCAAG
>DATLTP010000110.1:0-22006 GCA_035533535.1 Bacillota bacterium | reverse complement strand
TGACCATCTTGTGGCCGTATGTTTGATGCCCGGTGTCCCAGATGATCCGGTCCGTGGGGCTGTTGAAGACCGTGTGGAGCGCGAGGGTGATCTCGACGACGCCGAGCCCGGCGCCGAGGTGCCCGCCGTTCTTGGCGACCGTCTCGACGATGCTCTGGCGGATGTCGGCCGCCACCTCTGCGAGCTGGGCCTGGTCCAGGCGCTTGAGATCCTCCGGCCCCGAGACGGACTGCAGCAACAACGCCGCTCAATCCTTTCTCTCCGGTCGGCCATCCCGGGCTCAGGGTTATCCTGCACCCGCGCGGCCGACGCGACCCATCCTTGGATCATGGATGGCGCCCGTTCCTCGGGCGCCCGGGGCCGAAGCTGCGTCGATGGCGGGCGGGAGGCGCGGTCCCGGCTGGGCAATGACCTTGCCCGCTTCGGGCCGGCCTGCGCTGCGGCTGCGGCCGCTGGCGATGGCGGCGGCCACTCACGACCGCTGCTTCCGCCGGCTGGCGGCGGCATCCGCCCTTGGCCGGTGGCGCGAGCCCCGCGCCGCTGGCCCTCTGGCGCCCTCAGGTCGGCGGCCGCCGGCGCCCCTTGCCTGGCCGCCCGCATCGGTACCGCCACCGCCGCTTGACCCGCTCCCGGCCGCGCGGCGCCGCCGCCCCGGCAGCAGTCGCGCGCACGCGTCCTCAAAGTGCCCAATCCCGTAAAGAATCTCGTTCGCCCGCTGCAGGGCGATTCCTTTCCCGAATGCCTTGCCGCCGACGGTCAGTGCGGCGACGATGGCAACCGCGGCGGCTTCACCGGCCGGAGTCAGCCAGGACTCTCCCGGGGGCCAGGCACCGATCGCGCCCGCCACCACCCGTGCGGCGATGACCGCCGCCGCCGCGCCGCTGACCGTTCCGGCGACGTCGCCGACGATGTCGCCGCTGACACTCGTCACCTGGGCCGCGTTGCGCTTCAGCGCCAGCGCCTGCCGCGACCCCGGCAGCCGCCGGCTGGCCATCGCGTGCAGGGCCGACTCGTCCGCGGCAGCCGCCGCCACCCCGACCATGTCGCCGGCGACGCCGAGCGCCACCAGCACCAGGAGCGCCGGGGCGGCGACCCAGATCGGCAGATCCTTCATGCCGGCCTGCGCCGGCCACGTCACCGCCGCGGCCACCAGGAGCCCAGCCGCCCCCAGCGTGAGCCCGCGGCGCAGGTGCGTCCCCCGGCCACGTGCCGGCCGCCTGCGCACCACGCCTCCCCGTCCTCCGTCCGAAACCGGCGCTCGCCTCACAAATCACGCAGGTGGCAGCCCGGCGGGTCAATCTTGCGACATAGGTCCAGCCGGCTTTCCCGTGCCGTCACCTGGCCGTCGCCGGCCCGGCGGTTTCCCTTTACGACGGCCCTGCCCGGTCGCCCTGCGGCAGCGCTGGATCGCCACTAAGGTCGCACCACAATCCCCGCCGGACCCGTTGCCGACAGCCTAGGGGGTTTCCCCGACAGCCGCCCCGGCCCTTAGCCTCTCTTGCAGCCAGGATTTCCGCCACGGGATTTGGCGCAGTGGCCACCGCGCCGCTCCCGCAATTCATGGCTTCCGCCCTGGCCACTCAAGGCAGGCTACGCTGCACGCAGCGGTCGACCGCATGCAGGTTCATCCCCCGCGTCGCCACCATCTAGGCGGCAACCGCGGGCCTCCGCGGAGGCGGGGTCCACGCCCGCATGCCATTGCGGATCGCCCCATCCCCCTTAACTCCCAGCAGCGACCCCCGACTGGGCGTCAGCAGCCGCCACCAGGAACTTCATCGTTGTGCCCGGCGGCGGATTTTTAGGCCCGCCTTCAAACCGGGTGGCCGACTAGGATACTGCACCACCTGCGAAGGGTGCGGTCCGTTAAGCGGACCTCGGGCGATTATACCACACCCGCGTACCAGCCCCGAGCGGCCGCCCCGAGCGCATCGGCGCGCGAAAACGAGCAGTCTGCCCCTTTTGCAGGAAAACGGCGGCGTTGCGAGCGTTTTCGCGCGCGCTTACGCGCGCTGATTGGCTGACATGGCGAATTTGCGGCATCGCACCCGGCCGGGCGCCGCCGCAGCCGCTCAGGCCGGCGCCGAAGCGGCGTCGACATCGGCCCCTTGACCGGCGCAGGCGGGTGACTGGCTCGTGCTGCGCGAGTTGCGGGCGTCCCGCACGATGGGGACGATCATGGGTCTGCGGTCGGTCCGCTCGCCAAGCCAGCGGCTGGTCACGTCGCGCACGAGCCCCATGGCCGCCTCGGGGCCCCGCGGCCGGTTCCGGCCCTTGAGCGCCGCGGCGATGCGGCCGCGCAGCGGTTCCCCCTTGTCGTCGGACTCGCGGCCGTAGACGAATCCGCGCGTGATGACGTCGGGCCCGGAAGTCACATCCCCCGTTATGGGGTCGACGCTCACGAGCACGATCACGATGCCGTCCTGGCCCAACTGGAGCCGGTCGCGCAGCACCTGCTGGCCGACGTCGCTCACCGAGAGGCCGTCCACCATGACCTTGCCCGCCGGGACACGGCCGACTGTTCTGGCCTGGTCGGGCGCCACGGAGAACTGTGTGCCGTTCTCACCCACCAGGACATGGTCCTCCGGGGTGCCCATCTCCGTCGCCAGGCGCGCGTGCTTGAGCAGGTGACGGTATTCGCCGTGCAGAGGGATGAACCACTTCGGCCGCAGCAACTCGTGCATGAGCTTCAGCTCTTCCCGGCAGCCGTGGCCCGAGACGTGCACGCCCTCCTCGCGGCCGTACACGACCTCCACACCCAGGCGGTAGAGGTTGTCGATCGTGCGGTAGACCGACTGCTCATTGCCCGGAATCGGCGTTGCCGAAAGCACCACCGTGTCGCCAGGCACCAGGGTCACGGCGCGGTACTCCCCGGTCGACATGCGCGTCAGGGCCGAGGTCGGCTCACCCTGGCTGCCGGTGCAGAGGACGGCCACCCGCTCGGGTGGCAGGTGCTTCGCCGCCTCGATGGGGATCAGGGTCTGCTTGGGGACGTGGAGGTAGCCGAGCTCGATGGCGACCTCGACGGTGTTCTCCATGCTGCGCCCCACAACAGCCACCTGGCGCCCGTGCCGTACGGCAGCGTCGAACACCTGCTGGATGCGGTGAATGTTCGAGGCGAAAGAGGCCACCAGGATACGGCCGGCCGCCTCGGCGACGACCCGTTCCAGCCGCTCGCCGACCGTTCGCTCCGACGGTGTGGACCCGGGACGTTCGACATTGGTGCTGTCCGCCAACAGGAGGAGGACGCCCTCGGCGCCGAGGCGCCCCAGGGCCTGGACGTCCGCGACCTCGCCGTCCACCGGGGTGAAGTCGAACTTGAAGTCACCGGTGTGCACCACGACGCCGATCGGAGAACGCAGGGCGAAGCCGAAGGCTCCGGGGATGCTGTGGTTGACCCGGAAGGCCTCGACCTCGAACCGGCCGGCCGGAATCCGCTGCCCGGGCTCGATCGCGCGCGACCCCTCCGCCAGGCGCAGATTGTGCTCGCGCAGCTTGCGGGCGACCAGGCCCAGCGTCAGCCTGGAGCCGTAGACGGGCACGTCGGGCAGGATGCGCAGCAGGTAGGGCACGCCGCCGATATGGTCCTCGTGGCCATGGGTGAGAAACAGGGCCCGGACATGGGAGGCTTTCTCCTTGAGATAGGACATGTCCGGGATGACGATGTCGACCCCCGGCATGTCGTCATCGGGAAACGCCAGTCCCGCGTCGATGATGATCAGGTCGTCGCCGAACTCGATAGCCGTCAGGTTCTTGCCGATCTCGCCAGCCCCGCCGAGCGGGGTGACGAGCAGCGAGCCATGCTTTCTTCTAGACATTCTTTCGATCATACGCCTGGAGCGTCGTCGTGTCCACGCTCCCGCCGCGACGGGGCCGGCCGGGGCGGGGCCGGCCGGGGCGGGGCCGGCGGGATCACACCTCGCGCCGCGACAGCGGCACGTGCGGCCGCCCCGTGTGGCTGCCGCCCGAGACCTGCACGAACGCGCCCGTCGTCCACGGCGACAGCTCGTCCGAGGCCAGGAAGAGCACCGCGCCCGCGATGTCGGACGGCGCGCCCGTCCGCCC
Organism: Bacillota bacterium; assembly: GCA_035533535.1. Classification (GTDB taxonomy): domain Bacteria; phylum Bacillota; class Sulfobacillia; order RBS10-35; family JAJYVM01; genus JAJYVM01. Next base: position 17,944 of record DATLTP010000110.1, on the reverse strand, counting down.
CAGCGGGTACATCTTCAGCATGGCGTCCACATACCCGCTGCCGTGGCTGTCGTCCCTTTCCAGCACCTCATTCAGCACGAGGCCCGGCGCCACCGTGTTCACCCGGATCCCGTGCGGGCCGAGCTCGATGGCCAGCACCTGCGTGATCATGTTTACGGCGGCCTTGCTGCCGCAGTAGTGGGCGGCGCCGGCACGGGCCGAGGTGGAGGCGCCCGATGAGAAGTTGATGATGGCGCCCCCGCGGCCGGCAGCGACCATCCGCGATGCCACGGCCTTGCAACAGAGCATCGTGCCGCGCACGTTGACTGCGAAGACGCGGTCCCACTCGGCCAGGTCCATCTCCAAAAGCGGGGTGTTGGGGAAGATGCCGGCGGTGTTCACCAGGATGTCGATGGGACCAAGGCGCTGCTCGCAAGCTGCCACGGCGGCCTCGACCTGGGCGGCGTCGGCGACGTCGGCCTGCAGGGGAGCGGCCTGGCGGCAGGCATTGGCCGTGGCCTCCGCCGCCTCCAGGCTCAGGTCCAGGGCGCCGACGCGGGCGCCGAGGTGGTCGAAGCGGAGGCAGACCTCGCGGCCGAGGCGGCCGCCCGAGCCCGTGACCAGCACAGTCTTGCCCGTGAAGTCCATGGGTGCGTGCTCCCTCCTTTGGGAAGAGGCCCGGGCCGCGGGTCCCAGGGCACCTCTACGCGGGTCTGGCGGTGGCCACCGGCGCGCCGAGCCGCCGGCTGACGTCGGCCGCCGCGTCCATCAGCACGCTCGCCACGTGCTCCAGGCGGTCGCCCTGAAACCGGGCGCACGGCCCGCCGGCGCTGAAGGCGGCCACCACGCCGCCGGAATGGTCGCGGATGGGCGCGGCGACGCAGCGGAGCCCAGTCATGGTCTCCTCGTCGTCGAGGGCGTACCCCTGGCGGCGGACCTTGGCCAGCTCATGCATGAACGCGGCGGGGTCGGTGAGCGACCGCGCCGTGGCGGCGGGCATGCCCTGCTGGGCGAAAAAGTCGGCGACCTGCTCGTCGGACCAGGCCGAGACCAGGAGCTTGCCGGGGGCCGCGCAGTGGACCGACGCGCGGCGGACGCCGCCGAATGGGTAGCCGGCGAGGCCACCCGGCTCGACGCGGTGCACCGAGGCGACCTGCCCGCCGTCCAGGACGGCCAGGGAGATGGCTTCATCGATGGCCACGGCGCACCCGCGCATGACGCGCTGCGCCTCCCGCAGGACGTCGACGCGGCCGAGGATGGCGGCGGACAGGGCGATCGCCCGCGGGCCGAGCCGGTAACGGCGGCTGACGGGGTCCTGCTGCAGGTAGCCGGCGCCGACCAGCGTACGGACGAGGTGGTGGACGGTGGAGGGCGGCAGGGCCAGGGCGGCGCTGGCCTGCGAGATGGTCGTCTCGCCGGCCGGGCTGTCGGCGACGTGCTCCATCAGGGCCACGGTACGGAGCGCCGAGCGAATGACGACAGGCTTTGGTTTCATCTCTTGAAATGACATTTCATAATGGGACTACGACGCCGTCATGCAGTATCCTGCGGGGCACCGAAACCAAATCCGGTGCCGCCGCGCCTACCGCAGATCCCGGGACAGGGGCACATGCGGCCGTCCGCAGTGGCTGCCGCCCGAGACCTCCAGGATCGCGCCCGTTGTCCACGGGGACTCGGCAGAGGCCAGGAAGAGCACGGCGCCCGCGATATCCTCGGCGATCCCGGTGCGCCGCATGGGTGTGGCCTCGATCATCATCCCGATGTACGGGTGGACGCCGCTGGTCCCGGCCCGCAGGGGTTCGTCCGTGACCAGGCCAGGCGCCACCGCGTTCACCCGGATCCCGTGTGGCCCGAGCTCGATCGCCAGCACGTGCGTCAGCATGTTGACCGCGGCCTTGCTGCCACAGTAGTGGGCCGCGCCGGCCCGGGCCGAGGTGCCGGCGCCGGATGAGAAGTTCACGATGGCCCCGGGCGCCCCGCGGGCGACCAGCCTGGAGGCCACGGCCTTGCAGCAGAGCATCATCCCGCGGGTGTTGACGGCGAAGACGCGGTCCCACTCGCCTGGATCCATCTCCAGGAGCGGCGTGTTGGGGAAGATGCCGGCCGCGTTGACCAGAACGTCCACGGGCCCCAGCGCCCGCTCGCAGCCGGCCACGGCGGCATCCACGTCCGCGGCCTGGGAGACGTCGCCCGCAAAGGCCGCGGCCCGGCCGCCCGGGATGGCCTCCGCCGCCTCCCGCACGCGCGCCCCGTCGAGGTCGAACAGCCCAACGCGGGCGCCCGCCTCGGCGAACCGCCGCCCAACCACCCGCCCGATGCGCCCGCCGCCCCCGGTGATGAAGGCCGTCTGCCCAGTGAAGTCCATTGTTCGATTACCCCTCCCGTGGCGCCGCCGCCTGAAGCTCCGCTGCCGCCGACTCCTGGCCCGCCGCCCGCAGGTACTGGAGGAGCCGCGCCCGCTCGGCCGGCGCCCGGTTCTGCGCCACCTTGAACTTGGCCTCGACGCCCACCACCCGCAGGCGGGCCACGGCCAGCCGCCGCAGCCGCCCTCCGTACGCCTCGCCATCCACGACTGGGTCCCACGCCGCGTCGCCCTGGTAGGCGGCGAGCAGCCGCTCAAGCGCCGCGGCGACGTCCGCTGGCTCCGTGCTGACCTCCGCGATCACGCGGAAGAGCACCGCGCGAAAGTGCAGGGTGGCCATCCCGGCATCGCGCTCCGCCACCAGGTGGTGGGGCGTGAACGCCAGCGGCTGGTCGAGGAGGAAGGCCCCCCGCCCCGCCGCGCGCAGGGCCGCAAAGGTCGGGTCGGCCTGCACCATGTGGATCTCAATGCGCTCGCCCTGCTTCAGGAACGGCAGGATGCTCACGTGGGGGAACCCGTCGGCGTCCGTGGCGATCACCTTGCCGCACCACTGCCGGCTCACGAAGGCGTCGATCTCCTGGGCGGACGGCTCCGGGTACGACGGGCTGGCGAACACGTCTCCCACCCTCCCTCAGGGGTCGTGACGCGCCCCGGCGCCGGGCATACTCGCCGGCGTGGGCACGATCTTCATCGGCACCTCGGCCTTCTCCGAACCTGGCTGGCGCGGCCGCTTCTACCCCGCGGGCCTGCCCGAGCAGCGGATGCTGGCCCACTACGCGAGCCGCCTGAACGCGGTCGAGGTCAACAGCACGCTTTACCGCATGCCGACCCCGGATGGGCTGCGGGCGTGGGCGGAGCAGGTCCCGGACGGCTTCCGCTTCGCCATCAAGGCCCCGCGCCGGGTCGGCCTGCTGCCCGGCGCCCCACTCGACCGCCTGTTGGCCGTGCTGCCGGCCCTGGGCGACCGCCTGGGCCCCGTCCTATTCCAGACCCCAGCCTTCCAGCACGTCGACGCCGGCGCGCTGGAGGCCCTTCTGGACCGCCTGCCCCGGGCCCTCCAGGCCGTCTTCGACTTCCACCACCCGTCCTGGCAGCGGGAGCCCGCGGTCGAGCGGCTGCTGCGGCAGGCTGGCGCCGCCCGCGCCGGGCTGGACGCGGACAGCGGCGAGGTCACGGCCATCCCCGGCTCCGCCTGCGTGTACCACCGCCTGCGCCGACGCGCCTTCGCCACCCATGCATGGGCCAGCCGCCTGCGCGCGGAGGCGGAGCAGGGCCTGGACGTCTACGCCTTCGTCAAGCACGAAGCGGATGCGGACTCCCCGCAGCGCGCCGTCGCCCTGGCCCAGGAGGTGGCCAGATCTCCGGCGTATCGGTAGACCCATGGATGAAACGAGACACCTTCTCCGTCACCTGCTGGCCACGATCGCCTTCCGCGCGGGGGTTTGCCTGCGCGAGGCCCCGGACGGCTTCGCCGACTTCCAGGCGGGCGCGGGCGTGCGGACGCCGGCCGAGCTGGTGCGCCACCTGTCCGGGCTGATGGGGTTTGGAAGCCGCATCCTTTGTGGCGGGGAGCGCGTCGCGCTCCCCGACCTGCCCTGGCAGCAGGAACTGTCCCGCTTGGGCGAGGTGATGGCGGCGCTCGACGGCGTGCTGGCGACGGCGCTGCTGCAGAGCCAGGACGTGGACGCGGCCCTGCAGGGCCCGCTGGCGGACGCGCTCACGCACGTGGGCCAGCTCGCGATGCTCCGCCGGCTGGCGGGGTCACCGATGCAAGGGGCCAACTACCCGCGGGCGGAAATCCGGGAGGGCAAGCTGGCGCTGTAGCCGTCAGCGCTCCCGGGTCGCCGCGAACCGGGCGATCTCCGCCAGGACCTGCGCACCTGGTCCGAATGGCTGCAGCGCTGCGGCCGCCCGCTCGGCCACCTCGCGGGCTCGGGCCCGCGCGCCCTCCAGCCCCAGGCGGTCCACGTAGGTCGGCTTCCCCAGGCGGGCATCCGCGCCCGCCACCTTGCCCAGCGCCGCCGTCTCCCCCACCACGTCGAGCACGTCGTCCGCGATCTGGTAGCAGAGCCCCAGGTCGTGGCCATAGGCCGAGAGGGCCTGCCGCTCCCTGGCGCCGGCGCCGGCCAGCTCGCCGCCGATGGCGACGGCGGCATGGATCAGCGCGCCCGTCTTCAGGCGCTCCATGGCTTCCAGCGACTCCAGATCCGGCGGGCCGGCCAGGTCCAGGGCCTGGCCCCCCGCCATGCCGAGGCTGCCCGTGGCCTGGGCCAGCAGCACCGTGGCCGCCAGCTGGCGCTCCGGCGGCACGCCCGGCAGGGGTCGGGCGATGGCCGTGAAGGCCAGCGTCTGCAGCGCGTCGCCCGCCAGCACGCCCACAGCCTCGCCGAAGACGCGGTGGGTGCACGGCCGCCCGTGGCGCAGCTCCCCGTCGTCCATGGCCGGCAGGTCATCGTGCACCAGGGAGTAGATGTGGATGAACTCCAGGGCAGCCGCGGCAGGCAGCACCCGATCGGCCGCCGCGTCGCCGCCGACGGCGCGGGCCGCCTCCAGGCAGAGGGTCGGCCGCAGACGCTTACCGCCGTCCAGCACCGCGTAGCGCATGGCCCGGTGCAGGTCGCTGGGCAGCTCGCCTTCGGGCGGCAGCAGCCCCGCCAGCATAGGCTCGATTCGCTGGGCGCCCCGGCGCAGGGCGTCCTCGCCGACACTCAAGGGCGATCCTCCTCAGGCTGCAGGCCGGCCATGGGCCGGAGCACGGGCCGGCCGGCCTCGTCGAGCGTGAGCTGGTCGACGCGGCGCTCGGCCTCGTCCAGGCGGATCGAGGCCGCCCGCATCAGGCCGATGCCCCTCTCGAACAGCTTCAATGATTCATCGAGGCTGAGGTCGCCATGCTCCAGCCGGGCGACGATCGCCTCCAGCTCGGAGACCGCGTCCTCGTAGCTGACTTCCAGGCGGGGCGCCGCTTCGGGCTCTGCCACGCGACATCGCTCCTTCCATCGACGCTGGTCAGGAGCCGGCCCTTGTGCAGGACCTCCACCATCTCATGCGTCGGCCTGCTCCACGCGGGTCAGCAGCCGGCCCTTGTGCAGCAGGACCTCCACCTTCGCCCCCGGCGCCGTCTCCTCCGCCGAGCGCAGCACGGTCCCGTCCGCCGCGCGGGCGATGGCGTACCCCCGCGCCAGCACCGCATAGGGCGACAGCGCCTGCAGACGGTCGCCCAGGGCGCCGAGGCCCAGCCGCCCGCGCTCGCTCCGCAGCCGCATGTGGCTGAGCAGCCGCTCGCCGGCCCGGTCCAGCCGCTCGCGGGCGGCATCCAGCGGCGCCGTGGGCTTACTCAGCACGCGCCGGCCGGCCAGGGCCTGCAGCCGCTGCCGCTCCCGCCGGAGGCGGGCGCGCAGGGTCCGCTCCATGCGCTCCGCGTACCCCGCCAGGGCACGGTCCAGGAGCGCCCGCTCGGGCACCGCCATCTCCATGGCGGCCGACGGCGTGGGCGCCCGCAGGTCCGCCGCGAAGTCGGCGATGGTGAAGTCGGTCTCATGCCCGACGGCCGAAACCACCGGCACCGGGCAGGCCCGGATGGCGCGGGCCACGTCCTCGTCGTTGAACGCCCACAGCTCCTCGATGGAGCCCCCGCCGCGGGCCAGCACGCAGAGGTCGAGCCGCAGGTCGGGCGCCGCCGCCCACCGCAGCTTGCGCACGATGTCGGCGGGCGCCTCCGGCCCCTGCACGAGCGTCGGAATGACGATCAGGTGCAGATTGGGGTAACGGCGGTGGGCGACGCGGACCATATCGCGCAACGCCGCACCCGTTGGCGAGGTCAGGAGCCCAACCCGCATCGGAAGATTCGGCAGCGGCCGCTTGGCGGCCGCGTCAAACAAGCCCTCGGCTTGGAGTTTGGCCTTGAGGCGCAAAAACGCCGCGTGCAGGTCGCCCAAGCCGGCGGGCTGCATCGAGTGCACGTACAGCTGGTACTGCCCGTCGCGCTCGAAGACGCCGATGTCGCCGCGGCAGATGACCTGCTGGCCTGAGCCGGGCTCGAAGGTCAGGGTGGCGGCATGGCTGCGGAAGAACACGCAGCGCAGGGTCGCCCCGGCATCCTTGAGCGTGAAGTAGATGTGGCCCGAGGTATGGCGCTTGTAGTTGCTGACCTCGCCCGCCACGCTCACGGCTTGCAGGGCCGGCTCGGCCTCCAGCCGGTCCTTGATCAGGCGGGTGAGCTGGGTGACGGTCAGCGCGAGCCGCTCGAGGACCATGCCCGTGCCGCCTCCAGGGTATTGCGCAGCAGCAGGGCGCGGGTCATCGGCCCCACGCCGCCGGGCACCGGCGTCAGCTCAGCGATCTCCCCCACCTTGGGGTCGACGTCACCCAGCAGCTGATCGCCAGCGGCCCGGGTGATGCCGACGTCGATGACGGCGACCCCGGGGCGGATCATGTCCGGCTGAATGAGCCCGGGCTTGCCCGTCGCGGCGACGAGGATGTCGGCCTGGCGCGTCATGGCGCCGAGGTCGGGCGTCCGCGAGTGGCAGATGGTCACGGTGGCGTTGGCGTGCAGCAGCAGCAGGGAGACCGGCCGGCCCACCAGGGTGCTGCGGCCGACGACGACGGCGTGCTTGCCAGCCACCGGGATCTCGTAGAAGCGGAGGATCTCCATCACGCCAAGGGGCGTGCAGGGCACGAAGCCGGGCTCGCCGCGCAGGAGACGGCCGGCCTGGATGGGCGTGAGGCCGTCCACGTCCTTGCCGGGGTGGACGAGCGCTGAGGCCTCATTGGCGTCCAGTTGGGGCGGCAGGGGCTGCTGGACCAGCACCCCGTGGACGGCCGGGTCCGCCGAGAGCTCGTCGAGCGTGGCGCGCAGCCGCTCGCGCGTGCAGTCGGCGGGCAGGCGCACCAGGCGCGAGGTGATGCCGACGCGCTCGCAGTCGCGCTGCTTGCCGGCCACGTAGACCTCGGAGGCGGGGTCGTTCCCGACCAAGACGGCGGCCAGGCAGGCGCGCAGGCCCCGCTCGCGGAGCAGCGCCTCCACGCCGGCGGCGACTTCCTTCCGGATCGCGCGGGCGACGGGGCGCCCGTCCAGAACCCTCATGGCGGTCCCTCCAGTCGCGTTCACGGCAAGGGGTTCGCCAGCGCCCGCGCGAGGCCTGCGGGCGAGCATGGGTCAGGCCACGGGGGCGCGCGGCGGCGGCCGCGCCGCTGGCGATCGCGCTGGGCAGAGGCGCCCAATCCGGTCTGGAGACCATGTCCGCTTTGCCGCGCCGCTGGCTGCGCACTGGGCTGCGGCGCCTGCCCGCCCTGGAGGTCGTGTCCGCCGTCCGCGCGGCTGGCGTCGCGCCCAAGCGTCCGTCCGCGGCGCTGGAGGCCGGGCCCCTCGCCGCTGGCTGCGCGCACCACCGAAGCGTCCATCCGCTCTGGAGGCCGGGCCCCGCGCCGCTGGCTGCGCACCGCAGCTGCGGCGCCTACCCGCCCTGGAGGCCGTGTCCGCCAACCGCGCCGCTAAATGCGCACCGCAGCTGCGGCGCCTGACCGCTCTGGAGGCCGTGTCCGCCAACCGCGCCGCTGGCCTCGCGCCGCGCCGAAGCGTCCATCCGCTCTGGAGGCCGCCCGCGCCCCTCTGCCGCGCCCCTGGCTGCGCACCGGAGCTGTGGCGCCTGACCGCCCTGGAGCCCGTATCCGCCAACCGCGCCGCTGGCCTCGCGCCGCGCCGAAGCGTCCATCCGCTCTGGAGGCCGCGCCCCGCGCCGGGACCCGGTCCTGGCAGCCGGCCGCCTCTGCGGCCGGCTGCTACCGCTCCGGCGCCGGCTGGCCCTCCAGCTCACGCGCGACCTGACCCAGCACGCCGTTGACGAACCGCCCCGACTCCGGCCCGCCGTAATCCTTGGCCAGCTCGACGGCCTCGTTGATCGCCACGCTGGCGGGCACGTCCTGTCCGAAGGTCAGCTCGTAGACGCCCAGGCGCAGCACGTTGCGGTCGACGTTGGCCAGCCGGTCCAGCCGCCACTCCTTCGCCCTGGCCGCGATCACGCGGTCCAGCTCGGGCAGGTGCGCCAGCACCCCGCTCAGCAGCGCCTGCGCGAATTGCGCGATATCGGCCTCCACGCCCTCCTCCTCGCAGAGGTAGGCCAGTGTGGCCGCCGGGGCGCCGCGACCGACGTCCCGCTGGTAAAGGGCCTTCATGGTCAGCTCGCGGGCCATGTGCCGGCTCAGAGCAACGCGACCTCCTTGCGGGTGCTAGCGCCGCCCCGGCGGGAGCAGGCGCGTGAGCACTTCCAAGAGGTTATCCTGCTCGTCATCGAAGTGCTTGCCCACAAGATACCCGGTTACGACCACCGCGGCGATGAAGAGCGTCCAGAGCAGGCCCAGCCGCATGATCATCAAGGCCACCACCAGGCCGAGGACCGACCCGAAGAACTTTCCGCGGTGGTGGCCGAAGAAGTCGCGCACGGCATCCCAGCCCACGCTAGTCCACCCGCCCGCGCCGCGTCTCGGTCGTGATGTTCTCGACGCGGATGTCCAGGCCCGCCAGCGCCACGCCGACCACGCCCTGCACGGAGCGGTCGACCTCCTCCTGCAGCTCGCGCGCTAGGTCCGGGATGTTGACGTCGGGGCTGACCCAGACGCGCATGGCCGCGTGCAGGCCGTCAGAGCCCAGCGCCACCTGCGGGCGCACGTCGCGGACGCCCTTGGTCTGGCGCGCCACCCGCTGCACCAGGTTCTCGATGGCGTCAAGCGAGATCCGCACATCGCCAAGGTCCGTCTCGTGCACCACGGCCTGCCCTGGCTGGCGGCGCCGGAAGGCCAGGATGAGGAGCCGGGCGCTGCTCACGAAGAAGATGAGTCCGAGTGCGCCGATGGACAGCCGCCCGTTCAGCGTGACGAGGGCGTCGCGGATGGCGCCGGCCGGCCGCGCCCAGCCGAGCCCGATCAGCACCGCCAGCCCCGATACGACCAGCAGCGCCACCGTGTATACGGTCAGGATGATGCGGTCGACGATCGCCAAGGCTTGTCCTCCCAACCCCTGCGCGGGGCGGCCTCTCGCGTGGCCCGCAGCCGCCTAGCCGAGCGGACGCTTCTTGCCCGTATCCTCGGTCCCGACCGACTGCAGCCCCTGCACGTGGATGTTGACCTCGACGACCTTGAGCCCCGTCATCCGCTCGACGGCCGACTTCACGCCCTCCTGGGCGCGCTGCGCGACCACGGGGATGCGGGCCCCGTACTCCACGGTGAGGTACAGGTCGATGGCGCACTCGTGGGTGCCGATCTCCACCTTCACCCCGCGGGCCAGGCTGCTCTTGCCCAGCATCTCGCTGAGCCCGCCGACCAGGCCCCCGCTCATGCCAACGACGCCCTCCACCTCGCCGGCGGCGAGGGCGGCGATCACGGCCACCACGTCGTCGGAGATGCGGACGCCGCCCTCCTCGGCCAGATCGACACTCCCCCGTACAGGCGTTCCTGCCAGGATCATACCATGCGGTGCCAGGGCGCGACCGGGCCCCGTCCCCGGGGCCCTCGCCGCCGCCCACTCGGGCTACGCCGCCTCCTCGCCCCTTCGGGGCTGCGGGGTCGGCGCTTCACGCCCGTGGCTGCGCCAGCGTGGGCACCCGGCGGCGCGCGGAGCCGCCCTCCCTGGCTCCAGCCGGATCTCGTCTGCTTCACGCCATGATGCTGATGCTCCACCCGAATCTCATCCGGTGTGCGCCATGACGCTGATGTTGCCCGCCGGGACCCCGGCGACGCGCTCGACCGCGTCGGCGACGCGCGCCACGTCGGCCTCGGTCAGGGTGGCGGTCTCGACCACGACCACGGCGCCGGCCGGGTCGGTGCTCAGATACACGACGGCGTCCTGGTACCCCTTGGCCAGCAGGATGGCGCGGATCTCCGCCTCCTGGTCCCCCTGCCGGCCAAGGGCGATGACCTGGCTGTCGGCATTCGACCGAGTCGTGGCGGACGCTGCCGCGTCCGCGGCGACCTGCTGGTCCAGCGCCAGCTCGCGGCTCTCCGCCTGCTGCTGCTCAAGCCGGGCGGTTGCAAAGTAACCGGATGTCGATGGCGCCGACGGCGCCATCACCGGAATGGCCGCCGCGACCGGCTGCGTGGCCGTACCGGCCTGCCCCCGCTGGCTTACCGGCCAGGCCGAGACCACGACGGCCAGCGCGGCCGCCACCAGCACCAGGAAGATCACGAACCGCGTGCGCTTGCTCGTCCGGATGATCACTTCGAACCCTCCCCCGTTAGCACCACGACCTCATAGAGGGGCACGCCCAGCGCCGCGGCGGTCGCGCGGGCCAGGGCCGCGGCCACGGCCGGATCGGTCGCCCCCGTCGCCACGACCAGCACGCTCTGCACCTGGGCGCCCTGCACGTCGACGGGCAGCGCGGCGTTATTGACCGTCACCGTCTGCTCGCTGGCCTGGTTCTGCGTGGTGGTGGCCTCGCCCGTCGCCGAGCCCTGGGTCGTGGTGGTGTTGGTCGTGTGGTCCACCGCGTAGACGTTCTGATCCGTCGACCGCAGGGCCACGCGCACGTGCACGGCGCCCGCGCCCGCGACCTGCCCGAGGATGCCGGCCAGGTCGGCGTCGATGGTCGCTTCCTCGCTCGCGAGGGCGCCCTTGCCTGTCACGGGCGACGTTGCGGTGGTCGCTGCCACGGCGGCCTGCGGCGCGCCAAGCGACCGGATCGACATGAGCAGCAGCCCCGCCACCACGGCGAGCAGCAGGTAGCGGACCAGGGCCTTCTCCCGGGGCTTCAGGGCGTTCCAGCTCACTTGCGCCCCACCTCCCTCACGGTCACCTTGCTGGGATCGAGGCCAAGGGCGGCGGCCACCCGCGTGGCCACCGTGGCCGCCACGTCGCCCGCGGCCTGCACGGCGACGCTGGCTGCGGCGATCTGCGGCTCCGCCTCCCCCTGGGCCGGCAGGAGCACCACCTGGGCCGTCGCGTGCGCGACGCCCGTGACGGACTCGGCGGCGCTGACGGCCCGCTCCGAGAGCATCTGGGCGAAGACCTGGCGCGTCAGGCTCGCCTCGGAGGCCACCGCCGTGGCCGGCGGGATGGCGGCGTCCGGCAGCGACCAGGACACGCCCTGGTGGAGCACGTTCAGCAGGGGCGTCAGCACGGCCAGCAGCACGATCAGGCCCAGCACGGCCCGCGCGTAGCCCTGCAGCCGCCCCGGGGGCATCAGCATCTCCGCCAGGCCGGCCATGAGCACCACGGCGGCGAGGTGTCCGACCCAGGTGCCGAGGGCGTTCATCGCAGCATCATCACGGCGCTGCTCGCGCCCACCAGCACCGTCAGCGACAGGAAGAACATCAACCCGACCACGCCCACCGTGACCGCGAAGAGCGAGATGGTGGAGGACACGCCGCCCAGGACGTGGACGACCCCCTCGCCCCCAACCGGCTGGGCCAGGGCCGCGGCCAGGCGAAAGCAGAGCCAGATGGCGATCAGCTTGGCCACCGGCAGCAGCACGGCCAGGGCGACGACCAGAAGCCCGGCGATCCCGAGGCCCGTCTTCACCAGGAACCCGGAGGTGATCACGAGCTCGGCCGCGTCGGCGAACACGCCGCCCACGACAGGCACGAACGTCTTGGCGGCATACTTGGCCGCCCGCAGGGCCACGCCGTCCGCCACGGCGCCGGCGGCCCCCTCCACGGAGACCACCCCGATGAAGCCCGCAAGCAGCAGGCCGGTGGCCCCCAGCGCGACCTGGCGCATCAGGCCGGCCATGCTGCTCAGCCGGAAGGTGGGGTTCAGCGAGGAGACAATGTCGAGGACGGCCGCCAGCAGCAGCAGGGGGAAGACCCACGTCCCCACGGCCCAGCCCACCAGGTTGACCACGAAGAGTATGGCGGGGTGCAAAAGCCCCGCCGAGGCGAAGGCGCCCGAGGCCACCAGCAGGCTGAACAGGGTCGGCAGCAGGGCCAGCATGAAGTCGCTCAGGTCCTTGACCGCCCCCCGCGCGATCCCCAGGGCCTGCACGAAGCCGACCAGCACGATGGCGCCCAGGGCCAGGAAGACGACAGCATCGGCGAGGCGGCCGACGGCGTCCCCCTCGAATGAGGCCTGGATGTGGCGCAGGATGGCCGCCAGCACAACCAGGACGAGCAGCTCGCCCAGCAGCCGCAGGCTCTGGCGCACCTCGCCGACGAAGACGCCCGCGATGGCCCTGGCGATGTCCTGCGGCTGCCAGGGAATGGTGCGCGTGCGCAGGATGGCCGTGAGCTGACCCCAATCCAGGTGCACCCCGTACGGCTCCAGCTGGCGGTCCAAGCTCTGCACAAAGCCCTGGATGGGCGCCGAGTCCAGCGTGCTCATCTGCTGCTGCGCCATCTGGTACGGGTCGGTGGGCGTGGCGGCGGCCAGCGCGGCGCGCGACCCCGCAAGGACAGCCAGGCCCAGGAGAACGCCAATTAGAAGCCTCATCCGCCCACCCCCTGACCAACCAGGCGGAGGATGAGGTCCAGGACCGCCAGCACGAGGGGAATGGCGATCACCAGGATCAAAATCTTGCCGGCCAGCTCCACCTTGCTGCCGAGCGCCCCCTCGCCGGCGTCCCGCGCGGCTTGGGCACCAAACTCCGTCAGGTAGGCGATGCCCACGATCTTGAGCAGAGCCGCCAGGTAGTCGGCGCCCACCCCACCCTTGTTCGCCATGTCCTCCAGCAGGGCCACGATCTGGGCGATGCGCGGGATCACGGCGAGCAGAATCAGGGCCCCCGCCACCAGGCCGAGGATGACGGCAATCTCCGGCCGCAGCGGGCGCAGCAGCGCCAGCACGATCGTTGCGACCAGGGCAAAGCCGACGACCGGTACGATCGAGGTCATCCTCAGAACTGGAAGAGGGTCCGCACAGTCTGGAAGAGGTCGCTGACCGTGCGCACGGCGAGGTACAGGACCACGGAGAGCCCGGCGAGCACGGTCAGCCAGGCAAACTCGTCGCGCCCGGCCGACTTGAGCACGGCGTGGATGACGATGACCAGGATGGCGATGCCGGCGATCTGCCAGATGATGGTGACATTCATCGGGGGAGCCCTCCCTACATGCAGATGATCAGGAGCCCGAGTCCGCCGAGGGCGCCCAGGTAGAGCCAGATGCGGGCGGAGCGGTCGGCTTCGCGGCGCGCCTCCACCTGCAGCGCCAGCAGGCGCTCGCGGCAGTGGGCCAGGTGGTGGAGTTGGTCCTCCCGGCCCGAGGCGCCAAGCGCGGCGCCGAAGTCGAGGAGGGCCTGCCGGTCGGCGGCCGTCCACGCGGCGCTTGGGTCGGCGGCAGCCACGGCCGCCAGCCACGCCTCGGCGGCGGTTGCCCCGTCACCCGCGCAAAGGCGCTCGGCCGCGCCCTGCAGCAGCGCCCGCGCCGGCCCCGCGCTGGTGCGGGCCACGCGCTGCAGGGCCTCCGGCAGGGGCGCCGCCAGGTAGCCGATCTCGGTCTCCAGGTGGCCGAGCGCCGCCGCCAGCCGTCCCAGATCCTCGGGGCGGCGGCGCAGGTTGTTGGCCACGACGGCGCCCGCGCCAGTGGACCCGATCAGGATGCAAGCACCTGCCAGGATCGTCACGGCGATCATGCCGCCACGACCCCGCGCAGCCGCCGGTCCGGTCCGAGCTGGGCCAGGACGGCGAAGGCGCCGCCGCTCACCAGCGCCCGCAGCGACGGCCGGCGCTCCAGGTCGGCGGCGCTGCCGGCATGGGCCGTGGCCAGCACGGCAACCCCCGCCCGCGCCGCATCCTCGAGGGCCTCCGCGTCCGCGGCGCCGCCGACCTCGTCGGTCACCAGCACCTCGGGGCCCAGGGCCCGCAGCAGAAGGAGCAGGCCCTGCGCCTTCGGGCACCCGTCCAGGACGTCGCAGCGTGGGCCGAGGTCGAAGTGAGGCCGGCCGGCTGTGGAGGCCGCGATCTCCGAGCGCTCATCGCAGATGCCGACCCGGCGGCCCGGGAGGCCGAGGTCCGGGCGGCCGGAGCTGATCTGGCGGGCGAGGTCGCGCAGCAGGGTGGTCTTGCCGCAGCCGGGCGGCCCAAAGAGCAGGGCGCTCCGCACACGGCCGCCAGGCGCAAGCAGGGCGGGCAGCAGTCCGTCAGCCACGCCCGGCAGGGCCCGGCCCACACGCAGGCAGAGCGAGGAAAACGCCGTCTGGGAGGCGACCCGGCCCTCGCGAACGACGGCGCGGCCGGCGAACCCGACCCGGTGCCCGCCCGGCAGGGTGCAGTAGCCGCGGGCCAGCTCCTCTTCCCATGCGTACAGCGAGGCCCGGGTGATCAGCTGGACGGTGCGGTCGACGTCGTCGTCGCTGCAGCGGATCTCGCCTGGCCAGAGGTCCCCGGCCGTCGTGACGACCTGGAGCAGGCCCCCGCGGCGGATGCGGACCTCGCACCAGGGATGGCGCGAGCCGGCCGCCGCATCGGCGAGCACGCCGCGCAGCGCCGGCGCCAGAAATGGCAGGAGCCCCACGACCGCCTGATCCAAGGCCGATTGCCCCCCGGGCTGTCCACTTTTATGGCCATGCCTATGGGGGGGCGGGACGGGTTATGCGTCGCCCTCGGGTAGGTCCTCCAGCGTGTCCTCGTCCTCGTCGTAATCCAGGCCGGGGTCGTAGGCGTGCACCACGTGCCCGCAGGTCGGGCAGACCAGCTCGACCTGGTCGTTGCTGAGGTCGGCCGTCAGCACGCGCATGGCCTGGCCACAGGCCTCGCAGTGGACCAGGGCCGTGTCGGGGAAGTCGGCGCCGTTGAAGGCCCCGCCGGCCAGTTCGGCCAGGTGGCCCCGCAGGGAGCGGACGTGGCTGCTGAGGGTCCGCTCGCCCGCCCGCAGCTGGCTCACCTCGCGCGCCAGGTCGGCCAGGACTTCGAGGATGCCCGTGAGAAGCTGGCTGTCGCCCCTGCCGTCCGCCGCCTGGGCGCGCGCCAGGCCAAGCAGGTACGCGACGCGCTCGCGCGTGTCCATCTGGTGCTCTTCCATGGCAGCTAGCATGGCCGGGGGCAATGGGCCGCATTCCAGAGAACGGCCGCGCCGTCGATCATCCCCTGGGCCGCCCGCTCCCAAGCCGCGGGGCGCGGCAGCCGCGGCAGCCGCGGCAGGGGCGCGGGTCGATGCCCAGAAGGCAGCAGCGCGCCGACCAGATCGTCCGCCTCGGCATCCCACGCCGTCAGTGGGCGCAGGCTGAAGACACGCTCCACGAGGGCGGGGATGCTGGCGTGGGAGCAGGGGCGCTCGTACATCGTCCCTGGCCGCACACGGCCGCCCAC
This sequence comes from Bacillota bacterium, assembly GCA_035533535.1. Classification (GTDB taxonomy): domain Bacteria; phylum Bacillota; class Sulfobacillia; order RBS10-35; family JAJYVM01; genus JAJYVM01. The sequence continues at coordinate 2,377 of DATLTP010000110.1, read as the reverse complement.
CAGGATGAGCGGCGTGCGCAGCCCCAGGCGGAAGGGCGTGCCATCCGACCAGCGTTCCAGCAAGGGTGGCGGTGTCATGTGATCCCAGTACCCACCCCAGTCGTCCCAAACCACCAGCGTGAGAAGGCCGGGCCAACACGGCCCGGCCGCCAGCGCGGCAAGCTGCTCCCCCAGCCACCACTGCCCCCAGCGCACGGGAAACGGCGGGTGCTCACTGCGGGAATACGGCGCCGTGACCCAGCTGAGGCGCGGGAGATCGCCCCGCCGGGCGTCGCCGGCAAAGGCGCGCCACGAGCCCAATTCCGGCCGCCCCTGCAGGTGCGGGAACAGGGCCAGCCCATCGCAGCCGTTACCCGCGTAGTTACGCCAGGGAAGGCCGGCCTCGTCCAACCGGTCGGCGATGGTGGCCATGCGCGGCAACCGCGGCAGCCAGCCGAGGTTCTCCACAACGGGCGCGGATCCCGCCATCATGGCGAAGTAGTTTGGATCCGAGGGACCCAGGATCTCGCTGAAGTGCTGCGTGGCGAGGCAGCCGGCGCGGAGGAGGGCGCGAGTCAGGGGCGTCTGGGAGGCGGGCACCCCGCAGCGGCGGCCAGGGTGCGGCAGCCCCGCGACGGCCGCCGCGTGCGAGTTCGCCGGCGGCCAGGCAAGCCAGGGGCACGTGGCGCGCTGACGCGTGCCCAGGAGGTTGTCGGTGGTCCGGTTCTCCATGACAATGACCACGATGCGCTCCACATCCGTCATGGTGGAGCGTATGAGGGGGCCTGAGAGTGTTCGCCTCGCTTGCATCCGCGGACTTCCGCAGGCTTTGGCTGAGCGTCGCCGCGGCCAACTCCGGCCGCTGGGCCCTGATCCTGGCCGTAGGCTGGCTGCTGCAGACGCAGACCCACTCCTCGCTATGGGTGGGCGCCAGCCTGTTCGGGCTCCAGGGTCCAAGCCTGTTGGTGGCGCCGTTGGCAGGGATCGTCGCCGACCGCTTCCCCCGCACCGGTGTGCTGTCCCTGGCGCTGGCCACGGCGGGGGCGGGTTCCGCGGCCCTGGCCGTGCTGGCCTGGCGGCACCAGACCAGCCTTCCCGCCGTGCTCGGCCTGACGCTGCTGGTCGGTGTCGCAGCGGCCTTCCAGTCCGTCTCGTGGGCCGCACTGCTGCCGAACATCGTCGGGCCGCGGGCCCTGCTCAACGGGGTGGCGCTGCAGGGCATCGCGCGCCAGGGTTCGGAGTTCGTCGGCCCGGCCCTTGCGGCCCCGATCCTGGCCGTGGCCGGGCCCTGGGCCGTCTTTGCCCTCTGCGCCCTGCTCTGGGGCACCGCGGCGCTGCAGCCGCTCTTCATGCGCCGGACCGAGGCCGGGCAGCGCCTGGGTGGCCGCGACTTCCTGCTCCCCTTCCGCCAGGGATTGCGGTACGTTCGCGCGGCCTCGCCCCTCGGCCTGCTCGTTGCCGTCGTGTCGCTGCACTGCTGCCTGACGATGGCGTTCATGGGCATCCTGCCGGGGTTCCTGCAGGCACATATCGGTGGGGGCAGCGCCGTCTACGGCGCCGCCATGACCGCCCTGGGCCTGGGCGCCATCCTGGGCGCCCTGCCGCTGACGACCGTGCGGGACATGCGGCTGCGCGGCCGCCTCTATCTGATCTCGGGCCTGCTCAGCGGCGCCACGCTGCTGCTGTTTGGGCTCATGCGCACGGAAGCGGCGGCCCTGGCGCTGGCCCTGACCGTCGGCGCCTCGCAGGCCATGTTCATGGCCCTGACGGCCACCTCTGTCCAGGAGCGCTGCGCCGACGCCTACCGCGGCCGTGTCAGCAGCGTCTACACCTGGGTGACGGTGGGCGCCATGGCCACCTTCAACTGGAGCTACGGCGCCCTGGGCACGCTGACCGACCCCGCCCGCATCATGGTGGCCACCGGCGGGGTCTTCGCCATCGCGTTCGCCGTCTTCGTCACTGGCTCGCCAACCATGCGGCACCTGTGCGCCCTGGGACCCGCCCCTGCGGCCGCGGCGGCCGTCGCGCTGGCAGGGGGCGAAACGGGTTAGGCCCGGCCCAGGTATGCCCCCGAGCGCGTGTCAACCTTGATCCGGTCGCCCGTGTTGACGAAGAGCGGCACCTGCACCGTCGCGCCCGTCTCCACCTTGGCCGACTTGTTGGCGCCGCTGACGGTGTCGCCGCGGATGCCGGGCTCGGTTTCGATCACCTCGAGCTCGACCGTCGTCGGCAGGTCGACGCTGATGATGTGGCCCTTGTTGGTCGTGACGATCACAACCATGTTCTCCTTGAGGAAGCGGCGCGCGTCGCCCACGGCCTCGCCCTCGATGTGCGTCTGCTCGTACGTCTCGGTGTCCATCACGTGGTAGGCGCCGTCGGCCTCATAGAGGAACTGCAT
>DATLTP010000109.1:0-15622 GCA_035533535.1 Bacillota bacterium | reverse complement strand
GCAGGACCACGAGATGGCCTTCACGATCCCGTGGGCGCAGATGCCGACGTTCATCGAGGGGCTGAAGGGCACGCACGCGGGCGGCGTCCGCTACCCGGTGCCACACTTTTTGCGGTACACCCCATCGTTCCCGCCCACCTACGAGAAGCTCAAGGGCATGTGGGATCAGTGAGGGGACGCGGGCCTACGCCCGCGCCCCTTCGTTCGGGTGGAGCAGCGGCTGGATGGTGAGGGCGGCGGCTCCGGCCAGGGCGCACGCCGCCGCCAGGCCCACGAACAAGGCCATGCCGTGGCCGGCGGCCAGCAGCGTCCCCGTCACGGCGGGGCCGATCACCGGCCCGATCTGGTAGGACAGGTTGAACCAGGCGTTGTAGCGGGCCCGCGCCCCCTCTGGGGCGAGGTCGTTGACAGCCGCCAGCATCACCGGGGTGTAAAAGCACTCGCCCAACCCGAACGCCATCATGCAGGCCACGAGCGTGGCCGGACTGCCGAACAGCGCCAGCAGCCAGGACGCCGCAAACAGGCCCATGCCAGCGGCGGCCATGGGCATGCGGCTGCGGCCCGCCAGGGCCCAGCGCAGGATGGGCATCTGCGCCACCACGATCACCAGGCAGCCGAGGCCGATGGCCAGGCCCATCACGGCAGTCGAGCCAGTCTTCGCCGTCGCCCAGGCTGGAAAGGCCGAGGTCGTCTGGCTGAAGGCGGCGGCCATCACCAGGGTGCTCAGCGCCGTCAGGGCGATCAGGGCCCGGCTGGGTCGGGCTGGTGGCAGGCGGTCGCCCCTTGGCACGGCAACGCGCTCGCCGGACGTCAGGATGAGCGTGGCGAACGCCACGCGCAGCACGGCATCCCCGATGAAGCCGGGCACAAAGGACGCGGGCAAGCCGAGGTGCGCCACCAGGGCCCCGCCGACGGCGCCCACGCCCCAGCCGATGTTCTGCGTGATGTTGTTGGTGGCGAAGACGGCGCTGCGGTCGTCCTCAGGCACGGAGCCGCCCCAGATGGCCGCAAGGCCGTTCCACGTGGCCGCGAGCCCGCTGCCCCAGAGGGCGGCGGCGGCGAAGGCGGCGGTTGCGGAGCTCGTCCCCGCCAACATCGCCGAGCCGGCGGCCCCGACCAGGAGCGCGGCGGCGGTGACGCGGCCGGTGCCGAAGCGGTCGCCAAGCCAGCCGGCCAGCGGCAGGGCCAGGGCGCCGGCGGCCGCCAGGGTGGCTAAAGCCGCGCCCGCGACGGCCGGGCCGAGGTGGCGGGCCTGCGCTAGGTAGACGAACAGGAACGAGTAAACGAAGCCCGACCCGATCTGCGTCGCGCCGTAACCAAGGAGCAGCCGCCAGACGCGGGGCGAGAAGGAGGGCATGGGGGATGGACTTCGGCGATGGCGGCCAACGTCCTGCGCATGACTGTGTGCTACACTGGTTTATGTGGAGTGAAGTTGAGTGGCAGCACCCTCGAGGAATATCACACTCTTTCTCCCCGCCGACCTGATCCGCCGTGCTCGCCGCGTTGCGCTCGACCGCGACGTTTCGCTCTCCGCGCTGGTTCGGGAGCTGTTGGAAGAGGCGGTACGTGACACCGACGACTACGAGGTGGCAAAGGCGGCGGCACTGGCGACGCTCAAGCGGGGTTACGACCTTGGCACGGGCGGCCAGGTCACCTGGACACGCGAGGACCTCCATGAGCGGCGGTAGCGAGCCCCCACCGGCGGCATCGCGCCAGTTCGTCGATACGAACGTCTTGGTCTACGCCGTCGACCTGACGGCTGGGGCCAAACGGGCAGTGGCCGCTTCTTTGCTGGAGGGCCTGTGGTCATCTCGGGCGGGATGTGTGAGCGTCCAGGTCCTTCAGGAATTCTACGTGGCCGTGACCCGAATCACCCGACCCCTCATCGTGGACTCCGAGGGCGGCGCCGTCACGGCCCAGTACGCATGCTGGCGTACGCACCGGCCGGGACCCGAAGACGTCCTGGCGGCCATCGACATCCACCATCGGCACAGAGTCAGCCTGTGGGACGCCATGATCATCCGCAGTGCCGCCCAATTGGGCTGCGCCGTGCTCTGGTCGGAGGACCTGAGCGATGGGACGACCTACGATGGGGTGCTGGTCCGCAATCCGTTTCTGCCGAGCAACGGTTGAATTGCGAGGGCGGCAGCGCCATGCCGCGATGCTCATGCCGTCCACTCCGGGGCTCCTCGCTTGTTCAGACCTTGCCAGGTCTCCCGCAGAAATGCCTCCGTCAGGTGGTGGGCCAAGGCCGTGAACCGAGCCTTCGGTTCCTTCCTTGCCCGCTCCGCGATGCGGTCCAGATCCGGTGGCATCGCCGCACTTCCTGTGCGTTGAGCCGATGCTTTCCCTGGCCCGCTCGAATCCGCCGCCCCCCTGTGCGCGGCTCTCCCGCGCTCCGAGTACTATGGAGGCGTCCGGCTCCTCCCGAAACATTTGCCGCCCTTGGGCTTCGCCTCTCGGGTGGGGCGTACGCGTCCCCGCGATGCGGGGAGGTCTCACGAGTCCCGAATCCGTACCACCTTCTGCCATGCCGCAGTCTTAGACCACACCCTTACCCACAAGTCGCTTGTGATCGGCGTCACGAGATTGTCGAACGATTTTGTCGGGTGATCTGAAGGAAGCCCCATGATTCCCCATGCGCGGTGTCGAAGGCATCCCGGCGAGAGCGAGGGCAGCCGGGATCGCCGACCTGTGGGCGTGCGAGGAGTTGCGCGACGTGGCGCTGGGCGATGCGCGTCTGACCGCCCGGCTTTTCGCCGTCGCCGCCACGCTCGCTGACCACCCCGAGCAATCGCTGCCGCAGGCGTTCGGCAGTTGGGCCGCAACCAAGGTCACCCTATCGCTTCCTCAGCAACCGCCGCGTCGACGCCGGCAAGATCCTGGGCGGCCACCGCAAGTCCACCCTGCGCCGCATGGCCGGCCGCGACCTGGTCCTTTGCGTGCAGGACACTACCACGGTCGCCTTCACCACCCGTCGTAAGACCCGCGGTCTCGGCCGGACCGGTGCACCCGGTCTGCAGGGCCTGTTCATGCACGCGGCCATGGCCGTCAGCGTCGAAGGCGTGCCGTTGGGCCTTCTGGGCTGTCGGGTCTGGGCGCGGGGTGACACCCTCGAGCAGCATCGGAACGTCGACATCCGCGCCAAGGAGAGCGGGCGCTGGCTGAGCATGCTCGTGCGCAGCACGGCGGGCATCCCGGCCAGCACCACCGTGCTCACCGTGGCCGACCGCGAGAACAGCGATGCCCTCGTCATCTACAAGACCAACCCCCATGTGGACATGTACGAGCGGGGGGTTGAAGCGGCCCGACTGCTGGGCCGGATCCTAGCCGCCCACGTGCGGCCCGTGCAGGCCCTGAGCAAGCCGCCCCTGCTGCCGCCCACCATCAACCAGCGCACGGGCGAGGGGCCCATGGTCGCCCTCCTGGAGCGGGCTGCGCAGTGGGAGGCCCGCCCCGGCATCCTGCGGGTGGGCATTGCGCCGTCCTTCCCCTTCAACGACTTCGCCGAGGCCGGCCTGGGCGTCGTGGCCATCGCCGATGGGGATGCTGCCCAGGCCCAGGCGGCGGCGGACGACGTGGCCGCCCTGGCCTGGGAGCTGCGGGCGGAGTTCCTGAAGCCGCTCCCTGAGCCGGAGGCGGCCGTGGCCGAGGCGCTGCGCCGGGCCGACCGCCCCGTGGTCCTCGCCGACGTGGCGGACAATCCAGGCGGGGGCGGCACCGGTGACACCACGGCCCTGCTGGCGGCGTGCCTGGGAGCGCGCATGCGCGACGCGATGGCGTGGATCCACGACCCCGAGGCGGTGGAGCGGGCCTTCGCACTGGGCGTCGGCCGCGAGGGCGACTTCCGGTTGGGCGGCAAGGTCGACCCCGCTTTCGGCGAGCCGGTGCCCGTGCGGGCCTATGTGCGCGGCCTCAGCGACGGGCGGTTTGTGCTGCGGGGGCCACAGTCGACCGGCATGCTTCAGGACATCGGCCGCACGGCCGTGCTGCTGGTGGGCGGGGAGCGCCCAGAAACCAGCTTCGCCGTGGTGGCGAGCGAGCAGCGCACGGCTCCCAATGACGCGGAGATTTTCCGCTTCGTGGGGCTGGAGCCGTCGCGGGCGCGGGTGCTGCTGATCAAGTCTCGCGGGCACTTCCGCGCCTCGTTTCAGCCCCTGGCGGCGGGCGGGATCATCGAGGTGAGCGCGCCGGGGGCGGCCAGCCCCGACCTGAGCCGGTTTCCGTACCGCGGGGTGCGGCGGCCGATCTTTCCGCTGGATGTGCTGTGAAGGGCACATGCTGACCTCCGCACCGTCATAGGAGGACGCGGAGGGTCGTAGGCTGCGCCGATTCCGGCTGACGTGGCGGCAGCGCCAGGCGTGGCGGCGGCGGGCCGTCTGGACGGTGCGCATCCTGGCGCTGGCCACGCTGGTGTGGCTCGGGGTCATGGCATGGGCGCGGCTGGGCGGCGGCTTGCGCGTGGCGCCGCCGCAGGCCGGCATTTGGTCGGCCGAGGTCACAGCCGCGGCTGCGGCGACGGACCTGTCCCCCGCCCTGATCCAGGCCGTCATGATTCAGGAGTCCGGCGGCAACCCCGGGGCCATCAGCAGCGCCGGCGCCCGCGGCCTGATGCAGCTGATGCCTTCCACGGCCCAGTCCCTGGGCGTCTCGGACGTGAACAACCCCATGCAGAACCTCATGGGGGGCGCCAAGTACCTCGCGCAACTCATCCAGCAGTACCAGATCCAATACCACAGCTGCCTGCTCCAGCCGGCCGGCAGCGCGCCGCGGATGTGCCTGGACCCGCTGGTGCTGGCGCTCGCCGCGTACAACGCCGGGCCGGCTGCCGTGGCCAAGTACGGTGGCATTCCGCCCTACACGCAGACGCGCAAGTACGTGGCCGCCGTGCTGCGGAACTACGCCGCCAACCTCCAGGCCGAGGCGGCTGCGGCAAGCGCGCCCCAAACGGGACAGACCGGACAGACCGGACAGACCCGACGCTGACGCGGTGCCCGGGGGAAGCACGCGCACCCGGCGCCTCGGCCGGCACCGGCAACCCACACTCGTCCCCATGGCGCCGCCGCCGCCCGCACGCGCGCCCGGCACCGCACTCGCCGCGGTGGGCCTTCGGCTGCGGGCACCGGATCAGCTGCGGCTACCCCGCCTTCGCCTGCGCCCGAGCCGTCCCGGGTACGGCGCCCAGGCGCCAGGCGACGCCCAGGCCCGCCACCGCCACCAGGGCCAGGATCCCCGCCGTCCAGAAGGCGGCCGGCAGGCCCGCGCGGGTTGCGATCCACCCCAGCAGCACGCCGCTGCCCGCGATCCCGACGTCCTGCGCCATGACGATGGTCGACATGGCGGTGCCGCGACGCCCGCCGACCGCCAGGTCGAGCCCCCATGCCTGCGAAGGCGGCTGGACCCCGGCCATGGCCAGCGCGAAAAGCAGGGCCCCCACGAGCATCTCCCAGCGCTGCGAGGCGTTGGCCAGCAGGATCATGCAGGCCGCGCCGCAGAGAAGGCCCGGGCCTATGACCTGCGCCCGCCCGAGACGGTCGGAGATCCGGCCGGCCAGGCTGCGCAATACGAGCAGGGACACCGCGTAGGCCGTGAAAAATAGGCCCGTGTCCCCGAGGCCGCGCCGCTCGGCCAGCAGCGGCAGAAAGTTCACCAGGGCACCGTACATGAGAGAGTGCACAACCACCAACAGCGACGGCCCGAGGACCGGCACACTGATCAGGTTGATGAGGCGGAGCGGCGCTGGCGCGTGGGGTTCGCGCTTGGGCTCCGGCAGCGTCACGGCCATGAGCAGCCCCAGCGCGGCGAAGGCCGTCGCCACCCAGAAGGCGGCGGCGTAGCCGTGGGCGCGGGCCAGGGCGAGGCCGACGGTCGGCCCGCCGGCCAAGGCGAGGCTCCCGAACATGGTGTAAAAGCCGAGCGCCTCGCCCCGCCGGCTGGCCGGCACGAGCTCCCCGGCCAGGGTGTTGGCCGTGGCCGTCAGGTTGCCCCACCCGACGCCGAGCAGGATCCGCAGGCCAGCGAAGGCCGTGATGCTGGCGCCCACGAAGGGCAGGCCGCCGGTGCCCAGCAGCAGGCCGAGGATGCCGAGGGCAATGTACAGGCGCCGTCCATGCAGGTCCGTCAACCAGCCCGTGAAGGGGCGGACCACAAACGAAGCGGCGTTCATCAGGCTCAGCAGGGCGCCGATCACGATATCGGTCTGGCCGCCGCGCGCGAGGTAAAGCGGCATGACCGACAGCAGCAGGTACACGCACGCGTAATAGCAGAACCCCACAAGGCAGAGGCGCACGAAACCGGGGGTCCAGAGCCGGCCGGACGTCGCCGAAGAAGCCACCCGCCTTGCGTGGGAAGGGTTTCGCGAGGAAGGGGCGCCAACCTGCCATGGACTATGCGAGGACTCGCCGCGCCGTGTGGCGGGCGGCGTTGGCCATGCACCGCGAGGGCCTGGCGCGGCTGAGCGAAGGCAACGTCAGCGCCCGCTGCCCCGACGGCTGCGTGGCGGCCACGCCGAGCGGCCTACCCTACGCGGATATGGCCGAGGACGACATCGTCATCGTCGACGCGATGGGCCGGCCCGTGGCGGGGGAGCGGCGCCCGACCTCCGAGTTGCCCATGCATCTGGGAATCTTGGCCGCCCGCCCGGACGTGGCCGCCGTCATCCACACGCATTCCCCGTACGCCGTGGCGTTCGCGGCCTGCGGGCGGTCCATCCCGCCCGTGACCATGGAGGCAGTGACCGTGGGGGGCGAGGTGCCCGTGGCGCGCCTGGCATGGCCCGGCAGCCCCGACATGGCCACTATGGCCCTCGTGGCCATGGGTCTCACAGGCAAGGCAGTGCTGCTCCAAAGCCACGGGGTGGTGGCCCTTGGCGGGGATTTGGGCGAGGCCCTGAACGTCGCCCTCTACGTGGAGCAGGCTGCCCGCACGCTGGCGCTGGCCGGGGCGGTCGGGACGCCCCTGGTGCTGACGGAGGACGTGCTGAGCCGCGTCCGGCCCTGACCTCAGCCAGCCCCAGCCGCTCGATGCAGTAGAATGTCGGCGCCGGGTCCAGCAGGGCCGGCCGGAAGCGCCAGCGCGGGCTCGCCGCGCACACCCGTCATACGCTTTGCAGCTGGACCCAGAGGGGGAGGGACCGCCCATGGCCGATGAAAACAGGCCCCTTGTCGACGTCTACTGGGATGTCATGATGGAGGACCCGATTGAGCTGGAGCCGTTCATCCAGCGCGTCGCCGCGGGCGAGTTCGGCGCCTATCCCAAGCAGTCCGTCATCGACTTTCTGCATGAGGTCGAGCAGGACATCCTCGGCAGCATCGCCACCAAGGCCAGCGCGCTGGCGCTGGCACCGAGCGACGTCGAGGATCTTTCGGAGGACACCCGGCACATGATTGAGGGCCTCATCCGCAAGTACGCGGGTTAGAACTGAATCTTCTTCCTTCGCATGTGGATGGATAGCAGCAGCCCAATCCCAGCGTAGTCCGCCAGGAGGGCGCTCCCGCCGGCGCTGGTGAAGGGCAGCGGCACGCCCGTCACCGGCATCATGCCCATGGTCATCCCCGTGTTGATGAAGGCATGGAACGCGAGCATGGCGATCACGCCGGCAGCCAGGCAGGCGCCGAATGGGTCCCGGGCCTTGGCGGCCACCCGCATGCCGCGGGCAAGGAGCAGGAAGAAGGCCACCAGGAGCGCCCCGGCGCCGACGAAGCCCAGGCGCTGGGCGACCACGGCGAAGATGAAGTCGTTGCTGGCTTCGGGCAGGTAGGTCAGCGAGTTGGCGGCCGTGATGGCCAGGCCCTTGCCGTAGAGCTGCCCGGAGCCGATGGCGATCTCCGACTGCAGAATGTGGAAGCCCGAGCCCAGCGGGTCGCTCTGCGGGTTGGTGAAGACGACCAGGCGCTGCAGCTGGTAGGCGTCCAGGGGCACCGGCACGTGCCACCTGTAGTGGGCGTAAATGAGGCCAACCGCGCACACGATGGCCAGGATCCCGACGCCGGCGATCTTCCACCCGGACAGCCCGCCCATGAAGAGCACCCCGGCCAGGATGGCGATGAAGGCGATCGAGGTGCCGAGGTCGGGCTGGAGCATGACCAGCAGGGCCGGGGGGACCACCAGCAGCGTGGGGACGATGGCATCGCGCAGACGCCCGAGCCGGCCGAAGCGGGGGGCCACGAACGCGGCCAGGGCCACGATCATGGCCACCTTGGCCAGCTCGGACGGCTGCAGGTGGAACGGCCCGAAGCCAATCCAGCGCTGGGCGCCAAGGGCCCGGTGGCCGATCACCAGGGTGCCGGCCAGCAGCAGGAAGTCGGCGACGTAGATGGCCTTGGCCCAGCGGGCCCAGAAATGGTAGTCGGTCCATGCGACCACCGCCATGACGGCAAGCCCGACCACGAGCCAGATGGCCTGCTGGCGCACGGCTGCCCAGTCGCCAGCGGCCTCATGCAGGGCGAGCAGGCCGAACAGGCCCATTCCCGTCGCAAGCACAACCAGGGTCCAATCCACGTTGCGCGCGACCTTGGTGTCCAGGGGCGCCGCCCCACCTTTGAGGGTGAACATCAGAGGCTAGGAGCGGCCGTAGTCATCCTGCACGCGGACGACATCCTCCAGCTCGGGCGTCGAAACCTCGTAAATGACAGCGTCCGTGATGGCCCGCATGCGGTGGAGCGTGCCGGGCGGAACAGTGATGGCCACCCCCGGCCCCACCTCGCGCTCCTCGTCGCCGATGCGGAGCGAGATGCGCCCGGCCACCATCAGGAGCGTCTCGAGCTTGCTCTCGTGGTACTGCAGGCTGAGGCTCGCCCCGGCGCGCACCTCAAGCCGCTTGCCGGCGTACCGGTCCGTCACGGCCCACCAGACCTCGCGTCCCCAGGGCTTTTCCACCACATGCATCTCGGATTCCGCCACCAACTTCACCGGTCACCATCCCCCAGGGCCACAGCCACCGCGCCCAGGGCGCCAACGTCATCGCCCAGGTCGGCCGGGACGATGGCGCACATCCGGCCCGGCCGCTCGAACGCGTGCGCCTTCGCCCACTGCGCGGCCGGGGCGATGTAGCGGTCCCAGGCGTGGCTGACGCCGCCGCCCACAATGATGCGGGCCGGACTCAGCACCTGAATGAGGTTGCAGAAGCCGATGCCATTGTAGCGGACCGCGCTGGCCACGATGCGCAGGGCCGCTTGGTCGCCGCGGCCGGCCGCGATGTCGACGGCACGGGCATCGGGAGGACCATCCCCCGCCGCGGCCGCGATGCCGGCACCCTCGCCGCGCGCCAGGGCCGCCGCCGCCTCGCGGGCGATGGCCGTGCCCGAGGCCAGGACTTCCCAGCATCCGTGCAGGCCACAGTGGCACTGGGGCCCGTCCGGGTCCAGCACGGTGTGCCCCACCTCACCGCCCGTTCCGGCCGCACCCCGGACCAGCCGGCCCGCGGCCACGATGCCGCCGCCCACGCCGGTGCTGATGGTGACGTAGCAAAGGTCGTCGACGCCGCGGCCCGCCCCGAACCGCCGCTCGCCAAGGGCGGCCGCGTTGGCGTCATTTTCCACGTGGATGTCGGCCTTCGGGTAGCTCGCGCGGAAGAGGTCGGCAAGCGGCAGGTTCTCGCACCCGGGGAGGTTCGGCGGGTCAAGCAGGATCCCGGCCGCGGGGTCCATGGGCCCCGGCGCGCCGATGCCGAGTGCCGCGGGCGCCTGCGCGCCCGCGTCCGCCAGTGCCGTCTGCACGGTTTCGCGCATTGCGGCCACGACCGCGTCGCGGCCCTTCGGCGTCGCCACCCGCTTGCGGGCGAGAATTCGCCCATCCTCGGTGGCGGCCACCGTCAGAATCTTCGTCCCGCCCAGGTCGATGCCGATGATCACGCTCACTGTATCGTCAATCCCCGCCGTCGTTGAAACCAGCGATACACGGGAGAAACCCGTGCATCCATTTTGGCGCGCCGCGCCTGAATCCTGCCGCGCCGGGCCGGGCACGCTGCCCGGAGGAGGGCACGTGCCCGTGCTTGACGACGATGAGGAAGAACTGGAGAGCCTGATCGAGCGCTGCGGCGCCGGAGCCTGCAGCGCCTGGGCAACCGGCACGGACGAGGCGGCGGTGCCGGAGATCCGCCTGCTGCAGGCCCTTTGGACGGTGGCCGACCCATCCGAGCGCACCACCCTGGCGACGGCCATGGCGCGCGCATTCGCGCGCGACGAGGAGTGGTGGTGACCTACTCCCCCGTCGGAACCGTGACCTACTCCCCCGTCGGAACCGTGACCTCCACCCCGTGCGCGCTGCGCCGGATTCGCGCCCGCGCGGCCTGAACCGTCACCGGCAGATCGATCCGCTGTCCCCGCACAAGGATGGCGTTGCGGCCCACGCGCACGTCGGCATCCTGGCCGCCGGCGAGATCGACCTCCACAACCAAATTGTCCCCACTCTTAGCATAACGCACGTTCCGCGGGGGCCCTGGCGCCGCGCCCCAGACCCACTGCTCGCTGCTGCGCGCCGCTTGGGCGCCGAACTCCTTACGCCACTCCGCGTCATCTCGCCATGGCTGCCAGGATCGACCGCTCGCCATCTGCCTTCCCCCGGTCTAGTTTGCTCATGGGACCGCCCCTGAAGTCGCATTGTTGGTTGACGGGCGGAGTTGATATAATGAGCGTGCCGCCGCGGCGAAACCGCCCAGCGACACGCAGGCAGGGGGTGGCGAATACCGTGGGCGATCTACTTTCCCCGACTCATCTCATTATTGTGTTGATCATCGCACTGCTCGTGTTCGGTCCGCGCCGACTCCCCGAGCTCGGCGGTTCGATTGGCAAGACAATTCGCGAGTTCCAGCGGTCGATGAAGGAAGTCTCGCAGCCGGAGCCGGATGTCAAGTCGGAGGCTGCCCAGGCCCAGGCGGCCCACAGCACCGGCACGGACGCGGGCAAGTCCTAGCCCGGCCGCGCTCGCGGGTCGTCCCACCACAAACACATGGAATCCATTGCGAGAGCCGGCGGGCGCTGAGGGCGTCCGACGGCTCCGCAGTGTGAAAGGGCCCAATGCGGGTAGGGGGGCTGAGCGGTTGAGCGGAGGCGTGACCTGGATCCCGATCGTCGCCGGGGTGGTTGCCGTCCTGGCGGGGGTCATCCTGATCCGCTGGGTGCTGGGGCGTCCACAGGGCACCAAGGAGATGCGCGCCATCAGCACGGCGGTCCAGGAAGGCTCGATGGCCTACCTGAACCGCCAATACCGCACCATCGCCATGGTCGCGGTCGTTCTATTTTTCATCATCGGCTTCGCGATCCACTGGATCGACGCCATATTCTTCCTCGTGGGCGCGGCCCTGTCCGCCGCCGCCGGGTACGCGGGAATGAACGTGGCCGTGCGCGCGAACGTGCGCACGGCTGAGGCGGCCCGCTCGGGCCTCGGCCCTGCCATGCAGGTGGCCGTGCGCGGCGGCGCCGTCACAGGGCTCATGGTCGTGGGCCTGGGACTGCTCGGCGTCAGCATCCTGACCGCCACATCGGGATCGCCGGTCGCCCTGGTCGGGTTCGGCTTCGGCGCTTCCCTCATCAGCGTCTTCGCGCGGCTGGGCGGCGGCATCTACACGAAGGCCGCCGATGTGGGCGCCGACTTGGTGGGCAAGGTGGAGGCCGGCATCCCGGAGGACGACCCGCGCAACCCAGCCGTCATCGCGGATAACGTCGGCGATAACGTGGGAGATTGCTCGGGTATGGCGGCCGACCTCTTCGAAACATACGCCGTGACGTCGGTGGCCGCCATGCTGCTGGGATACATCCTGTTCCCGGGCCATCCCGAGGCGATCTATTTCCCGCTGGTCCTCGGCGCCATCTCGATCGTCACATCCATCGTCGGGATCCTGGCCATTCCGGCACCCAGCGAGCCCGGCCGCATCATGTCCTCGCTCTACCGCGGCGTCATCGTCGCCGGCGTCCTGTCGGCCGTCCTCTTTTACCCGGTGACGTCCTGGCTGATGGGCTCCTGGATCACCCCCGGCAACGTGCCGATGGGCGTCACGGGGCTGTTCCTGGCGGCGCTGACCGGGCTCGTGCTGACCGCCGCCCTGATCCTGACGACGGAGTACTTCACGGCCACGCGGTACAAGCCCGTGCAGGGCATCAGCAGGGCCAGCATCACCGGCCATGCGACGAACGTGATCGCGGGCCTCGCCGTCGGCATGAAGGCCACGGCCTGGCCGGTGCTGTTCATCGTCGCCACGACGCTTGCCGCCTATGCCTTCGCCGGGATCTACGGCGTCGGCCTGGCGGCCATGGCGATGCTCTCGCTGGCTGGCCTCGTCGTGACCCTGGACTCGTATGGCCCCATCACGGACAACGCGGGCGGCATCGCGGAGATGACCGGCCTGCCCGAGTCCGTGCGCGATGTGACCGATGCCCTGGACGCCGTCGGCAACACGACGAAGGCCGTCACCAAGGGCTACGCGATCGGTTCCGCGGCCCTGGCGGCCATCGTGCTCTTCGCCTCGTACACCCATGAGCTGCGGGCCGGCGTGGCCAGCAGCTTCGACCTCAGCGACCCGCGGGTGCTGGCCGGTCTCTTCATCGGCGGCATCCTGCCGTTCCTGTTCGCCTCGTACAGCATGGAGGCCGTGGGTCGTGCCGCGTTCAGCGTCGTCGAGGAGGTCCGCCGCCAGTTCCGGGAGATTCCTGGGATCATGGAGGGCAAGGCCCGCCCCGACTACGGCCGCGCCGTCGACATCGTGACGCGGGCGGCGCTGCATGAGATGGTCGGCCCGGCCCTCATCCCTGTGCTGGCGCCGGTGCTGGTCGGCCTGGTCCTGGGCGCCAAGGCCCTTGGCGGGCTGCTGGTCGGCGCCATCGTCGTCGGCCTGTTCCTGGCCATCCAGATGACGACGGGCGGCGCCGCGTGGGACAACGCGAAGAAGTACATCGAGCAGGGCAACTTCGGTGGCAAGGGCACGCCCGCCCATGCCGCCTCGGTCACGGGCGACACCGTGGGCGACCCGTTCAAGGACACCGCCGGGCCGGCCATCAACCCGATGATTAAGATCATCAACATCGTGGCGCTGCTGATCGCGCCGCTCCTGTTGCGGTAGACGTGGCTGAACGCAGCGTCCTGCTCGGCGTGGACTGGCCCGGAGCTGGCACATGGCCCCTCGACGATGACTTGGGCGAGCTCACTGAGCTCGCCCATTCCGCCGGTGCCGAAGTCTGCGCGACCGTGGTGCAGACCAGGCACCGGCCGCATCCGGGCACGCTCGTCGGGAGCGGCAAGGTGGTGGAAGCGGCCGAAGTCGCAGCAGCCGCCTCCGCCACGACGCTCATCTGCAACCGCGATCTGAGCCCGCGTCAGCTGCGCAACCTCTGCGATCAGACGAAACTCAAGGTGCTCGACCGCACGCAGCTGATTCTGGACATCTTCGCGAGCCGGGCGCGGACGCGCGAAGCTCAGCTGCAGGTGGAGCTGGCGCAGCTCAACTACCTGTTGCCCAGGTTGATCGGCGCTCGCGCCAACCTCTCCAGAACCGGCGGTGGGATCGGAACCAGGGGACCTGGCGAAACCCAACTGGAGGTCGACCGCCGCCGGCTGCGGCACCGCATTTCGGTGCTGGACGAGGCGATTGCCGCTGTACGCGTCGACCGCCAGACGCAACGCAGTGGCCGTGGCACCTTGCCGTCCGTCGTGCTCGTGGGCTACACGAATGCTGGCAAGAGCACGCTCATGAATGCGCTGACAGGGTCGACCGTGTTGGCGCAGGACGCGCTCTTCGCCACGCTGGACCCCACGTCACGGCTGCTGAAGCTCCCCGACGCGGGTGAGGTCATCCTCAGCGATACCGTCGGCTTCGTCCACGACCTGCCGCACCACCTCGTCGCGTCCTTCCGGGCCACCCTTGAGGAAGTGACGCTCGCCGACGTCCTGATTCATGTCGTGGACGCCTCGCATCCCCGCAGGCAGGAGCAGGTCGAGGCTGTTGAGGCTGTCCTGAGGGAGCTTGGGGCTGGGGACCAGCCCCGGATCACCGTCCTCAACAAATGCGACCTCGCTGGCGACGGCGAGGGGCTGCGGATCTCCGCCCGGACCGGGCTTGGTCTCGGAGACTTGCTGTCAGCGATTGCCGACGCCTTGGGACGCGGCTTCGTGCACGTGCACGTCACCCTCCCCTATGGCCCGCTGCTCGACCTTGTCCACCGCCGCGGCCATGTCATCAGCGAGCGCTTCGTGGAAAACGGCGTTGAACTGGAGGCTGACTGCCCGCCGGCCCTGGCGGGCCGCCTGGAGCGCGCCGGCCGTTGATCACGGCCCTCTTCGTGGTCGTGGCCGCGGCCTTGGGCGCCTGGGCTGGAAGGCGCGCCGCCGAAGCACGCCTGGGGCGTCGCTACGGCAGCCTGCAGAGCTCGGCCGAGGCCCTGCTCGCCCGCCTGCGGCCGCTGCTCGACCTGCCGCCCCTGCAGAGCCACGACGCCGCCGACGTAGCGTTCGCCCTCGAGGAGCTCGGGATACGCTGGCCCCAGAGCTGGCAGGTCAGCCTGCAGGAGCGCCGCCGCCTGCAGAGCGTCCTTTCGGGCCTGGTCGACGGGGTGCTGCTGCTTGACCGGACGGGACGCATCCTGCTCGCCAACGGGGCCGCCCAGACGATCTGGCCGCGCTTGACGGGGCGGCTGCTGGGCATGAGCCAGATCGCCCTCTTCCACGACTCGGAGCTCGACGCGGCCCTGGGCCGGGCGCAGGAGACGGGCGCGGCGGAAACCGTGGTCCACGTGCTGTCCGGACCCCCGCGGCGTTACTTTGAGGTCCGCATCCTCCCTGCCAAGGACGAGGAGGGCACCGGCGGCGCCCTCCTCGTCCTCCGCGACGTGACCGACCGCCATGCCGTCGACCAGATCCGTCGCGACTTCGTGGCCAACGTCTCCCATGAGCTGCAGACGCCGCTCACCACCATCCGCGGCTTCGCCGAGACCATGGTGGACGTGCCCGACCTACCAGCGGCTGACCGCCAGCGCTTCGTGCAGTTGATCCTGACCGAGGCCCGGCGGATGACCGATCTCGTGCGCGACCTGCTGGAGCTGGCCAAGCTGGAGGCGGAGGCCTGGCGACCGGCCCCGGAGCCGGTCGACCTCGGGAGCCTGGCTGCGGACGTCTGCGAGCGCGCGAAGGCGCGCGCCCAAAAGAGCCAGCTGACGCTCACCCAGGTCGCGGACGCGCCGGCCGTGCTCGCTGGGCACGCCGACGAGTTGCGCCGGGCCCTCGACAACCTCGTGGCCAACGCCATCGCCTACACGCCGCGTGGGGGCACGATCGAGGTGCGGACGGGCCAGGATCAGCGCGGCCTCTACGCCGCCGTGCGAGATACCGGCATCGGCATCCCCGCGGGCGAGACCAGCCGCGTCTTCGAGCGCTTCTACCGGGTCGACAAGGGGCGCGGCCGGGACCGGGGCGGAACCGGGCTTGGCCTCGCCATCGTCCGCCACGTGGTCGAGGCGCACGGCGGGCGGGTCGTGGTCGAGAGCACGCCGGGTGCTGGAAGCACGTTCACATGTCTATTTCCGGCGCCTCAGCCCACCTCGGCGCCCAGCCGGTAGCCGAAGCCGCGCACCGTCTCCACCACGTCGCCGGCGCCGGACTTGCCCAGCTTCTCGCGGATGTGGCGGATGTGGACGTC
>DATLTP010000108.1:0-7512 GCA_035533535.1 Bacillota bacterium | reverse complement strand
TCCGATGCCGCCACCCTCTATGCCAGCCGGCCCGGGACCGAGGAGGTCTTCGCGGCGCCGCAGTGGTGGGATGCGCCGGCCATGCTGGCCGCGGGCTTCCTCAAGTCCAACGCCCGTGAGATGCTGCGCTATCTGGAGATCTACCGGACCGGGGGCCTGGTCGGCCGCGAGCGGCTCCTGTCGGCCGCAAGCGTGGCCGCGATGTGCCAGCCGCACGTGCCCGTGAGCCCCCGGGCTGGGTACGGGTATGGCCTCCTGATCACGCCGGGGTACCATGGGGTGACGCTTGTCGAGCACAGCGGCGGGCTCAAGGGCATTTCGGCCCAGGTTACGGTGGTTCCCGAGCGGGGGCTGACTTCAGTCGCCCTGGCCAACATCGCGGGGGCACCGTCCGGACTGGTGCTGCTGCGGGCCGTGAATGCCATGATGGGGCTGCCGCTTGGGACCCGGCGGGCGGAATATCCCACGGTGGTGCCGGCCCCTGGCGATCTGCACCCGTACGTCGGAACCTACCGGTCGGGCGAAGGGGCGCGGATCGAGGTCGCCGCCGAAGCGGGCGGCCTCATCTTCGAGGCCGAGGGCAAGCGCCTGCCGGCGCGCTTCGTGGGCGATGAGGCCTTCGTGGTCACGCAGCGCGAGGACGAGACCCACGCCCGCTTCCTGCGCCGCGACGGGGCCGTGTGGGCCCTGGCCTTCGGATCGCGTATCGTGCGGCGGGCGTGAGATGGATGCACGGGCTTCTCCCGTGCATCGCCAGTTGATGGATGCACAGGTTCGTCCTGCGCATCACGGGTGGATGGATGCACGGGTTCGTCCTGCGCATCACGGGTGGATGGATGCACAGGTTCGTCCTGCGCATCACGGGTTGATGGATGCACAGGTTCGTCCTGCGCATCACGGGTTAAGTGAGGTGAGGCGAGTGAACCGGGGACGCGGCCTTGCCGCCGGGCTGACCGGCGCGCTGGCCATGCAGCTCTGGTGGTTTCTGGTGCCGCCGGGCCTCGGCCAGGTCATGGAGGATCGCATCCTCGGCCAGGTGCCGGGGGCGCTGTTCGGCTTTCTGCTCGACCGCCTCGAGTTCGCAGGCAAGCCCCTGCTTTATCTGATGCTCCTGGTCCTGCAGCTGGCGGCTGGCGCCGCCCTGGGGTTGCTCGTGGCCAAGATCGCCGACCGCGGGCCCAGCGCCCGGGTGGCCGCTGGGGCCGGGGTCGGGATCCTGGGGTGGATCCTGGCCACGATCCTGTTCGGCGGCGGCACATCGGCGGCGGGCATTGTGGCGGGGTTTCTGATCTACGGCGTGGTCGCGGCCCTGGCCCTGCCGCTCTTCGCGCCGGTCGCCGACGATCAGCCGCTCGACGGGGGACGCCGCCGGCTGATCGGCAATGCCCTGGCGGGCGGTCTGGCCGTGCTGACCGCGGCCGCCGCCATCGACACGATTGCCCGCATCGGCGAGCAGGGCAGCGTCGCGGTTGCCCCGGCGGCCACCGTGCCCACCGTACCGCGGGCGGACCGGCCGGCCGTCGGCGGGCGGGCCGCGCCCACGGCCTCGCAGGTGACGCCGCCGTCCGGGCTCACCCCGGCCATCACGGCCAACGCCGACTTCTACGTGGTGTCCAAGAACTTCGTGGACCCCACCGTCAACGCGTCGGGTTGGGCCCTGCAGGTCAGCGGACCCCTCACCTCGACGCCGCTGCAGCTGACCTACGACGATCTCAAGGCCATGCCCAGCATCAGCCAGTACGTGACGCTGGAGTGCATCAGCAACGATGTCGGCGGGCAATTGATCAGCAACGCCTACTGGACGGGCGTGCCGCTCAAGGCCCTGCTGGACAAGGCCGGGATGAAGGACGGGGCGCAGGCCATCGCGTTTTCGTGCGTCGACGGGTACACGGAGAGCCTGCCGCTCAACCAGGCCCTGCTGCCGACGACCATCGTCGCCCACACCATGAACGGCCAGCCGCTGCCGGATAAGCATGGCTTTCCGGCCCGCATCATCACCACCGGACTCTTCGGCATGAAAAACCCCAAGTGGCTCAAGACCATCCAGCCGGTGGCCCAGGCGCCGCAGGGATACTGGGAGCAGCAGGGCTGGGCGGCGCTGGCGCCGGTACCGACCATGTCGCGAATTGATCTGCCGGGCGCGGGGGCGGCGGTCTCCGGCACGGTGATGATGGGCGGGATCGCCTTCGCCAGCGACCGCGGCATCGCGAAGGTGGAGGTATCGCTCGACCGCGGGACCTCCTGGCTCCCCACCCAGCTCGAAAAGCCGCTTTCCGCGGATACTTGGGTGCTTTGGTACCTGCCCGTGCAGCCGACCGGAGCGGGTCAGCTCACAGCGCTCGTGCGGGCGACGGACGCCACGGGCAAGCTCCAGACGCCGCAGCAGGCGGACAGCTTCCCGTCCGGGGCGACAGGCTACTCGTCGCTGCTGTTCCGGGTCAGCTAGGCACCAGGAGCCGGACCAGCATCGTCACGGCCTGGGCGCGCGTGAGCGCGCCCATTGGCTGCACCAAGTTGGCGCCGGTCCCCGTCACCAACCCCGCGGCTTGCGCCCAGGCCATGGCCGGCGCGTCGGCGGCGGGGATGCTGGCGGCGTCCCCGAACGTCGCGGTGGCCCCGGCCTGCAGGGGCACCTGCCACGCCTGCGCGATCCAGGCCACGAACTGGGCCCGCGTGGCCGGGGCATCCGGGCGGTACGTGGCGGCATCCAGCAGGCCCGCCGGCTTCGCCCAGGCCTCCGCCTCGGCCTGCCACGAGGTGCCGGACACCGTGGCGCCCCGGCTGCGGGCCAGCATAGCCAGGGCCTGCGCCTGGGTGAGGGTGGCATCCGGTGCGAACGCGCCCGGCGCCACGCCCTGGACCAGGCCCTGTCCCCAGGCTGTGTTGATGGCGAGGGTCGCCCACGGGTCCGCGGCCCCGTCCGCGAACGGGGGCTGCGTATCTGGCAGCGGCATGCCGGACCCGCTCTCGGAGACCACCAGCCCGGGCGAGCAGAAGTCGGTCGCCGCCCACTGGTGGTCGATGCGGCCCGGGCAGGCGAAGCTGCCCGTGGCGAAGATGGTGCCGCCCTGCGCCCAAACCGACTTCGTCCGGTCAGCTGCCGTCGTGAAGCTCCAGCTCAGGTCGAAGGGGGCAGGCGCGCCGCCGGTGGGCGTATCGGCCCCCTTCACATGGACGGTGTAGGTGGTGCCCGGCGTCAGGGCGCTCTGGGCGATCACGGCGACGGCGTTGCCCATCGAATCCCCGGCGTACACAGGATCCGAATCGCGCCAGCTCGAGTCCAGGGTGTAGATGGGGACGGGATGGCCGTTCACGGTGAGGGCGGCGCTGGTGAGGGCCGCCGCCCCCGCGCCCGGGAACTGGACGGTCACCGGGTAGCCGGCGGCTGTGCTGGCGCCGGCCGGGAGCGGGCTCGGGTCCTCGGTGATGAACTCGCTCGGCACGCCCGTCTGGCCGTTCGTCGGGTATTCGATGGGTGAGGCCGTTCCCGCGGCGTCGACGGGCAGCACCGTCATGTCCATGACGAAGGGGGTGCCGGCCAAGCCGACCGGGTCAGCCGAGCACGGCGTCCCCGCGGCGCCGCCGCCGCCGGCGCGCTCAAGCCCCGGCGCCAGCAGGCCGAAGCGGTGAAAGACAGTGTCCATCAGGTCGTCGATGGCCAGGGTGCCGTTCAGGGTGGCGCAGGTGAACGTCATGACCTCGGTCCCGCCCATGACGCCGAAGGCGGCGTCGCGGGAAAGGGCGTCGGCGCCCAGAAACCCTGGCGCGGTCGGGTCGGGTTCCGTGTGCATCGACGCGCCCTGGTAGAGCGCTGCGTTGACCGTCGCATACGCCGCATGCGCCTGGCTGGCGGCCTGCAGGTTCGGGCTGAACGTGGCCGGCGGCAGGTGGACGGCCGCCCGGTAGGCGTTGAGCTCGGCCAGCGCCTGCATGTCCACCAGGGACAGGGCGGGCAGGGGCCGGGCGGACGGCGAGACGCTGAAATGGAGGATCTGGCTCACGGACTGGTAGGGCGCTCCGTTCCCCTCACCCGTCACCAGCACCGTCGCCATGTGGGGGCCGGTTGCCAGGGGCTGGGGCGGCACGTAGAAGGCTGCCCCGTCGGCTGCCACGGGCACGCTGTGCCAGCTGCCGTCGAGCTCCACCGACACCTGGAGGCGGTCGCCAGGGCCCGGCAGCAGCTGCAGGCCGATCTCCGGCTGAGCCACCAGGACCGTTCCGATGGGGATGGCGTCATAGTACCGGTACGCGGAGGCGAAACCTGGGACAAGCAGGCTGAGGATCAGGGCGCTGGCGGCCCACCGCCAGCGCCTCAAAGGCTGCGCAGGGCGCCAAGCGCCGCCTCGGCGAGGGCCTGCACCTCGGAGGTGCCCATCGGGGTCGATATGGCGCCGAGGCCATCGGACGAGATGAGCACCCCGCGCTCGGCCAGGCCCCAGTAGAAGGCCTGCAGGCGCGCGCGCTCCTCGGGATGGGCGTACGCCGCCCGGTAGCCCGTCAGTGGCCGGGCATGGAAGTGGACGCGGAAGAGGGAGCCCATGCCGCTGACCTGGCCCGGGACGCCGGCGGCGGCAAAGGCCTCGCCCAGGGCGGCGCGGGCCTGGGCGCCGAGGGCGTTGAGCCGGTCGATGGCCTCTGGCGGCAGCGCCTCCATGGCCGCGCGGCCAGCCGCCATGGTGAGGGGATTGGCGTTGAACGTGCCCCCGTGCGGCAGCGCCGCCTTGCCGCCGCTCGGGTCGAAGACGGCCATCACATCCGCCCGCCCCGCCACGGCGCCGACGGGCAGGCCGCCGCCGATGATCTTGCCGAGGGTCGTCAGGTCCGGCTCAACCCCGAAGACGCCCTGGGCGCCATGGTAGCCCAGGCGGAAGCTGATCACCTCGTCGAAGATCAGCAGGGTGCCATGATTGCGCGCGAAAGCGCGCACGAATTCCAAAAACGCGGCTTGCGCGGGGATCAGGCCTGCGCGGAAGGGCAGCGGGTCGATCAGGATCGCGGCCAACTCGTCCGCGTGCGGCGCCAGGATGCGCTCGGCCGCGGCCGGGTCGTTCAGCGGGATCACGACCACATCGTCCAGCACGCCCTGCGGCGTGCCCTTGGCGTACGGCACCGGGGTGGGGTCGGGCTCGCCCCAGTTCTCCGGGCTCGGGGCCATGCTTGCCTCCACGAAGTCGTAGCTGCCGTGGTAGGCGCCCTCGACCTTCGCGATCTTCGGGCGGCCCGTATAGGCGCGCGCGGCCTTGACGGCCATCATCACGGCCTCGGTGCCCGAGTTGGTGAAGCGGATGCGCTCAGCCGTGGGCAGGCGGTCGCAGATCAGCTCGGCGAGGGCCACCTCGGCCTCGGTCGGCATGGCAAAGCAGGTGCCGCGGGTCAGTTGGTCAGCGATCGCTGCTGTCACGGTGGGGTGGCCGTGGCCGTGGATCAGGGACGTGTAGTTGTTGACGAAGTCCAGGCGCGTGACGCCGTCCACGTCCGTGACGCGGCAGCCGTGGCCCGCCCTGGCGTAGAGCGGGTGCGGGGCGACGAAGACCGTCGTGCGGGTGTTGCCACCGGGCAGGACCCGGGTGGCGCGGTCATAAAGGGCCTTGGAGCGCGGCGCCTCGGACAAGGCGGGCACCTCCTCTGCCTGAGCCGGGCGGGGTTCGGGTTCGGCGGCGGAGGGGCGGGGACCTGCGTGGGCGTGGATACATGCTGGCCATCATCCGGGCCATGCGTGGCACCTCCGCCCCCATCCGCGAGCGGCTTGGCTTCGAGATCGTCTGTCCGTTCGACCCCTGCGTGTGGCGGCCTGCGGGCGGCGCAAACTGATCCCTGGGGGATCGCGGCGGTGCGCGTGCGGTTCGGGTTCGTGGCCATGAGCCTCCGCTTGCCGGACGCATCGCCGGCGCACACCGTCACCGTGAAGACGGCTGCGGGGCTATGCGAGGCGGACTGGCGATACCGCCTGCGGCGCGCGGCCGCGGCCAACCTCGCGAGCACGCTGCGGATTCTGCGGCATGCGGCCGCCAGCGGGATCGAGGTGTACCGCATCTCATCCCGGCTCGTGCCGCTGGCCACACACCCTGTGTTCGGGGACTGGCCGTGGGCGGAGGAGCTGGCGAGCGAGTTCGCAGCCATCGGTGCGTTCGCGCGTGACCAGCGGATGCGCGTGTCCTTTCACCCCGACCACTTCACGCCGCTCAGCAGCCCACGGGCCGAGGTCATCGCGGCCGCCGCGCGCACCTGGGGGTATCACCGCGCCATGCTGGCGGCCATGGGGCTCGCGAACGTGCCGCTCGTCATGCACATGGGCGGTGCCGCGGGCGGCAGGGCGGCGGCGATGGAGCGGTTCTGCGCAAACGTGCGGGGGCTGGACGGGTGGTCGCGGGGCGGACAGGGGGGCGGGCTGGCGCTCGAAAACGACGACCGCGTGTGGACGGCGGACGAGGTGCTGGAGGCCGCGGACCGGCTCCGGCTGCCGGTCGTCATCGACTTCCTCCATGCGCGCGTGAACCCGGGCGCGCTGGGCATGGCGGAGGCGGTGCGGGCAGCGGCGGGCACGTGGCCTGATGGGCTGGAGGGGCTGCCGCCCAAGGTCCACCTCTCGAGTGCGGCATCGGCCCAGCGGCCGCGCGACCATGCGGAGTTCATCGAACCCGCGGATGCGCAGGCGGCGCTTGCGGCGTTGGCGGAGTCGGGCGCCCCGGCCGTCGACGTCATGATCGAGGCCAAGGCCAAGGATGAGGCCCTGTTCCGGTTGATGAGCGAAGCGCCATCCTGGGCCGGCGTGCGGGTTGCTGGGCCAGCGGCCCTGGATGTGGCAGGCGGGGCCGGGTCGTAGGGCGAAGGCCCGGTCCATGAGCGGAATCACGGACGTTGCTGGTGTGCGCGTCGGCCACGTCACGCTGGCTGCAGGCGATGGGCCGCACGCCGTGCGGACAGGCGTCACGGCCATCGTCCCCGGCGAGGACATGTTCCGGGGGAAGATGGCGGCCGGGGTCGACGTGATTAACGGCTTCGGGAAGATGGCGGGCCTGGCGCAGGTGGCTGAGCTCGGCCGCATCGAGACGCCCATCCTCCTCACCAACACGCTCTCGGTTTGGCGGGCCGGCGACGGCCTCGTGCAGCACATGCTGCAGAGCGACCCGTCGATCCGCTCCGTCAACCCGGTCGTGGGCGAATGTAACGACGGGCACCTGAACGACATCCGCGGACTTCACGTGAGGGCCGAGCACGCGCTGCAGGCGCTGGCCGCCGCCGCGGCGGGACCGGTCGCTGAAGGGCCCGTGGGGGCCGGCACCGGTATGGTGTGCTACGGCTGGAAGGGCGGCATCGGCACCGCGTCGCGGTCATGGGTATCCGGCGCCCTTTCTCAGCGCGTCACCTTGGGCGCCCTGGTGCTGGCCAACTTTGGCCGCCGCGGCGACCTGGTCGCGCACGGGCGGCCCGTGGGACGGGTGCTTGAGGATGCTGGCCCGCCGCCCACCAGCGGCGAGGGCGGCTCCGTCATCGTTGTGCTGGCGACCGACG
>DATLTP010000107.1:0-45459 GCA_035533535.1 Bacillota bacterium | reverse complement strand
GGCTCCTGGGGCACGCATTGCGCACGACGAGCACAAGGTGCTGGCGCTCCTGCGCCCGCCCCTCGATCGGACCGACCATTAACGAAGTTGCTCGGCGACACCGGGTACACGCACCACTACCGAAACTAGCCGCGTCTTCACGACCCGTTCCGTCGCCGAGACACCCTCGGGGTACAAAGTACCCCCGGACGATCTCGCCTCGCGCCCGATTCCGCCGGAATAGCTGTCGCAACGGCATGCAGCGTAGATGCTTCGCATGACGAAGATGTACCCGGATTGTACCCGGTCCTTGCCGGACACACCCGAACTTTGGCGAACTCCAGCGGGAACAGGCGTACGCTGGTCCAACAATGGAAAGGCCCGCAACCCTTGTGGCTGCGGGCCGGAAGCCTTGTCGGAGTTGGTGGGCCAGGTGGGACTCGAACCCACGACTCGCGGATTAAAAGTCCGCAGCTCTGCCGGCTGAGCTACTGGCCCGCTTGCCCAGGAAGACGTGGCTGGGGTGGCAGGATTCGAACCTGCGCTGGCGGATCCAAAGTCCGCTGCCTTGCCGCTTGGCGACACCCCATCACGGCGGGGGCATTGGGGTGGCTGAGGGGAGTTGAACCCCCGGCCTCCAGGGCCACAGCCTGGCGCTCTAACCAGCTGAGCTACAGCCACCATATGCTTCACGAGGCACAAACCCACGGTATCGTACCACCCGGCGCGCGCTGCAGGCAACTCGCATCGAAGGGCGTGCTACGATGCGACCAAGGAGGGCGCCCGCCACGGAGCCCAGCCGGCGCATCGTCCAGGAGTTCACCCATCAGGCGGAGGCGTTCAACCGGGCGCCGGTCATGCATTCGGACCCCGCCCTGGCCGACCTCGTGGCCGACCTGCCCGCCGAGCCCAGGGATCGCTGGCTCGATGTGGCCTGCGGCACCGGCATCGTCGCCCGCGCCCTGGCCCCCAGGGTCCGTGAGGTCGTCGGCGTCGACCTGACGCCCGCCATGCTCGACCTCGCGCGCCGCGGGGCCGCAACCGCCGGTCTCCACAACGCCGCCTTCATCGCCGGCGACGCCACCGCGCTATCCTTCCCCGACGGGACCTTCGACGGCGCCGTGACCCGCTTCAGCATCCACCACATGCCCGCCGCCGAACCCATACTCGCGGAGATGGTCCGCGTCGTCCGGCCGGGCGGATGGGTCGCCGTCACCGACCACGTCACCTCGGACGACCCAGCCGAGGCGGCCTGGCACAACGATATCGAGACCCTGCGCGATCCCTCGCACGTCGCCTGCCTGACCACCGCAGCGTTCCGTTCCCTCGCCGCGCGCCTTGGCCTCACGCCCCAGCACGAGCACGAAGGTCCGCTCGTCATGGACTTCGCCGAGTGGATCGCCCGCGGTTCCGGCGGCCCGGCCAACCGCGACCGCATCCTCAACCTGCTGCAGTCGCGCCCGCCGGCGCCCTGCTTCAGCGTCGACGCCGACGGGACCCTCACCCTGCGCCTCGCGCGCTTGCTCTGGCGGAAGTCCTAGCCGGGCACTCCGCCCGCCCTACTTCGCCGTCGTCGGCAGCGTCGCCGCCGCAGCCTTCACACCCGCGCTCGTGCACACATCCCCCGGCTGCCCGCCGTCCACGGCGCAAATTGCGGCCGTCATCACGTTGGCGTTGGCCAGGATGGCCTGCGCCGCCGGGCTCGTGCCCGCCGCCAGCTGCGAGGCCACGGCCGCCTGGGTCGTGCTCGCGAGCGTCTGCGGCGAGAACGAGGCGCCCTGCCACGCGTACTTGCCGCCGACCAGGATGAACGGAATCGACCCGCCGTTGGTGAAGTACGGCGGGCCGTCGTACTTGTTGAACAGGCTCTGCTGCGCCGCGCTGGGGGTCTGCAGGGGCTGGTAGCCGCTGCCCTGCGGCACATTGGTCGTCGTCTCCACCGCCTGCAGGTCAATCAACGAGCTCGTGTACGTTGAACCGTAGAACGAGAACGTCGGCGTTGACGGGTACACATCGTTCGCCGCCGAGTTGGTGTACGAAAGGCCCTGGAACGTGCCGAAGCGCGCAAGCGCGGTGACCATGGACCAGCGTTCGGCCGCGCAGTATGGGCAGAACTCCGCGCCGATGTACAGGACGGTTGGTTTGGCCGCGGCCGTGCCAGATGCCGTGGCGGCCGCCGAACCCGACGCCGACGCAGACGCCGATCCCGTAGCCGCGGCGGCGCTCACCATCACCGGCGGTGTCGCGGACTTCGCGCCCACCGCGTCCCACGTGGCGGCGGGCACGCTCGTCAGCTGCTGCATCACATCCGCCGGCACCGGCGTGCGGGCCGAGGCGGTGGAGGTGCCCTTGGGGCCGAGTCCGCGGGTCACGGCGATGATCAGGACGACGGCGAGCGCGACGGCCACGCCGACAATGGTCCAGGTGCGGCTGCCCGAGGCGCCCTTTTTCGGCTTCCTGCGGGCGTAACGGGTCTGTTGCGGCATGCGGCGCAAGCCCCCTGGATGGCAATATAACGCAAGCTTGCCCCAGGCAGGGGCGCCCCCGTTATGCCACGCCGGCCGATGAACACGTCGCGCGGCGTGCGCCCCTCAGATGTCACCTCGGCCTGGACGTTCGCTTCGAACCCTGCCTCGCGCAGGATCCGCAGCCAGTCGGCGCGGCTGAACAGCCCCAGGTGGTGGGTTTCGTGGACCGCCTCCACGCGCCCGTCGCGACCATGCAGCAGAAACGGCGGTGAAGGTGCGGCGACTGCCCACGTGGAACGCGCCGCCGTAATTTGCTCTCATCGGATCCCTGCCCATTGGACCAGGCCCGTGGACCACGGCGCAGATCAGGACCTACTCGCTACCGCCACGGCGAGTAGCAGCGTCCGCTGCGACGGGCGGCGGCCCCACAGAAGGGGCGGTGGCATGGTTGGTGCGCCCGGGTGGACTTGAACCACCGACCGAGTGCTTAGAAGGCACTTGCTCTGTCCAGCTGAGCTACGGGCGCACGTAGGAGGGTTGGAGCGGGTGAGGGGAATCGGACCCCCACGGCGACCTTGGAAGGGTCGTGCCCTACCATTAGGCGACACCCGCCCGATGCAGAGTCTGAGAAGGCTGGTCGGGGCGGCCGGGTTCGAACCGGCGGCCTCGTGCTCCCAAAGCACGCGCGCTACCACCTGCGCCACGCCCCGATTGCCGCATCTTTCATCTTAGCCGAGGCCGAGCCGGACGGTCAAACCTCGCCCCGCCCCCGCGCAGACGGTACCGACCCGACCGCTCATTCGTGCCGCGATGTCTCGCGGCCATGACGGCCAGCAGCTCAGCCCCGGAGACTCCGCGCTGGCACGGACGGGCAACCGGACCGCGCAAACATGCCTCGCGGCACCCGTTCGGACGGTGACCACGGCCGCGGTGTCTCGCGGCCATGATCACCTGCGGCCGAGCCCCGGGGACTCAGCGCTGGCATGTGGCATCGTCCCCCGGACGGTGATCACGGCCACATGGTCTCGCGGCCATGATCACCTGCGGCTGAGCCCCGGAAATAATTTAGCGCTGGCATGTGGCATTGTCCACGCCACGCGCGCCCCGGACAGCGATCACGGCCACCATCCTTGCGGCCATGCCCGCAAGCGGCTCAGCCCACGAGATCCGGCACCTCGCTGAGATCCCGCACGACCACATCGGCGCCACCGTCTGGGGTCCCCCGGTCCACCAGCACGGCGAAGATCCCGGCCGCGCGGGCGCCCGCCACGTCCCGGGCTGGGTTGTCCCCCACCATCATGGCCTGCGCTGGCGCGCACCCCAGCCGCTCCAGCGCCACGCGGAACACGCCCGGGTCGGGCTTGCCGAAGCCCAGCTCACCCGAAATGACGATGGTGTCGAAGTACGGCCGCAGCCCGCACCCGTCCAGCTTCAGGCCCTGGTAGTCGGGCGCGCCGTTGGTCACCAGTCCGAGGCGCACCCGCCCCCGCAGGCGCTCCAGTGTCGCCACCGCGTCCGGGTAGCACACGTGCCGGCGCAGCCGGTCCGCAGCAAACGCGGCCGCCAGGTCCGCCGCCGCCCCGTCCTCGCGGCCCAGCCGCCGCAGGGCCGCTGTCCAGACATCCACCCGGTATCGCGGCGCGACCTCATGCAGCGCCGCCAGCCCAGCATCCGGCGAGGGTCCGAAGGGCCCGGCCAGCCCCTCCCACCAGCTGATGCCGATCCGATCGCAGTACGCCGCCGTCGGCGTGGCCGCCCACAGAGGCGGCCCAACGGCACGCAGGGCCGCCTCCAGCTCCGGAGCGTCAGGGCCAGCCACAGCCGCGATGGCCGCCGATGTCGACGCCCGCTCGTGAATCAGCGTCTCGTCGAGGTCGAAGAGGACCGCCGCCTTACTCATCGTGATGCAGCTTCTTGCCAAGGGCGAAAAGGACCGCTGCCTTACTCAATGTGCGGCAGCTCCACAAACCGCACGTCCTCGAACGACTCGGCCGCCCGCAGTTCCGCCACCAGCGCGGCCGGCACCGGCTCGTCCACGGTCAGGACCATCACCGCATCCCCGCGCGGGCTGCGGCGGCCCACGTGCATAGCGGCGATGTTGACGCCCGCCGCACCCAGCACCGTGCCGACACGGCCGATCAGCCCCGGCCGGTCGCGGTGGCGGGTCACCACCATGAACGGCGCCGGGGCGATGTCGATGGGCACGCCATCCCACGCCGTGATGCGCAGGGCGCCGCCAGCGGCCGAGCCCGCCATCACGTGCTCCCCCACGTGCAGCGCCACGCTCGCGGGGTCGCCATCCGCCTCCAGCCGCAGGGCCGCGCGCACCCCCCGCCGCCCGGCGATGAGCGCTGCGTTCACCAGGCTGACGGGTTCGTCGACCACGCCAGCCAGCAGCCCGCGCAAGCAGCTGCGCAGCAGCAGCTCGCCAGCCTGCCCCGTCAGCGAGCCGCCGGCCCTGACCTCCACCGACGCCACCGGGCCGCCCACGGCCTGCACAAATAGCGCCCCCAGCAGCTCACCGAGCGGCAGCAGCGACCGCACCGCCGCCCACGCCGCCTCGTCGACGGCGGGCAGGTTGACGGCCGACCGCACGGGGCGGGCCTCCAACGCGTCGCAGACATAGCGGGCCACCAGCACGGCGCTGACCTCCTGGGCCTCGCGGGTCGAGGCGCCCAGGTGCGGCGTGGCCACCACGTTGTCCAGCTTCAGCAGCGGGCTCTCCCCCGGCGGCTCTACCGCAAAGACGTCCAGCGCCGCCCCAGCCAGGTGGCCCGAGACCAGCGCCTCGTGCAGGGCCGCCTCGTCCACCAACCCGCCGCGGGCGCAGTTGATGAGGAAGGCGCCCGCCTTCATGGCCGCCAGCTCCCGCCGCCCGATCAGTCCGCGAGTCTCTTTGGTCAGGGGCACGTGCAAGGTCAGGAAGTCCGCCGCGGCAATGACCTCGTCCAAAGGCGCCAGCGGCACGTCCCCGCCGGTCACGAACGGGTCGTAGGCGAGGGTCCGCATCCCGAAGGCCGCCGCCCGCCGGCACACCTCCTGCCCGATGCGGCCGAGGCCCGCCACGCCCAGGGTCTTGCCCCGCAGCTCCACGCCGACGAACCGCTCGCGCTCCCAGCGGCCCGCCCGCAGCGACGCGGCCGCCAGGGGCAGGTTCCGGGCCAGGGCCAGCATCAGGGCGAAGGTCTGCTCGCAGGCGGCGATGGTGTTGCCGTCGGGGACGTTCAGCGCCACGACTCCGCGCCCCGTGGCGGCCTCGACGTCGATGTTGTTCACGCCCACGCCCGCCCGGCCGACGACCCGCAGCCGCTGGCCAGCGGCCAGCACCTCGGCGTCCACCTGGGTTGCGGAGCGCACGATCAGGGCGTCGGCATCGCCCACCAGATGGAGCAGCTCCGCCCGCCCGCACTCTGGCCGGTAGACGACCTCGTGCCGCTCCGCCAGCACGTCGAGCCCGGCCTGGCTGATCGGCTCCACAACCAGCACGCGTGCCATGGCCTAGACCGCCTCCAGCGCACGGGTGCCGAGGATCTCGTCCACCGCCGCGAAGAGCGCCAGCAGGTCCTGCCGCGTGACCGACCCCATGTGCCCGACGCGTAGCGCCTTGCCCTTGAGCGGCCCCATACCGCCGCCGACCGCAATGTTGCGGTGCTCGAGCTCGGTCACCAGCCGCGCCGCCTCCGGTCCGACCAGACATGTCACCGTGGGCGAGGACTCGGCCTCGGGGACCAGCGGCGGCAGACCCGCGGCCGTGAAGCCGGCGCGCACCATCGTCGCCAGTTCCCGGTGCCGCGCGAACGCGGCAGGCAGCCCCTCCGCCCGCAGCCGCTCCAGCGCCGCATCGAGCGCGTACCAGAGCCCAACCGCTGGCGTGTAAGGCACCTCGCCGTGGTGATAGGCGCGGAAGTCCCAGTAAAAGCGCGGCAGACGCGCCTGCTGGCCGGCGGCCAGAGCCCGCGGCCCAGCGGCGACCAGCCCCAGTCCAGGCGGCACGGCGAGGGCCTTCTGGGACGCGGCGAGGACGAGGTCGCAGCCCCAGGCGTCCATCCTGAGGTCGGCCCCACCCAAACCACTCACCGCATCGACCAGCAGGAGTGCGTCAGTGTGCGCGCGCACTGCGCGCGCCACGGATTCGAGGTCCAGCAGGGCCCCCGTCGACGTCTCGTTGAACGTCAGCAGGACGCCGCGGGTGTCGGGCCGGATGGCGGCGACGATGACCTCGGGCGGCAGGGCGCGGCCCCACTCCCCCTCCACGAGGTCGACCTCCAGCCCGAAGGCCCGCGCCACCTCGGCGAAGCGCAGCCCGAAAGCGCCCATCGACGCCGCCAGCACGCGGTCGCCCGGCGAGAAGCAGTTGACGAGGGCGGCCTCCAGCATGCCGGTGCCGGCCGACGGGAACACCAGCACCTCGCTGTCCGTCTGGAAGGCGTACTTCAGGCCCGCCTGGACGCGGGCGTGAAGCGCCCGGAAGTGGGGCCCGCGGTGGTTGACCATCGGTCGGGAACCGGCTGCGGCCACCTCGCGCGCGACCGGCGTCGGGCCAGGGACCAGCAGCAACTCTTCGTCCACATCGAGCCCTCCTTGGGGAAATAAAAAAGGACCTCTCGCCATGCAAGGGCGAGAGGTCCCGCGGTGCCACCTCGATTGGCCGGACGTGCGCCGGCCCACTTCATGCCGCTGTAACGCGCGGCCGCGCCGCCCTCATCGGGCGGGCCCTCCTGGGCGGATGCGCTGGGCCACGGCCGCCGGGTCCCACTGCCCCCGGCTCACTGCGGGCACCGGCCAAGCGCGCTCCCGATCCTCGGGTGCTGCGAAACTACCACGCTCCGAGAAGCAGCGTCAATAGGTGCAGGCTGGGTGGAAGGGGCCGGGCGGGAGGTCGGCATCATGCCCAGCGCACCGTGGCGAGTGCCGGGAGGTCGGTGCTGGCCCCCGCCCTCACGGGGGCCAATGTCTTCCCCCGCATGGCGTGGCCCAGTCGGCGCGGGCGCGAAGGCGGGGGCCCGGCGGGAGGCGTTGCCGCCCCTGCAGTCGCGGTCCGCGGCGTTCTGGGCGCCAGGTGGCACGTATCAATAGGCGCGGGCCGGACGAAAGGGGCCGAGCGGGAGGTCGCTGTCGCCGGTGCAGACGAGGTCCGCGATGCCCCGGGCCGTCACGGGTGCCAGCGTCATCCCCAGCATGGCGTGGCCCGTGGCGATGAATGCGTTGTCGGACCCGGGCACGGCGCCGATCACCGGCAGCCCGTCCGGCGTGAGGGGGCGCATCCCCGACCAGCTTGCGACCCCGGCGCCCGCGTCCCAGCCCGGCAGCCACGCGTCCGCCGAGCGCCGCAGCAGCGCCAGGCGCCGCGGGTCGGGCGGCCGGCCGGGGCATGTGAGCTCCAGGGTGCCGGCCAGCCGGAGCGCATCGGCGAACGGGCTGCAGGCGACCTTGGCCTCATCGAGATAGAGCGGCTGGCGCAGGCGGAGGGACGGCTGCGCCACCGTCAGGCTGTATCCCCGGCCGGCGGCCAGCGGCAGCCGCCAGCCCAGCGCGCGGGTTAAGGCGCCGGATCGGACGCCCGCCGCCAGCACGAAGCAGTCGGCCTCGATCGGCCGTCCGTCATCCGCCAGGGCGGCGCACACGGTTCGGCCCCGCCGGACGAAACCGGTCACGGTCCCCCGCACGATGGGCAGTTGCTTGGCAAGGGCCGCAGCGAGCTGCTCGGCCCGGACGTGGCGCTCCCCCTCCACGAAGATGCCACGGTCCGCGGATACGGCCGGCTCAAGGGCCCGCAGCTCGTCACGGCCCACCGGCCGTGGGCGGGCGTACCCGAGACCGTGCAGCATCTCGAGGTCGGCCAGGGCGTACGAGGCCGTGCCGCGCGTCCGGAAGGCGAAGAGCAGCCCCTGCCTGTGCATCTGAAACGCAAGCCCGCCCAGCTCGTCGTACAGGGCCATGGTGGGCCGGGCCAGCGCAGCCACGGCCTCCAGGCCCGCCATGTAGGCGCGCGGGTTGCAGTGGCTGGCGAAGCGCAGCAGCCAGGCGGCCAGGCCGGGAAGCGAGGACGGGGGGATGGCAAGGGGGCTGTTCCGCCGAATTGCCTGGCGGATCGCGCCGGGGGCGGGCAGCGGCCCGGAGAAGGACGGGGTCACCAGGCCCGTGTTCCCGTCCGAGGCGCCGGGCTCCCCGCCGTCGACCACGGTCACCGCGAGGCCGCGTCGCGCCAGCTCGCGGGCGCACATCAGCCCGATGATCCCGGCGCCGACGACCACGGCCCTGCGAGTTGCCACGGCCCAGGCTTCTCGGGCGCATCCGCCGGAACCTGTTCTCCGCGGCAGCACGCGACGGGGCGCCCGCAAGGCGCCGGAAGCGGAGGTCGTCGCGCCTTGGAGGCGGGCTACTGGCGCTTCTTGCCCCGCCAGGCCAGGCCGAGCGGCCGCACGATCGCCAGCGGGGTCTGGTAGGCGCCCTGGCGCAGGGGGTTGTCGCGCAGCGCCTCCGCCACAAGCCGCCGGTCCACGCCCGGCGAGGCGCCCAGCACGACGCTGCCCACGTCGTTCAGATCCACGATGGCGGCGCCGACTCGGGCGCCCAGCTTGGCGGCGATGGCGGCCGCCAGGTCGTCCGGCCGGTCGGGCGCCATCACGATGTACCGGTTGTAGGGGGGCAGGGCCCAGTCGGTCGTGCCGTCGATGGCGGCCACCGCCCGGCCGGCCACCCGGTAGAAGTCGCCCGTGCGGTGCAGCAGCGTGCGCGTGAGCAGGTGCACGGCGGCCGCCGTCAGGATGCGGGGGGCGCCCGCCTCGCGCAGGGCGACCTCCATGGTGGTCGGCTTGCCGAGACCATAGCCGTAAGGGCTCTTGGTCACGCGGCGGCTGAGGAAGACGGCCAGTCGGCTGGGGTGGACCTCGTCCTCGCGCACCA
Organism: Bacillota bacterium; assembly: GCA_035533535.1. Classification (GTDB taxonomy): domain Bacteria; phylum Bacillota; class Sulfobacillia; order RBS10-35; family JAJYVM01; genus JAJYVM01. The sequence continues at coordinate 36,106 of DATLTP010000107.1, read as the reverse complement.
GGCGGCCCTGAGCGATGGATGTGGCCTTCTGGCCAATCACGGCGATGTCGCCGGGGCGCGTGAGTGGGCCGGCGTATTGGGCGACCACCGCGGCGATGTCCTCGCCGGGCCGGATGACGTGGGTCTTGACGACGATGCGCCGCCACTTGCGGCCGGCGGCGGCGATGTCGCCCTCCCAGACCACCTCGCCCGGCGGGAGGCCCTGCAGGGCGCGGAGGTCGCCCGCGGCGGCCGGAGTCGCTGAAGCTGATGTGGGGACCGTTCCCGTAACCACGCAGCATGATAGGCGCGGGGGCGGCCGGGGGTGCCTGCTTCGTTCGCCCTGACCCTGGCGGCGCCTGGGCCACCGCTGCGGGGTGGGGCCGGGGCCGGGCGCCATGGCGCGCTCCGGCCCCTGGGGCCCCCGCCTCACATCCGCTGCACCCACTCCACGACGGCAGTGTGGTCCCGGTCCATCATGCCGCCAGCGGCGGCCTTGCCCCACAGCTCATGGAGCATCTCGGCCAGCGGCATGGGGGTGCCAGTCTCCTCCGCCAGCCCCAGGCAGATGTTCAGGTCTTTCAGGTACTGCCCAACGGTGAAGCCCGCGTTGAACTGGCGCGGGAGGACGTAGCGCGGCAGCTTGGCCTCCGTGGTGTTGCTGCGGCCGCTGGAATGGTTGATGGCCTCCACCAGACGGGCGGGGTCGAGGCCGGCCTTGGCGCCCAGGGCCAGTGCCTCGGCGGCGCTCCACATCGTCATGGCGGACAGCATGTTGTTCAGGGTCTTGGCCGTGTCGCCGTCGCCCGGGTGCTCGCCGACGTGCACAATGTCGCGACCGAAGCACTCCAGGATCGGGCGGCAGGCCTCCAGGTCCGCGGCGGAGGCGCCGACCATCACACAGAGGGTGCCGGCCTCGGCGCCACGCACGCCACCGGAGACGGGGGCGTCGACCACCCGGATGCCCTTGGCGCTCAGATCGGCGGCGACCCGGCGGGTGACGGCCGGGCGGGACGAGGTCATCTCCAGGAGGAACTGGCCAGGCGCCAGGGCCTCCGCCAAGCCGCGGGGGCCGTAGACGGCCTGCTCCACGGCCGGGCCGTCCGGCAGGATCGTGATGACCACATCGGCCGCACGGGCCGCCGCCGCGGGATCCGGGGCCGACTCCGCGCCCTCGCTGACCAGCGCCGCCACGGCGGCCGGGTTCAGGTCGCAAACGGTCACCGGGAACCCGCTCCCCAGCAGGCGCCGGGCCATGGGGGTTCCCATGCGGCCGGCGCCGATCAAACTCACGCGCACCGGGGCTTTGTCCACGTTCACTCCCCCTCGTCGGGTCCGGAGTTGTCGGCTGCGGTCTCCGTCTCCTTCCGGAATGTGAGCGGATTCACGTTCCGAAAGAAGGACTCGCCCGGCATGTTGTCCAATGTATACCACCCAAGATCAGGAAGGGTCAGGAGGGTGATGCGATTGCCCGCCGCCGCAGGGCCCGCACGCATGGCATCCAGATGGGGCGCTCAGGCGAGGAAGGCGATGGCTCCAGGGTGGGCCAGGCGGTTGGGGGTTACGGCCCTCACCGGGGGAATGGTCCTCCTGACCGCATGCGGCCAGGCGGCGGCCCCGTCGAGCACCGCGGCCGCCGCCAACAGCAGCGGCAGCGCAAGCAGCAGCAGCGGGTCGAGCACCAGCGCGGCCGCCACCACCTCCGCCAGCAGCGCCGGCTCCTCCGGCTCCGTGACCATCGGCCTGCTGGCGCCGCTCACGGGCACCCGGGCCGACCTCGGCAAGGGCATGCAGGAGGGCGCCCAGCTGGCCATCGACGACATCAACGCCAACGGGGGCGTTCTCGGCCGGCAGGTGAAGCTGGTGAGCCAGGATACGGCCGCCGACCCGGCGGACGCGGTGCCCGCAGCGCAGCAGGAGATCTCGGTTGACCATGTGGCCGCCATCGTCGGGCCGACGTCGATCACGGCCGGCGTGGTCCTGCCGCTGGCCCAGCAGGCCAACATCCCGGATCTGATGTTCGGCGGCGGCTCCGTCTTTGATAAGAACACCAACCCATACTTCTTCCGCATGTCGCCGTCGGACTCGGAGCAGAGCGACGCCATGGCGGTGTATGCCCACAGTAAGGGCTGGAATAAGATCGCCCTGGCGTTCGGCGCCAGCAGCGGCTCGCAGCCCCTGGTGCCTCCTCTGCTGGACGGGGCCAAGGCCATGGGCATGCAGGTCACGGCCAACGTGACGTTCACCGCCAACCAGAGCTCCTACCGCAGCGAGATCACCAAGCTCTTCGCGGGCCACCCGCAGGCGATCATCTCGCAGTTCAACGAGCAGACCGCTGGCGTGGTCTTCGGCGAGCTTGGCCAGATGGGGCTGCTGTCCACGCCCTGGATCGGCAGCAACCTCTGGTACACGAACACGTTCTTCAAATCCGTAGGCGCGCAGGTCGCCACCGGGCAGATCTATATCGTGAACTCCAGCTCGACCGGCATGACGGCGGCCCCCCACTTTCTCGACATGCTCAAGAGCAAGCTGAGCCTTGACACGCCCCCGAACGGCGCGGAGTTCATGTACGACGCGGTCATGGTCTGGGCGCTGGGCGCCGATCGGGCCGGCACCTTGCAGATGACGGACCTGCGGACCAAGGGCATCCTCCCCGACGCCCAGACGGGCGGAACCGTTTGTGGCGACTACGCCACCTGCTACGGCCTGATCAAGCAGGGCAAGGCCATCCAATGGGAGGGCGTGGCCAGCACCGACCAGTTCGACCAGTACGACAACGTCTACGGGCCGTTCGCCATCTTCCACTACAAGACGGACGGCAGCGTCGACCAGCTCGCGAACCTCACTCCCCAGCAGATCCAGTCGGCCCTGTCAGGCTCGTAAACGGCACAGGGAGGCGGGCCACCCCCGCCTCCCGTACCCACACCCGCCACCGGGGAGGGAAGCGGTATCAACCTGTTTCTGGAGTCGGTGGGGTTCGGGCTCGTGACCGCGGCCGTGATCGCCATGGGCGCCGTGGGCCTCACCCTGCAGGTCGGGGTCACCAACTTCGTCAACTTCGCGTACGGCGACTTTGTGACGTTTGGCGCCTACGTCACCTACGCCGTGGACAACGCCAGCGGGAGCTTCGCCACGGGCGTGATCTGTGGCGGCCTCGCCACCGGCCTGCTGGCCCTGCTCTGTAACCTGGTCCTCTTCCGCACCTTCGTGGCGCAAAAGGCGCGTGTCATCACCCTCGTCATCGTCACGGTGGGCCTGTCGTTCATCGTCCAGAACGCCGTGATTGTGATCTGGGGCACGGGCGCGTACACCTATAACGTCACAATCGGCAACGCGCTGCACCTGGGCCCCCTGATCCTGACCCCCGGCGACCTCGCCATCATCGGCGCCAGCGTCGTGCTGCTCCTGGGGCTGCACGCGCTCCTGCAGTACACGCGCTTCGGCAAATCGCTGCGGGCGACTTCGGATAATGCCGACCTGGCCCTGGCCTGCGGCATCGACACCGGCCGCCTGGTCAACTGGACGTGGGTGATCTCCGGGTTCTTCGCCGCCGTCGCCGGGGTCGCGCTCGTACTCGAGACCAACACGCTGCGGCCCACCGTGGGCTTCAACGAGCTTTTCCTCTTCTTCGCGGCCGTGATCCTGGGCGGGCTGGGCCGTCCCTACGGTGCCATGCTGGGGGCGCTGATCATCGGCCTCGCCACGGAGATCGCCGGGATGTACGTGGATGCGGCCTACAAGTCCGCCATCGCCTTCGCCATCCTCGTGCTGGTGCTGCTCTTCCGGCCCGAGGGCATCTTCGCCACGAGGGGGAAGACGGACTGACATGATGTACTTCCTCGTCGCCGCGCTGGCCCTGGGATGCATCAACGCCATCATGGTGCTGGGTTTCAACATCCAGTACGGCTTTACGGGCATCCTCAACTTCACCTACTACACCTTCGCCGCGATCGGCGCGTACATCGCCGCCGTCACGACCATGGGGCCGCCGCCCCAAGGGGTGGGCATCCAGGTCTACATCCTGCAGTGGTCGCTGCCGTGGCCGGTCGGCCTGCTGCTGGGCGGCCTCGTGGCGGCCGCGGCTGGACTGCTGGTCGTGCTGATCGCGGTCAGGCGGCTGCGCAGCGACTACCTGGCCATCGTGACCGTCTCCGTCGGCTACATCATCTGGGACGTCATCGACAACTACATCCCCCTGTTCAACGGCGACAACGGCCTGTTCGCCGTGCCCCACATCACGGGCAGCATGCGGCTCTCGAGCCTCGGCTACGCCGTGGTGATGCTGATCGTGAGCGCCCTGTGCCTGGGCGTCTTTTACCTGGTGGCACGCCGCATCTATCACTCCCCCTTCGGCCGCGTCCTGCGCGCCGTACGCGAGGACGAGGTCGTGGCGGCCTCCTTTGGCAAGAACGTCTTCCAAGCGCAGGTCTGGGTCTTCGTCATCGGCAGCTTCATGGCCGGCGTCGCCGGCGGCCTGCTGATCCAGTACATCGGGGCCTGGAACCCCAACGCCTTCCTTCCGCTGGAGACCTTCGTGCTCCTGGCCGCCCTGGTCATCGGCGGCACCGCCAACTACAACGGCTCCATTCTCGGCGCCTTCCTGATCATTGAGGTCGTCGACGAGGCGTCGCGGTTTCTGCCCACCTTCGGCCGGCCCGACTTGGTCGGCGCCGTGCGCGCCATCGTCATCGGCGTCGCCCTGATCCTGGTGCTCCGCTTCAAGCCAGGTGGCCTGCTGGCCGAGTCGCGGGTGCGCCTTTATGGCCGGGGGGAGGCGCGATGACCACGGAGTCCATCCTGGAGATCCGCGACGTGCACTTCGCCTACGGCGGCGTCCGCGCCGTCGACGGCTGCTCCTTCACCGTCGGGCGGCAGGCGTCGACTGGCCTCATCGGCCCCAACGGGGCGGGCAAGTCCACCCTGATCGAGGTCGTGGCCGGGGGCCTGCGCCCGCAGTCCGGCCAGGTCCTCTTCGAGGGCGAGGACATCGCGGGCATGGGCCGCATGGGCATCGCCCGCCGCGGCATCGTCCGCACCTTCCAGCTCTCGCGGGAGCTGCTGCACCTGCCCGTGATCGAGAACGTCATGATCGCGGCCCAGGACCAGGTCGGCGAGAATCCGATGACGGCGCTGTTCGCCGCACCCCGCTGGCGGCCGCAGGAGACCGACCTGCTCCAGCGCGCTGACGAGTTGCTGGCATGGGTGGGACTGGAGCGCCTCCGCTATGCGCCAGCCGGGTCGCTCTCCGGCGGCCAGCGGCGCCTGCTGGACATCGCCCGCGCCCTGATGGCCCGGCCGAAGCTGCTCCTCCTTGACGAGCCGACGGCCGGCGTCTATCCCGCCCTCGTGCAGATGATCGCCGAGCGGCTGAAGGAGCTGCCGGCGATGGGAGTGACCCTCCTGATGGTGGCCCACAATATGGGTTTTGTGGCCAGCGTTTGCGACGACGTGGTGGTCATGGCCCAGGGCCGGATGCTGACCCGCGGGTCGCTGGACGAGGTGCGGGGCAACCGCGAAGTCGTCCAGGCCTATCTCGGGGGGTGAAATCCGGTGGGTAGGCTCCGTGCCGAAGGCATTGTGGTCGGCTACGGCGGTCCGCCGATTGTGCAGGAGGCCAGTGTCTTCGTGGACGCTGGGCGCATTGCCGTGATCCTGGGACCCAATGGCGCCGGCAAGTCGACCCTGGCCAAGGCCATCGTCGGCCTGCTGCGGATCGCGGCGGGTCACGTGCGCCTGAACGACCAGGAGGTCACCGGCCAGCCCCCCTACCGCCTCGTGCGGCTGGGCATCGGCTACCTGCCCCAGCTCGCGAATGTCTTCTCGGAGATGACGGTGCTGGAGAACCTGGAGATGGGCGCCTTCACCTACCGCGGCGACATCAAGAAGCGCTTGGACGACGTCACCGCCCTGTTCCCCGACCTCGGCGGTGTCCTCAAGAAGAAGGCCAGCCAGCTCTCGGGCGGCCAGCAGCGCATGGTGGCCCTGGCCCGCGCCCTGATGGTCGACCCCAAGGTCATCATCCTCGATGAGCCGACGGCCGGCCTTTCGCCCATTTACGCCGAGCGGGTGTGGGAGCACATCGTCCGCGTGCGGGAAACCGGCGTCGGCCTGCTGGTCGTCGAGCAGAACGCCCGCATGGCAATGGAGCACGCAGACCACGTCTTCGTGATGGCCAACGGGAGAAACGCCCTGTCCGGCCCGGCCGCCGAGCTGATCGGCAAAGATGAGGTCGCCGCGCTTCTCGTCGGTTAGGAGGGCTCTCCGTGGACCGGATCCTTCACCGTCTCGCGGGATGGAGCTCCAATCTCCGCTATGAGGACCTCCCGGACGAGGTTGTGCGGGCCGCGAAGCGGCTCGCGATCGACACCTTCGGCTGCGCCCTGGCGGCGGCGGAGTCCCCGCCCGCGGCCATCGCCCAACGTTTGGCGGCCGCGGCCGGCCAGAGCCAGGGCGGGGCCACCACCTTCGCCCGCCTGCACGGCACCACGCCGGAGCTGGCCGCGTTCGCCAACGGCTGCATGATCCGCTACCTCGACCTGAACGACACGTTCACGGGCCCGGGCGGCGTCGGCCACCCCAGCGACTACCTGGCGGCGGCCCTGGCCGCGGCCGAGAGCGTGGGCGCGGGCGGCCGCGAGGTCATCCTCGGCCTGGTCCTGGCCTATGAGGTGTACGCCCGCATGACGGACGCCGCCGGCCTCGGCCACCACCTGTGGGACCAGCCGGTGTTCGGGGTCATGGCCAGCGCGGCGGCCACGGCCCGCGTGATGGGCCTGACGCTGGAGCAGACGGCGAACGCGATCAGCCTGGCGACCGTCGCCAACGTGGCGCTGGAGGAGACGCGGCTGGGCACGGTCTCGCTGTGGAAGGGCTGCGCGGCGGCGAACGCCAGCCGGAACGGCGTGTTTGCGGCGCGGCTGGCGGCGGCGGGCATGACGGGGCCAGGTGAGGTGTTCGAGGGACGCGGCGGGTTTTGCGCAGCGCTCGGCTGCCGCCTCGCGCCCCCAGACCTGGGCCCTGGCGGCGACTTCGCCATCCTCCACGCCAACCTGAAGCGGTACCCGGCCGGGTTCTTCTCTCAGACAGCCATCGAGGCGGCCGTGCAGCTTCGCAGCGAGGCGCCCGAAGCCACGTCGTGGCGGCTGGGCACCTTCCCCTACGGCGAGCACGTGATGGCGGGCGACCCCGAGAAGTGGCGGCCCACCACCCGCGAGACCGCCGACCACAGCCTGCCGTACGTGGTGGCCCTGGCCCTTCTCGAGGGGGACGTGACGGCGGCCGGGATCGAGGGGCACCTCCACGATCCCCGGCTGCGGGCCATTGCCGACCGGCTGAAGGTCGAGGTCGACCCCGCCTGTGCCGCGGCCTGGCCGCAGGCCGCCATGACGCGGCTGACGGCGCTCCTGGCGGACGGCGGCGAGCGCACGGTCGAGGTCCGCCACCACCGCGGCCATGCCAAAAACCCCCTAACCGACCAGGAGCTCGAAGCCAAATTCCTGGGCCTGGTGCCGCGCGGCAAAGACCTGCTGCGCCGGCTCTGGCGGCTGGAGGAGGAGGGCGACCTATCGGCCCTCATCACGCTGACCCGCGCATAGGAGGTCAAGCCGTTGGGCGTCACCGCTGAAATTGCCGAGTTCGCCTGCCGCATCCGCTGGGAGGACATCCCGGCCGAGGTCGTGGCCGTGGCCATGGAGCACATCCTGGACACCTTCGGCGTCATGCTGGCCGGCAGCACCCAGCCGGCCGCCACCATCGTGCGCCAGGTCTACGGCGCGGAGGGGGGCCCCTCCCCCGTCTTCGGCACGCAAGAGCGCCGCACCCCGGCACTTGCCGCCCTCTACAACGGCGTGGCGGGCCACGCCCTGGACTATGACGACACGCAGCTCTCCACATCGCCCGAGGCGGTGTACGGCCTGCTCACCCACCCGTCCGTGCCGGTGCTCTCGGCGGTGGCCGCCCTGGCCGGCGGCAGCAGTGGCCGCGAGCTGGTCACGGCCTACGTGGCCGGCGTGGAGGTGGCCTGCCGGGTGGCGGATGCCGCCAACCCACGCCACTACCAGGAGGGGTTTCACTCCACGGGGACCATCGGCACCATCGGGGCCGCGGCCGGGGTCGGGCGCCTGCTGGGGTTTGACCCGAAAACGATGGCGACGGCCCTGGGCATCGCGGCCAGCATGGCCTCCGGCCTGCGCGAGAACTTCGGCACCATGACGAAGCCCCTGCACTCTGGCCGGGCCGGCCACAACGGCCTGCTGGCGGCCAGGCTGGCGGCCTCGGGCTTCACGGCCAGCCCCACGATCCTGGAGGCCAAGCGGGGCTTTTACCGGGCGGCGGCCGGCGGCTTCGACGCGGACAAGATCAGCGGCCGCCTGGGCCGGCCGTTCTTTCTCCTGAGCCCCGGCGTCTCCATCAAGCCCTACCCCTCAGGGTCGCTCTCCCATCCCGCCCAGGACCTGATCATCGACATCGTGCGCCAGCACGACCTGAAGCCGGCGGACGTGGCCTCGGTGATCGTGGGCACCAACTCCAACGTGCCGAACGCCCTGATCTACAGCCGGCCGCGCACGGAGCTGGAGGCCAAGTTCAGCCTGGAGTACTGCATGGCCACTGGAGTCCTGCGCCGCCGGGCCGGGCTGAGCGAGTTCACCGACGCGGCGGTCAACGACCCCGCCATCCAGGCGTTTCTGCCCCGGGTGCAGGTCGTGGTCGACCCGGAGCTGGAGGCCATGGGCTATCAGCACGTGCGCTCGCGGGTCCACGTGACCACGACTGGCGGCCGGGTGATCGACGGCGAGGCGGAGTGGGCCCGCGGCTACCCGGGGAATGACCTGCGCCCGGCGGACCTGGACGCCAAGTTCACCGAGTGCGCGGAGTGCGCGCTCACGAGCCCGCGGGCAAGGAGGGCCCTGCAGGCGATCCGTGGCCTGCCGGCAGCCGCCGCCGCGGGAGAGGTCCTGGCAGCGCTGCAAGCCTGAAGGGAGGTCCCCCCGTGTTTCAGATGGCGCTCACGGCCCGCCGCATCGTGGAGACCGTGCTCGGCGTCAAGCCGGGCGAGCGGGTCTGCATCGTGACCGACACGGACCGGTCCTCCGCCATCACCGACGTCCTCGCAACCGTGGTGGGCGCGGCCGGCGGCCTGCCGATGGTCATCCGCATGCTCCCCCATACGGTCGGCGGGCAGGAGCCCGCCCCGCCGGTGGCCGCCGCCATGCAGGCCGCCGAGGCCGTGATCCTGCAGGACACCTACGCCCTCGTCCACACCGACGCGTTCCGGGCCGCCGCCGCCAAGGGCGTGCGGCTGGTGGAGATGTGGGGGGTGACGGAGGAGATGATGACCCGGGGCGGGCTGCTGGCCGACTACGCCGAGGTCGCCCGCGTCACCAACGCTTTGGTCGATCTGGCCAAGGGGGTGAAGCAGGCGCGCATGACCACGGCCGGGGGGACCGACCTGACGGTGAGCGTGGCCGGCCGGCCAGCCGTCCCGCTGATCGGCGAGGCCCTTTACGCCGGCAGCTTCGCCTCCCTGCCCGGCGGCGAGCTGGCCTTCGCGCCCGTCGAGGGCACGGCCGAGGGCCTGCTCGTCGACCCCTTCCTCCTGGAGCGCCACGACCTCGGCTACCGCCGCGAGAGTTTCCGGCTGGAGGTTCGGGGCGGCCGCGTCGCGGCCGCGCACGGAGGACGCGAGGCCCAGGCCGTCATGCGCATGATTGAGGAAAACGGCGAGTCCGCCGCCAACATCGCGGAGTTCGCCCTCGGCACCAATGGCTGGTGCCGCCCCTACGAGACCCTGCGCGAGGCCAAGAAGGCCCTCGGCACGGCCCATGTGGCCATCGGCGACAGCCGCTCGATCGGCGGGGATGTGTACAGCCCCATCCACATGGACATGATCTTCGACCATGCGAGCGTCACCTTCGACGGGCGGCCGGTCCTGACCGACGGTCGGCTGGCCATCGGCTGACGTTGCACCATCCGACCCGATTTGACAGGATGCTTGGGGAGGAGGCACGCGGCCGTAGCCTTTCCGGAGGTCAACGCCCACCTGGAGCGGACGCTTGCGGGCCAGGTCTACCAGACCATCCGCCAGGCCCTGCTCAAGGGCAGCCTCGCGCTGGGCGGCCGCCTCTCCGAACGGGAGATCGCGGAGTCCCTGCGCGTCTCCCGAACGCCCGTGCGCGAGGCCCTGCGCCAGCTGGAGCGCGACGGCCTCGTCATCAACGAGCCGCAGCGGGGCACGTTCGTGCGCACCTTCACCGAGCGCGAGGCCTCCGAGGTCTACGACCTGCGGGCCCTCTTGGAGTGCTACGCCGTGCGCCGGGTGGCGGAGGCAGCCGACGCGCCTGACCTGGCGTGCCTGCAGGCCGCTGTCGAGGGCGGGCGCGCCGCCATGGACAACCGCCATCTCGGCGAGGCCATGACCAGCAACGACGCCTTCCATTCGACTCTGATCCGGCTGGCGCGGCACGACCTGCTCCTGGAGGAGTGGCGCCGCGTCTGGGCCGCCGTGGTCCTGCTGCGCTCGTGCGGCTGGTATCACAATGCCTGGCGGGCCGTCGAGGCTGTGCCCGAGCACCAGGCTATCTACGAGGCCCTGGTCCGTCGCGACGCCGAGGCAGCGGCCGAACTGATGGACCGCCACATCCGCCGCGCCTGGCACGAGGTCGAGGGCTACCTGGCCGAGCAGGCAAGCAGGTAGCGGGTAGCAGGTAGCAGGTAGCGGGTAGCGGGTAGCGGGTAGCGGGTAGCGGGTAGCGGGTAGCGGGTAGCGGGTAGCGGGTAGCGCGGCCGATCATGCTGCGGAAGCAGGCGGGAGGGTGACTCTGAATCGCGTCCTACCTCGCCGTCGTCATCCGCTTCACCCTGCCTGGCGCCGAAACCGCCGCCTACGGGCCCGTGGCCCTGGCCGCGCGGCTGGCGGAGGGCGGGCTGCCGCTCTTTGGCCGCTCCTTCGTGCCCACCCCCACCTGAAGCACCGGCACCCTCGGCTGCTGGAGCCGCGTCAGCGGGCGCTTGCAGCAGGAGGTCGCGGCCGTGCGCCGCGCGGGACACACACCCCTGGTGCTGGCTGGGGACTCGGCCGCCGCCCCCGGCATGGCCGCCGGCGCGTTGGCGGAGCGCCTGCTTTGGCTCGGCGAGCCGGGGCCTGGGCTGGCGGCGCTCCGCGGCGAGGCGTATGACGGCCTGGTGCGCAATCCGCTGCCGGAAGCCGCCGTCTGCACGGGCGGCGGCTTCTTGGACTGGCTGGAGCACACGTCTGGCCCGCTGGCCGTCCACGTGGACCTGGCAAGCGGCCAGGACATTGCGGCGTCGCTGCGGGCGGCCCGCGCAACCGGACAGCTGGCTGCCCTCAGCGTGGTCGGCTACGATCCAGTGGCCGACCCGGATGGCACGGGGCTGACCTCAGCCCTGGAGACCCTGCGGGCGGGCCTGCAGTAGGGCGCGCATGGCGCGCCCGCGGTGAGCGATGCGGTCCTTGCACTCGTCAGCGACCTCGGCCAGGGTGCGGCCATCAGGCAGCTCGAAGATGACGTCATAGCCAAAGCCCTGGGCGCCACGGGGCGCGGGGGCCAGACGCCCCTCCACGCTGCCCTCGGCCAGCACGAGGCGCCCATCGGGCCAGGCCAGCGCAATCGCGGCGCGCATGCGCGCCGACCGTCGTTCCGGTGGAACGTCGCGGCTACGCAGCAGCAGCTCCGTGGGGCCGTCGCCCTCGGTCCAGCGCGCGGAGCGGATGCCGGGGAAGCCGCCCAGGGCGTCGACCTCGATGCCGGAGTCATCCGCGAGGGCAGGCAGCCCCGTGGCCTCCGCGGCGGCGCGGGCCTTCGCCGCGGCGTTCTCGGCGTAGGTGGCGCCGTCCTCGCGGACGGGCGGCAGGCCCGCCGGCAGGGACTCCGCGATCCAGCCGGTCCCGGCAAGCAGGCGGGCGAACTCGGCCAGCTTGCCCGGGTTGCGGGTAGCGATCACCAGCCGATCAGGCATGGCCGACGCGGGCCGCGATCTCCTCCCCCACTGCCGCCCGCTGCATGGCGACCAGCTGGGCAATGCCGTCCTGGGCGAGGTCGAGCAGGTCGTTCAGCTGCGCTCGGGAGAACGGGTTGCGCTCGGCGGTGCCCTGAACTTCGACGAGGCGGCCGCCGGCCGTGGCGACCACGTTCATGTCCACGTCGGCGCGCGAATCCTCGGCGTACTCCAGGTCGAGCACAGCCTGGCCCTCCACGATTCCAACGCTGGTTGCGGCCAGGAACTCCGTGAGCGGCAGGCGCGCGATGTCGCCCCGGGCCCGCAGCTTCTCCAGGGCATCGAGGAGGGCCACGAAGGCGCCGGTCACGCTGGCCGTGCGGGTGCCGCCGTCGGCCTGGAGCACGTCGCAGTCGATCCAGACGGTGCGCTCGCCGAGGGCGCCGGTGTCGACCACGGCCCGCAGGCTGCGCCCGATCAGGCGCTGAATCTCGACGGTGCGGCCGCCCTGCTTGCCGCGGCTGGCCTCGCGGGGGGTGCGCTGCTGGGTGCTGCGCGGGAGCATCCCGTATTCGGCGGTCACCCAGCCCTGGCCGGTGCCCCTGAGGAACGGGGGCACGCCGTTTTCAACGCTGGCGGCGCAGAGTACGCGGGTGTCGCCGCACTCGATGAGCGCGGAGCCCTCGGCGAACTTGAGGACGCCGCGCTGCAGCGAGGTCGAGCGCGGCGCATGGGCGGGCCGATCGTTTGGTCGCATGAGGGACGATCACCTCGATGTCTCCCCGTATTTTGGCGTTCCGAGCCTGTGCGCCGCAAGGCGGCGGACCGTGTATAACTGGGAGAGGGTTTGTCACGGGGATCCGCGTGGGTGCCACCAGCGCGGAGTTCAGGGGCCGAGCGGGCGGATGCCCGCGCGGATTGCGGAGTGCAGGGGCCAAGCGGGCGGATGCTCGCGCGGATGCGGAGTGCAGGTTCCGAGCGGGCGGATGCCTACGCGGATGCGGGTTCAAGGAGGCGCGTTGTGTCGACGGCCCAGGAGCGTGTGGGGGCCCCGGTGCGGGTACGGCGGTCCGGCAGGGCGCCGGGATGGCGGGTATGGATGCTCGCGTCGCGGCCGAAGACGCTGCCCGTAGCGGTGGCGCCTGTGCTGGCCGGCATCGGCGTTGCCCACGCGGGCGGGCCGCTGAACGCGGGCCTGGTGGCCGTGACCCTGGTGACCGCCCTTCTCCTGCAGATCGGCGCCAACCTGGCCAATGATGTGGGCGACTTCCTGCGCGGCGTCGACCGCAGCGAGCGCATCGGGCCGACGCGCGTGACGCAAGCGGGGCTCCTGCCGCCGGGCACGGTGGCCTGGGGCGCTGCCATCACCTTTGCGGCGGCGGAGGCCGGCGCGCTGGTCATGGGCGCCGCCAGCGGGCCAGCCATCCCCGTGGTCTGCCTGCTCGCCATCGCCGCCGCGGTCCTATACAGCAACGGGCCGTGGCCCTACGGCGCGCACGGCCTGGGCGACGCGTTCGTCTTCGCCTTCTTCGGCGTCGCCGCCGTGCTCGGAACCGTCTATGCCCAGGGCCGGGGCCTCGGCATCGATGCGCTGGCGGCGGCGATCGCCGTCGGGCTGCTGGCCGATGCGGTCCTGGTCGTGAACAACCTGCGCGACATCGAACATGACCGCGTGGCGGCGCGCAACACGCTGGCCGTGGTCATGGGGCCCGGGGCCACCCGCGTGCACTACGCCCTGCTGCTGCTGCTGGCGGAGGCGCTGCCGCTGTTCGACCGGACGGGCTGGTTCTGGCTACCGTGGCTCACCCTGCCGGCGGCCATCGGTATGGTGCGGTCCGTCCGTCGGCGCCGGGGCGCCGAACTGAACCCGGTCCTGGGTCAGACCGCGGTTCTGCTGGTCGCCTTCGCGGCGCTATTCGGCATCGGCCGCTTCATCGGCTGAGCGCACCCCTACGCCTTCGCCCCAACCCATTCGCCATCGTCCGGACGGCCTGACGGCACGACGTCTGCGGACCGGTCGGCCGTGTTGGAGGCGGCTTGGCGGGGGCTACCCTCCTCAGTGGGGGTGGGATCATGGGAAAGCTGCAGGACAAGGTCGCCCTGATCACGGGCGCGGGCTCGGGGATCGGACGGGCCACGGCCGTGCTGTTCGCGGCCGAGGGCGCGAGGGTCGTGCTGGTCGATGTCGTGCCGAACGGCATCGAGGCGGCGCTGGGCGAGATCCGGAGCCGGGGCGGCACGGGTACGGCGGTGGTGGCGGATGTCTCCCAGGTCGCGGATGTTGCGCGGATGGTTGACGCCGCCGTTGCCGCCTACGGGCGGCTGGACGTCCTCTTCAACAACGCAGGCGTCATGGACCGCGTGCTCCCGGCGGCCGACTGCCCGGATGAGGTCTGGGACCGCGTCTTGGGGATCAACCTCAACGGCCCGTTCTACGCCTGCCGCAAGGCCCTGCCGGCCATGCTGCGCCAGGGCGGCGGCGTGATCATCAACACGGCTTCGATCGGCGGCATTCGCGGCGGCGTGGCCGGCGCGGCCTACACGACATCCAAGCACGGCCTGATCGGCCTGACCAAGAACATCGCCGCATACTACGCGACCCAGGGCATCCGCTGCAACGCCATCTGCCCCGGCGGCGTCAACACGGCCATCGGCCTCGGCGGCGAGCCCCATGCGGAGGCGGCGGCCAAGCTGATGAAGCTGGCCGAGACCAACCCGCGGGCGGCAGAGCCGGAGGAGCTGGCCCGCATCGCCCTGTTCCTGGCCTCGGACGACTCCAGCTTCGTCAACGGCTGCGCGCTGGTGGCGGACGCCGGCTGGAGCGTGATGTGACGGCGGGCCGCTGCTGCAGCAGGTAGGCGGCGATGGCGGCGGTCGCCACCGTCGCCGCCAGCCGGACGCCCAGCGCGGAGGCGAAGCCGGAAGCCACGGCGAGGCCCAGCAGGCCCGCCGCCGCCAGGGGCAGGAGGCGGGCGGCGGCCTGGCGGCTGAACAGCTGCTCCGTCTTCGGCCGGGCTCCGGGCGGAGCATCTAGCGCTGCCAGAAACGGCAGGATCTTCTGCAGCTGGCCCATGACCATCAGGGCCGGGCCCGCCAGCAGGCCGGCCAGGACCAGAACCCGCGCCGGGAGGCCGGTCTGGATGCCGGCAGCGGCCAGAATCAACAGGCCGGCTGCCGCCAGCGTATAGAGGACGACCGGCTCGCGCCGCGTCTGGCGGCCACTGCGCGCAAAGCGCACCAGGTCCGCGGCCCACAGCGCCAAGCCGGCCAGACCGACCCACACTCCAGCACCCAAGGCGGCCGCCACGGTCCCCACGGCCACCAGGACGACGGCCGCGATACCGAACCGTGGGGGTGCTGCTGCCGCGGCAAAGAAGGGCACCAGCTGGTAGGTCGCCCCAATGATGGTCAGCAGCAGCCACCCGCCAAGGCCCGCGGCCACGTGCGCAGGCAGCAGGCCGGCGCCAATCCGCAGGGCCAGCAGGGGCCCCAGCACCCCGACGGCTGCCAGCGCAGCCAGGGCCAGCGCAAAGGCCAGCGCCGTCGGGGTCAGCCGCCGGACGCGGACAAGGGATGCGCCCACGTGCACGACAAAGCCCCAGAGCGCCAGGCCGGTCAGCAGCCCACCCCAGCCGATCGCCGCGGGCGACCGCACCCCCCACCCCAAGAGGAAGACGAACACGCCTGCAACCAGGGCCGCGAAGATTACCCGTGCCCAGCCTGGCCGCCGGATGGGCGCCCCCAGCACCACGGGCACCAGTTGGTAGTAAGCGCCGATCATAACCGGCGCCAGGAACCCCAGGGTGATGAGGTGCAGAAACAGAAGGCCGGCGGGGCCCGGGTGGTCGCTCAGCGCCACGGCGGGGTCGATCAGGGCCACCAGCGGCGTGGCCAGGAGGCCAGCGAGACCCATCGCGAAGAACGGCAGAGGCACTGCACGTGGGGGGCGGGCCTGAAAGTGAAGGCTCACGGCAGGCGGAAGGCCCAGCCCGGCTGCCAGGCAAATGGCGCGGCCACGGCCTCGGCGAGGTCGCGGCCCAATAGCAGGTGTTCGATGGCCCAGCGTGTCGCAGTGTGTCCGATCACCACGAGGCGGCGGCCCTCCCAAGCGGCGCCCAGGTCAACGAGGAACTCGCCCACGCGCGCCACCACCTGGCGGTAGCTCTCCCCGTTCGGGAAGGGCACGTCGATGTGCCGCAGCCGGGGCAGACTTGCGGTGTCCGACCCGTTCAGGTCGCCGTAGTCGCATTCGCGCAGCCGTGGGTCCCGGACAATGGGGATCACCATCCCGGCGAAGGCGATCTCCGCGGTCTGCACGGCCCGCCGCAGGTCAGACGTGAACACCACTTCGGCCCAGCGCCCGCGGCGCTGGCCGAGGGCCACGGCCTGCTCGCGGCCAGCGGGCGAGAGCTCGCCCGGCAGCCAGCCGGTCGCGATCCCCTGCTCGTTGTCCGTCGTGCTCGCGTGCGTTTCAAAAATTATCTCGACCATGCGCCCGGAGCATTCGCCGCGGTTGCGGGGGTTCCTCGCCTGCGGTGGCGAAGTGGTGAGCCTGAGGTGGTCGGCGCGAAGCCCTGGCGCTTGGGACTGCGGGCCCTGCTGGTGCTCTGCGCGGTTGCCGCCCTTCTGCCGCCAGCGGGCTTCGACTTCGCCAACCGGGTGCCAGTCCACGCCGGCTCGCCACCGGGCACCTCGGTGCCCGGCCCAGCCGATCTCGCGGCGCTCCTCCGGATCTTTCCCGACGCCATGACCCCCGCCCGGTTCCGCAGCGCCTTCGGGGTCCCGTCGCAACCGGACGGGAATGGCGAGCGCATTGCGCTCGTCGAGATCGAAAACGGCTTCGACCCGGCGGCGCTGCAGCAGTTCGACCAGGCGTTCGGGCTCCCCGCGCCGCACGTGGAGGTCATCAACGCCAGCGTCGGCACCCTGCCGCCACGGCGGGCGGCCGATGAAACCATGCTGGACGTCGAGTGGGCGCACGCCCTGGCCCCTGGCGCCACCCTCGGGGTCATCATCTGGGTTATACCCGGGCTCAGTACGGGCGAGGCGCAGCTGCGCAAGGCATTGGCGGACTTCCGGCCCGACGTGGTCTCCGTGTCGGCAGTCGCCGCCGGGCCGTGGGCGGTGGCCTCGGCCCGCATCGGCTTCAGCCTGGGATGGGCGCCGATCCAGGACTACCCCACCTTCGTCAGCACGGGCGACGGCGGCCAGGGACTCGGGCTACCGGCCCTGATGCCAGGTGTGGCAGCCGTGGGCGGGGTGGCCGCTTCGCCCGGCGGCGGCTGGGGGGCATGGACCTTCAGCGGCGGCGGCTATGCGGACTGGGTGGCGTCGCGGCCGGCCTGGCAGAGCCCGGCTCCGTCGCGCTGGCGCGGCGTGCCGGATGTGGCCTGGCTGGCGGGCGCGCCGGGACTGGTCACCTACGTGCGCGGCTGGGTCGACATGGAGGGCACCAGCGCCGCGACGCCGGAGTGGGCGGCCCTATGGGCCCTGGCCGACCAGCTGCGGGCGGGCCGCGGCCTGCCCCCCCTGGCGGTCCCGGCGCCGGCCGCCCTGTATGCGGTGGCACGCCAGGATCCGAGCGCCTTTCTGCAAACGGAGGCCGGGGGGCCATGGAACCCGCATACCGGCCTCGGCATCCCGCAGCCTGAGCCGCTGGTGGCCGACCTGGCCGCGCTGCCCGCCGGGTGCTGCCGGGTCCCGGTGCCCGCGTTCGGGTTCCTGCCGCTCATGGCGGCCCTGCTCCTCCTCGGCGCGGCGCTTTACCTGTTGGCCGCAGGTTCCCCGGCCCGGCGGTCGGCACCTTGGGGGCTTCTGATCTGGGTTGCGGGTGCCATGGCCACCGTTGGCGCGGCCTACCTGCAGTCGGAGGCGGGGGCCCACTTCGACCTGCCGGCGGCGGTCATGCTGGTGCTGGCGGCTGCCTGCGCCGGCCTGCGCGAGGAGGAGACAACGTGACGGCCAACCCCACGTGCGAAGTCTGCCGCCTGGCGCCGACTTGAGCGCCTACGCCTGAGTCCGAGCGAAGGGGACGATGGAGCCTTGACCACCACCTATGTGGCCCTATTGCGCGGCGTCAACGTCGGGGGCAGGGTCCTGCGCATGGAGGAGCTGCGCTCGGTCTGCGCGAGCCTTGGCCTTGCGGAGGCGCGCACGTACATCCAGAGCGGGAACGTCGTCTTCCGCGGCGAGGCCGCCGACGGCACCCGCTTGGCGAAGGCTCTGGCCGTGCCCGTGCTGCTGCGCACCACCGAGGAAATGGCGGCCGTGGTGGCGGCCAACCCCTTCCCTGGGCAGGGGGCGGACCCCAAGCGGCTGCACGTGACGTTCCTGGCGGCCGAGCCGACCAGGGAGGCGCCGGCCGCCGACTCTGGGCCCGACGAGTTCATCCTGGCCGGCCGCGAGGTCTACCTCCACTGCCCGGGCGGCTACGGGGAGACCAAGCTCCATAACGCGTTCTTCGAGCGACGGCTCGGGGTCACCGCCACCACACGCAATTGGGCGACCGTGCAAAAGCTCGCCGAGATGGCCGGGACCGCGGACTGATTTTGCGGACCGCCCACTCAACGCAACCACCTCGAAGGGCCTGATTAATGAGGATGGCACAGACCGCCACACTCCCTGTGGTGGTCGGTTGGCCATCGCGCAACCGCCCCTTGTGCATGCGCGCTGGCGAATCCTCTATATCAGCGCCCCTTTTAGAGCCGGTACGGAACGCTCAGGACATAGACCCCGGGCTCGAAGAGAACTGCGCCCTTCAGAAACAGGGCCGTCTGGTTGTGCAGGGCGTGCTGCCACCACTGCCGCGGCACAACCTCCGGCACGACGAGGACGACCGGGCGGCCGGCCTGCTCGCGGCGGAGATCCCGGACATACTGGCGCAGGGGCTCGACGATGGACCGGTACGGCGAGGGCAGAATGACAAGCTCCCGCCCGGGATAGAGCCGTGCCCACTCCGCGCGCATGCGGGTGGTGTCGGCCGGCTCGGCGGCGCAATAGACGGTGCGGACATCCGCGGCGAGGCGATCCGCCAGGGCCACCGCACTGGCCGTGATGGACGCCGCCCACCGGGACCACGATGGCCGGCAGCTCGATCTCACGCCCCAACTGGGAGACCGCTGTAAGCGCGGCCGCCTCGTCGGTCGGCAGGGGCCAGCCGGATGCCCACCCGGCTGTAGTGGGCGTGCACACCCCGCAGCACCAGCACCAGGACCGGCACGAACGCCACCACAGCCCACGCGCCCTCGGTGAACTTCGTGACGATGGTGACCAGCAGCCCAACGCCGGCCAGGACCGCGCCAAAGCCGTTGGCCAGCACGTTGCGGGTCCAGCCATGCCCCCGATCGCGCAGCCAGCGCAGGGTCATCGACGTCTGGCTGAGACAGATCGCCGTGAATACGCCCACCGCGTAGAGCGGGATCAGGGCCGCAACCGACCCGTGGAAGGCGACGATCAGAACCGCAACCGCGACCGAGAGCAGCAGGATGCCGTTGTTGAAGGCCAGGCGGTCGCCACGGTTGGCCATCTGGCGGGGGGCGTAGCGGAAGCGCGCGAGCCAGGAGAACAGGCGCGGGTAGTCCGCGAACGACGTGTTGCCCGCCATGAGCAGGATGGCCATGGTGAAGGCCGGCAGCAGGAAGAAGGTCCAGCTCGAGCCGAAGGCCGCCCGCGCCAGGTCGACCAGAACCGTCTGGTTGGCGGTGGGGTGGAGGTGGAGGCGGGCAGCCAGGATGGCGCACATGGCCGCCATGGCGCGCTGGGCGTTCACCGTGGCGGGCGTACGGAAGACGGGGACACCGTCGGCGATGGCCTCGATGCCTGTCAGAGCGGTCGAGCCGTTGCTGAAGGCCAAGCAGGAAGATCCAGAGCGTCATCGCATGGGCCGGGGCCGCCGGCGCCTGCCGCGGCAGCGCCGCCGGATGACCCTGAACCACCAGGCGGTAGGCCACCGCACCCATCGTGACGTAGGCGGCAAAAACGAATTCGAATGTGGGGACCGCGAACAGGGAGCCCGCCTCGCGGAGGCCGCGCAGGTTGACCACGGTCAGGCCAGCCAGGAAGATCAGGTCCAGCACCACCATGTGTGGCGCCAGCGCCGGGACGGCCGCGGCCAAATTCTGCACGCCCGCGGTCAGGGAGACCGCAACCGTGAGGGTGTAGTCCGTCAGCAGGGCGGCCACCGCGACCAGGCTGGGCAGGTCGCCCAGGTTCTACCGGGTCACCAGGAACGAGCCGCCGCCCTGCGGATGGGTGGCGATCACCCGCAGGTAGCCGATGAGAAATGCGCCCAGCATGGCCACGATGACGCCGGCCACGGGCAGCGCGAAGAGGAGCGGCGCACCGGCGCCGGCCAGCACCGTGAGGATCTCGTCGGCTGCACACGCCACCGAGGAGATGGCGTCCGAGGACATGACGACGAGGCCGGTCCAGACGGAGAGGCGCTCGTGCTGCGCTTCCGCCGTGCGCAGCCGGCGGCCGAAGATCAGCGACCCCAGGCTGGGCATGGCGGGATATTCGACCCGTGGGCGCCGCCGGACCTGTTGGCGGGAGATGCGGGTGCGGATGGCGAACTTCCGCACGTGAGCCAAGCCGTCGGCCCCCTGGAAGAGCGGCTGCACACCGCCGGCCGTCTGTGGGCGGCTGCCCGCGGGACAGCTTGGGAGGAGATCTGCAACGGCGGGCCCTGGCCGCCGGAGCGGCCGGATCTCCGCTATCCGTTCCGCTGGCTTGTCCTGCACCACGTGGCTGCATGGCTGGCCGGCGCTGTGGGTGAGCCGCCGCCCGACTTCGCGGCGCTGCCAGTCGGGCTGCAGGCCTTTCTGAGGTCGGCGGCGGCAGGGATCCGGTCGCCGGCCGCGCCTCTGAACGCGGCGGCCGCGGCCCGCCACCTGCGTGACGCCGAGGCGCTCGCCGCAACGTGGGCCCCTGACGAGCCGATGGCTGCCCGCGAGCTGACGGCAGCCCCGTGCGCGGACAGCGCGGCCGAAATGCTGGCAGCCGTCATGCGGCCGACCGGCGGCCCCACGGGCCTTTCGGAGGTCGCGCGCGCCGCGCTGGCCCTGCTGGAGGAAAAGGCCCTGACCCTGGCCGAGTTTGGCGCCTTTGTCCGGGCCTGGGGCCGTCTGCCTGCCTCCGTGCTCGAGGAGATCGATGCCGGCGGCGAGGCGCGGACCTGGTGCGCGAACGGCCAGGTCGGTCTCTCACGGAACGGGGGTGTCTGCAGCGGCCGAACCCAACGCCCGTGAGGCCCAGGCGATCCTGCAAAGCCTCCAGGCCGGCGTCGTGCCACGCGCGGGCCTGCACCATCTCGCCGTGGGCCGCGTCGGCGAAGTTCGGCAACTGCTCCGCGAACTGGAGGCTGTCGCAGCCGGCGCCGGGGCCTTCAAGCTCATCCTCGGGCCGTATGGTGCCGGCAAGACCTTCGTGCTGGCCCTGGCCCGGCAGGCGGCGCTGGCGCAGGGGTTTCTGGTCGCCGACGCCGATCTCGGCCCAGGGCTGCGGCTGACTGGCGACGGCAAGGGGCTGGCGACCTACCGCGAGTTGCTGGCGCGCCTGGCCTCGGCCGCGCGGCCGGACGGCGGGGCGCTCCCGGCTCTGCTCGACCGCTGGGCCGAAGGCGTCCGCGAGCGGACGCTCGCCCGCATGGGCGGACATGGGCAAGACCGCACGCCAGCCATGGCCGCCGCCCTCAACCGGGAGTTCGGAACCAGTCTTGGCGAGCTGGCCGGGCAGGCGGGCGGGCCGGCCTTCGCTGCCGTGTTGCGCGCCTATTACGAGGCCGCCCTGGCCGGGGAGGACGCGCGCGCGGCGGCCTGCACCCGGTGGCTGCGCGGGGAGATGCGGAGCGCGGCCGAGGCGCGGGTCTCGCTCGGCATACCCGGCGCTGCGCCCCCCGGCGACGCCGACTGGTATGAGCGGCTGCGGCTGCTGGCCATGCTGGCGGCGGCGGCGGGCTACGCCGGCCTGGTGGTGGTGCTGGACGAGGCGGTCCACCTGTACCGGCTGGCGCAGACGGAGGCCCGTGCCCGCAACTACGAGGTGGTCCTGCGCCTGCTCAACGCCACGCTTCAAGGCGATGCACCGCATCTGGCCGTGTACCTGGCCGGTCCGCCCGAGCTGCTGACCGACCCGTACCGGGGGCTCGCGGCCGACCCGGCCCTGCGCAGCCGGCTCGCCCCCAACCACCTGGCGGACGCGGACCATCGCGACCTGGCCCAGCCGGTGATGACGCTGCGCCCCCTGGATCCGAGCGAGCTGCTGGCCCTGCTCCACAAGGTGCTTGGGCTCCACCGCACCTACTACGGGCCCAGCCGCCTCCGCGGCGAGGATGCGGCGGCCTTCCTGCAGGACCTGCTCGCCCGGCCGGGCGCAGCCCAGCATCTGACGGCGCGCGAGGCCGTCCGCGGCTTCCTGCAGCTCTGCAACCTCGTGCAGCAGCACGCCGACCTGGAGGTGGGCGACCTGCTCCGCCGCGCGGCCGCCCAGGTGCCCCTGCAGGAAGGGGACGCGGGGGACGACGAGCGCTTCGTCACGATCTCGTGAACGCGGCATGGGAGCTGCTGAGCCCGAGCATGCAACAGGTGCTGCACGAGCTTGGCTGGGACGGGCTCTGGCCCGTCCAGGAGGCAGCCATCCGCGCGATCCGCGGCGGCGAGGGCAACGTCCTGATCGCGGGCGACACGGCGTCCGGCAAGACCGAGGCGGCGTACCTGCCCATCCTCTCGCACCTGGAGGAGGCCGGGCGCACCTCCGGCTTCTTCGCGCTGGGGATCGCGCCCCTGCGGGCGCTGCTCAACGACCAGCGCGACCGCCTGGCCATCCTGGCGGCCCCCATCGGCGCCCAGGTCCATCTCTGGCACTCGGACGTGACCGGCGCGCGCAAGGCGCGCGCCCAAAACGCGCCCGGCGGCATCCTGCTGACCACGCCGGAGTCGCTTGAGTCCATGCTGCTGCACCGTACGCTGCACCTGCCCCGCCTGTTCGGCGGGCTGCGCTTCGTCATCGTCGATGAGCTTCACGCCTTCCTTGGCACCGGACGCGGCATCCAACTGGATTCGCTCCTGCGCCGCCTGCGGCGCTACACGGAGGTGGAACCGCGCCGAGTCGCGCTCTCGGCCACGCTGAGCGACCTTGCCGCGGCGCGGGCCTTCCTCGGCGAGCCCGTCGCCGTCTGCGCGGGAGGCGGGCCGGCGAAGCCAACCCGCCTCCACCTGCGCTATGCGCCGGACGGCGTGCAGGCGGATCTCCGCCGCGTCACCGCCGGGCGCAAGGCGCTGATCTTCTGCAACAGCCGGGCGCGGGTCGAGGCGCTCACCTTCGGCCTCGGCCGTATGGCGGGCACCCCCGACGGCTACCTCGCCCACCATGGGTCCCTGCACTCCCGCGAGCGGGCACGGGCGGAGGCGGCCCTCCGCGATGGGCCGCAGGCATGCTCGATCGTCTGCACCAGCACGATGGAGCTGGGGGTCGACGTCGGCGACTGCGACCTCGTGGTCGAGGTGGACTGCACGGGCAGCGTGACGGGGCTGCGCCAGCGCCTGGGACGCAGCGGCCGGCGGCCGGGACGGGCGCGGACGGGCCAGCTCTATGCCAGCACCGAGGCAGGGCTGGTCCAGGCCGTGGCCGTGGTCGAACTGCTGCGGGAGGGGTGGCTGGAGCCGCCGGAATCCGTCGCTGCGCGCCACGACGTGACCTGGCATCAACTTGTGGCCATCGCCGTTGAACGCGGCTCGCGACCGGCCGACCGCAGCGGCGTGCCGGAGGCCCTGCTGGACCACATGCTGAGGCATGGCCACCTGGCGCCGGGACACAGCGGGGATCTGGGACTCTGGCTCGCCGGACCGGTTGGGGCGCGCCTGGCCGCCGACCGGCGTTTCCTCGGCGTCTTCGACGACTCCGAGGCGTGGGAGGTCGCCGCGGGGCCGCGGCTCCTGGGCCAGCTGCCACCCCTGCCCATCTATCGGCCGGGAGCCTCCCTGATCCTGGCCGGGCGGATCTGGACCATCGTGGCGCGCGAGGCCGCCCGCCGGCGGTTTGAGGTGCGGCCGGGCGGGTCCGAGCAGCCGCCCGTCTTCGTGCCCTCGCCCTGGCGGGTGCATGGCCGCGTGCGCCGGGCGATGGCGGACGTGCTCTGCGGGGGAGCGACCTACCCGTACCTCGATCAGCGCGGGGCCGCCGTCCTCGGGGAGCTGCGGCCGGCATGGGCCCGGATCGGGCTGAGCGCCGTGGAGCGCCCGATCACCCTCGCCGAGGATCGGACGCAGTGGCATGCCTTCGCCGGGGACCGAGCGGCGGCGACCTTGGCGCTCTGGCTGGGCGCCGAGCTTGGCGGAGCATGGGCGTCGACGGTGTGGGGCGGCGTGGCCGCTGCAGACCATCGGGCCGACGCACCTGCCTGGCTCGCGGCGGCGGCCGCCCACCCGCCCTCGGCGGCGGAGATGGTGAGTCGGGCCATGGCGTACCTGCCGGACTCGGCGCTGCGACTACCGAAGTTCGGCCGCCACCTGCCGCGGCAACTGCAGCGCGAGCTGCACGCGGCGCGGGAACTCGATGGCGACGGGGCGCTGGAGGTGCTCACGGGCTATGGCTTTCCCGTCGTGGAGGAACCGGAAGGGGGATGATTGCGGGACTGGCCGATGATGCCACCCGCTCTTGCGAGGGGAATGGCGCCATGGACGCGAAACCCATGCACACCATGACCTGGAGGGATCGAACGTGTTCACGGAGCGGTTCGACGCGGAGGTGAGCGAGGCGGCGCGCCGGGCGACCAGCCTGCACGACCAGGCGGTCAAACTGGCCCGGCATTGCCTGCGTTCTGCGGGCGCCCTCGACCTGCACGACCTGCGCCGGCGGGCCGCGGACCTGGCCAGCCGCGCGGCGGAGGCGGCAGAGGCGGCATCCGTCCTCCATGCCGCCGTGGAAGCCTTCAGCGCCATGCCGGCGGAGCCGAGCGCGGCGGCGGACGAGGAGTCGGAGTGGGCGGCGGCCTTCGCCCGGGCCTGCGCCGATCAGGGCCTGGCCGTCCAGGGCGTCCATCCCGACTACCACCTGTTCCCGTTCACCATCCGGGTTCGCCTGCACGAGGAGCGGGTGCTCTTCGGGCGGCGGTCGAGCTACCGGCTGCGGCCGGCGGCACTGGCCGAAGATGTTCGCCGCGAGCGCGACCGCATCTTCGGAGGCGGCTTCCAGCACGAGCGCTTCGGCCGATCGCTGGTGAAGGCGTACGAAGCGCTGGCCGGGGAGGGGGGGGCCGCCGCGCGGCGGACGGTGAAGCTGGTGGACGTGTATGGGCTATTCGCGCTCGGCAACTTCGGCCGCGGCGCCTATACGCGCGACCAGTTCGCATTCGACCTGTACCGGTTCCGCCTCAACCCCATGGTCGTGGAGCCGTGGCGGATCGTGCTGACGGACCAGCGCGATGCGGGCGGGACGGCGTTCGAGGTGCCCACGGGCCGCGGCGGCACCGACCGGCTGGGCGGCCTGCTGCTGGAGCCGTTTGGACAAGCGGCGGGCGAAGCCGCCGCGGCGGCGGCGGGCGGCCGTGCTTGAGCAGGCGGCCGCGGACGCAGCCAGCCCCACGGACATCGACCCCTGCGGACAGCGGGCGTTTCTGAGGGTGCAGCACCTCGAGCGGCTGCTGCCCGAAGGGGGCGCCAAGCTGAAGTTCGTCCTCGGCGCGCCGGGGGCCGGCAAGACACACTTTCTGCGCCAACTGGCCGGCACGGCAGGCGGCCTTGGCTACCTGGTCGCCGCGATCGACGCGACCCGAGACCCCCTTTGGGGCTTCGACCACCTCTACCGCGCCGCCGTCGGCGGGTGTGATCTGCCCGCGCTCGGCCGCGCCTTCGCGGTGCGCATGTGCGCGGACCTTGGCTACGAGGGCGTGGTGCTGGATGAGGCGACCGACCTCGCCGCCTGGGCCCGGGCCGCTGGCCACGCCGAGGCGCCCCTGCGCGTCCGGGTCGACGAGGCCCTGCATGCGCGGCTGATCGCCAACCCGGACCTGGACCGCGGATACGCCACGGGGCTCGTCCGCTGGCTGCAGCGCCTGCTCTGGGGCGGCGGCGACGACCTCCTGCTCATGGACGCCTGGGTCCGCGGCAGCCGGGTTTCTGCCCGCGAGTGCAACCGCCTGCGCGTGCGCCGGCCGGTCGACCGCTACACGGGGCGCCTGTGGCTGCGCTCGTTCCTGCAATTTGCGCGCGCGGCCGGCAGGCCGGGCCTGCTGGTTGCTGTCGACCGCCTGGAGACCATCCTGAGTCCCACCGCGCCCCCGGCCCTTGAGCCCGCCCTCCTGCTTCGCTACACCCGCCAGCGCCGCGACGACCTCTTCGAGTGCCTGCGGGCCATTGTGGACGACGTGGCGGCCCTGCCGGGCCTGCTGCTGGTTCTGGCCGGCCCACCGGAGATCCTCAGCCATGGCAAGTACGGCGTCGCCTCCTACCCCGCTCTGGCCCTGCGCGTGCAGAACGAGGTCGCCACCGCCGAGATCAACCGCTTCGCCGACGAGATCGTGCTCGAGCGGCTCTGGACCGCCTCGCCGAGCGCCCGGAGCGAACTTGCGACGGCCTGGCTGTGCCGCGTGCGTCCCGACGCCCCGGAGGGGCTGCGGACGATGGCCATGGCGGCGGCAGAGGCGGAATGGCGGGCCGCCCGCGACGCATCGA
Source organism: Bacillota bacterium (assembly GCA_035533535.1). Taxonomy (GTDB): domain Bacteria; phylum Bacillota; class Sulfobacillia; order RBS10-35; family JAJYVM01; genus JAJYVM01. The sequence continues at coordinate 9,506 of DATLTP010000107.1, read as the reverse complement.
TATCCCCCGTCAAGCGGAGCATCGAGGCCGTGCTCGAGGTGGCCGCGCGCGGGCAAGGGGGTGGCGCGGCGTGAGCAGCACACCTTGGCTCCTGCCGCCGCCGGCCGATGAAGGGGCGGCGGCGGCGCGGCGGATGATCGAGCACCTGCGCAGCGGCGTGCCCCTCCCCGTCTCGGCGGCGCCGCTCCAGGCCGGCCGCGGGCGTCTGGCGGAGCGGGCGGAGGCGGCCCTGGACGCGACGGAGCAGCGCGGCAGCCGCGCGCTCGTCGTGCAGGCGAACTACGGGGACGGCAAGACCCACGCCATGCGCCTGATCTGGCACCTCGCGGCCAAGCGCCGCTTTCTGGTCAGCGAGGTGACGCTGACGCGCGAGACCCCGCTCGACCGTCTGGACCGCGTCTACCCGAAGCTGATCGCCGAGACCTACCTGCCAGGAGCCAGCCAACCCGGTATCGAGCGCCTGGTCGCCGACATCGCCGCCGGGAGCGAGATGGCGCGGCGGCTGCTCCGGTTCGCGGAGGACGAACTCCACCCCAAGCTGTACGGGGTGATCAAGAACCTGATCGATGGCAGCAGCACCGAGGCGACCGAGGCGCTCCTACAGGATCTGGCCCGCATCGACCTGTCGCTGCCCGATCTCAAGCGGATCCACCGCGCCAACTTCCGCGAGCCGCTCAAAGTCGCCCGCTTCTCGGCGCAGCGTGAGGCCCGCGACTACTTCCGGCTCATCGACTTCCTGGCCCGGATGCAGGGTATGGCCGGCTGGGTCATCCTCTTTGACGAGGCGGAGTTGATCGGTCGCCTCGGCCGCGGCGGGCGCGCCAAAGCGTACGCCAACGTGGGCCGCATGGCGGGGGACGGCCTGGGCTGCCGCCACGTCCTCTCCGTTTTCGCCGTCGCCAGCAACTTCTATGCGGCCGTGCTCGAACGGCGGCACGACCTGCAGGCTGCCCCAGCCTGGCTGCAGCAGCGCGGGGATGCCGAGGGCGAGGAGCGGTGCCGGATCGGGATCACCACGCTGCAGGAAGCGATGTCGCTCGATCCCCTGAGCCCGGCCGACTGGCTCGAGGTCATGCAGGCCGTGGTGGGAAACCATCAGGCCGCCTACGGCTGGCGCGCCGACCTGGACGCCGCCGGCCTCTGGCGGCAGGTGCAGCACCTGGCGCCCGCGACCGACACCCGCTTGCGCACGCGGCTGCGCCTGGCGATCCAGTGGCTGGACCTCCTCTGGCAGTATGGGGAGGCGCCCCATGTGCAACTGCATGACGTCGGCGAGGTGCCCCTGGACGAGGATGACGAGGGCGGCCGGGAAGCGGCCGCGGCGCGGGAGCCGGAGTAGGCGACCACGAGCTGTGCGGACGCGGCGATTGGAACGGGTGGACCCTCGGACGGACGACCTTCGGTCCGCAGATCCGCCATACCCGGATGCAGATCCACATCGCCATAGCGGCGCTGGTCGCCGCCTGGGCCGTCGGCGATGGTCGACAAGGCGGAGGTTGCGGCGAGCTGTGGCCGGCCCGGAAATGGACAGGTCGCAAGGTGGAACATACGGCTGGCCGGTGGCTGCGCGCCCACGATGGCGCAAACTTCGCGCAGCGCGTCTCGCGCCCCCCGAACGCCGCACGGGCATCCGCCTCATCAACCGCTGGCCGTCCACGTATCGCGGCTGGACGGCGTGTTTTTTGAGTTCCGCCATTGGCTTGCGGTTACCGCGGTCAGGTCCCGCAGGGTATTTCACCCCCAGGTCACTTGCCCACGCCGGGCGTACCGACAAATGGCCCGCCGGCATGCCGGCGGGCCATTTCTCCCGCAAAATTGGTGGAGGTGGGGAGGAGCTGCCCCTCCCGTCCGAAAGCCGGTCCACGTGCGCTTCTACAGGCTTGTTCCTCGATTTGAATCTCGCTGCGGCCGACTCCCGAGGACGGGATGCGGCCGCGGCCAGTCTGATTGTGTCGCCGACGCCCCTCAGACGGCGAGGCGGCGGCCAAGCCCACTTAGTTAAACGCCATCCAGACTCGTGGGCTTAGCCCGGCGGCGTTAGCCGGTTCTTAGGCGGCTAGTAGAGCTGGTTCATTGGCAGATAACAGTTGTTCCACTGTTTAACGAGTCGTGGACGCTCGGCCTGCGACACACGCCAACCGCAGCCCCCGTCGAGCCTACGCACCCCCAAAGTCCGCACGGTCAAGTATATCAGAGAGGCGGTCGATCCGCTCAGGGGCATTGTGGCTCGCATCGGCGAGCCACAATGCCCGCATGCCGGCCGCCTGGGCGCCGAGCACGTCGATTTGGTAAATGTCGCCGACATAGATGCAGTCGGCCGGCGCCACGCCCAGCCGTTCCGCCGCCACCTGAAAGATACCCGGCTCGGGCTTGGACATGCCCACCTCGGCGGAGTCGACGATGACTGCGAAGTACGATGCCAGACCCGCCATCTCGAGCTGCTTGCGCACCCGGCCGTCCGCGTTCGAAATGACGCCCAGCCGCACGCCACGCTGTCCCAGCTCGCACAGAACGGGCACCGCATCCGGATCCGGCACGCACCACAGCCCCTCGGGCCGGCGGTCGTGCTCGACGAGCACCGCGTGGCCGCTCCCGGGCGGCAGGCCCAGCCGCCCCGCCACATCCAGGAAGTAGTTGCCGCTGTGCCCCTTCAGCCCTTGGCGCACCGACATTTCAGCGGCGCGCACCTCATGCAGGGGCCGCCCGAAGTGCTCGGCGACCCAGGCATAGTCCAGATGCAGCAGCGTGTTGCCCACGTCAAACAGCACGGCCGCCGTCATCGCTGCAACCGCTCCTTCACCGCCCGGTCGATGGCCCGTGCCGCATCCCGCGCCGCGATGGTCTCGCGCTTGTCATAGCTGTGCTTGCCGCGGGCCAGCGCCAGCTCGAGCTTGACCCGCCCGTGCTTGAGGTACAGGCGCAGCGGCACGAGCGTGTAGCCCTTGCTGCGCACGGTCTGCAGCAGGCCAAGGATCTCGCGGCGGTGCAGCAGGAGCTTTCGCGGCCGCACGGGGTCGTGGTTCCAGCGGTTGCCCTGGGAGTAGGGCGGAATGTGCATGCCCATGAGCCAGGCCTCGCCGCGATCGATGCGCGCGTACGCCTCCTGCAGGCTGCCCTGCCCAGCGCGCAGCGACTTCACCTCGGTGCCGGTCAGGGCGATGCCCGCCTCAACCGTCTCCTCGATGAAGTAGTCATGCCGCGCGCGGCGGTTTTCGACCAGGTGGCGGTCATTCTCGGCCATGGTAACGTCAACTATACACCGTGCGGGCGCGGCCTACGCCGCGCCCATCCCCCCAACAACAGCGCAGCATCATGGGTGAGCCGGCGATCCGGCTGGGATCGCCGCCCGGCGGCGAGACGGGCGCTCGCTCCACGCACCGCCCACCAAGCGCCGTGTAGAACGCCTGCGCTCGCGTGTTCTGCTCCTGCACCCACAGATGGTAAGCGCGGGTTCCTCCCGCGCGCACGCGGGGACATATAGAGGGGACCGTCGGCCGCCCGCGCGACCTCGCCGACCAGCGCCGTGCCGATGCCCTGCCGCGCCCGGTCATGGCGCACGTGCAGGTTATCGAGGAGGGCGCCCCAGGTGGGATCCTCGTGCAGGATGACATGCACGAAGCCCACCACCTCGCCGCCGTCTTCCGCGACGACAATGCGCGCGTCGGCAGATGGCCGCGACAGGCGCGCCGTCCAGAAAATCAGGCGGTCGACGACAATATCTCCGTCGAGGTAAGCGTCCGAGTATGCGCCGCGGTAGTTCCTGCGCCAGCTGTCCGCGGCGCGGCGATGGCCGCCGCGTCATGCGGGCCAGCACTGCGCAGGATGATCCTAGCCACCTGCCACGGCGGGCAGGATCGAGACCCGGTCCCCGGCGCGGAGCTCGGTCTCCGGGCCCTGCAGGAAGCGGACGTCCTCTTCGTTGACGAAGATGTTCACGAACTCGCGCACGCGGCCTTCCGGCTCCAGGATGCGGTCCTTGAGGCCGGGGTAGGCGACGTCGAGGGCCGCGATCACGTCCTTGAGGCTGCCCGGGTCGGACGTCACCTCGCCCTGGCCGCCCGTCAGGGGGCGCAGCGGTGCGGGGATGCGAATGCGCACAGCGGTCACGGTTGCCAAGTTAAAAACTCCTCCCGGCGGGCTACGCCGCGGCGCTGCCCAGCACGCGGTCGATCTCCTCGAGGCGCGGCGCGATGGTGGCCGACGGGCCGCAGCTGGCGCCAAGGGCCTCCAGCGTCTTCAGGCCGTTGCCCGTGATGTAGATGACGACGGTCTCATCGGGACGGAGCACGCCCGACTGGGCCAGCTTCTTGGCCACGGCCACCGTCACGCCGCCGGCCGTCTCGGTGAAGACGCCCTCCGTCTCCGCCAGCAGGCGCATGCCCTCCACGATCTCGGGGTCGGTGGCGTCGCCGCAGGAGCCGCCCGTGCGGCGGATGGCGTTGAGGGCGAGGCCGCCGTCGGCCGGGTCGCCGATGGCCAGGGACTTGGCGATCGTATTGGGCCGCACCGGCTGGACGCGGTCGGCGCCCGCCTGGAACGCGCGGGCAACGGGGTTGCAGCCCGCGGCCTGCGCGCCGGAGACCCGCACCTTGGTCTCGGGGATCCAGCCCAGGCGCTGCAGCTCCTCGAAGCCGGCCGTGATGCGCGTCAGCACGGAGCCGCCGGCGATGGGGGCCACCACGTGGTCGGGCGCCCGCCAGCCGAGCTGCTCGGCCGTCTCGTAGGCCAGGGTCTTGCTGCCCTCGCCGTAAAACGGGCGCAGGTTGATGTTCACAAAGGCCCAGCCGTAGGCGTCGACGGCCTCGGCGCAGAGGCGGTTGACGGCATCGTAGTTGCCCTTCACCGCGATGAGGTTGGTGCCGAAGACGGCCGTGCCGATGATCTTGGCCTGCTCGAGGTCCTCGGGGATGAAGATCACCGAGCGCATGCCGGCGCGGGCGGCGTGGGCAGCCACGGATGCGGCCAGGTTGCCCGTGGAGGCGCACGCCAGCGTGTCGAGGCCGAAGCTCCGCGCCACGGTGGCTGCGACGCCAACGGGGCGGTCCTTGAACGAGGACGTCGGGTTGACGGCGTCGTTCTTGATGTAGACGTTGCGGAGGCCCAGGGCCTTGGCCAGGTTGTCGGCCCGCAAAAGCGGCGTCAGCCCCGTGCCGAGGTCGACCACGGGGGCATCGCCGACGGGCAAAAGCGAACGGTAGCGCCACATCGAGGGGGGGCCGGCCTCGACGGCGTCGCGGCTGAGCGTGGCCTTCATGGCAGTGTAGTCGTACACCAGCTCCAGCGGCCCCAGGCACTCGGGGCAGATATGTACGGGCGCCGGGGCGAGCGTGTGGCCGCAGCGCTGGCAGCGGAGACCCTGCAGGTACGACATCCGGAGACCCCCCTCGGACAAAGAAAAAAAGCCACTTCACGAGGAAGAGGCTTTGCGCGAGCGTTCCTCTCATCTTTCAGGCCAATGCCTGTCGGAATTGGCACCGCGTGCCGCGCGAAAATCCCGCGCGGAACCGGTTGCCGGGTTTCATCGGGCCAGTCCCTCCACCTCTCTCGATGAGCGCATATGCAGTTGGCGGATCACGCCGATCTTAGCAAGTGCTGCCGAGAGCGTCAAGGCCTCCGGAACCGTCATGTCCGCGACCGCGCACGCGGTCGCGGCACGAACGCCCTTCAGGCCCGGTCCAGCCCAAAGGCGGCGTGCACGGCCCGAGCGGCGGCGACCACGTCGGATTCGCGCACCAGGCACGTGATTTTGATCTCCGAGGTCGTGATCGCCTGGATGTTGATGCCGGCATCGGCCAGGGCGCCGAACATCGTGGCGGCGACGCCCGGACGGGTGACCATGCCGGCGCCGACCACCGATACGGTGGCGACCCCCTCGTCGGCGTCAGCCCCTTCTGCACCCACTTCCGCGGCGGCTTCGCGGGCGACCTCGATGGTGCGCGGCAAATCGTCGCTCGAGACGGTGAAGACGATATCGCTCCGGCCTTCGCGGGGGGCGCTCTGCACGATGGTGTCCACGTTGACGCCGTGGCCGGCCAGGGAGGCGAACAGGCGGTGGGCGAACCCCGGCCGGTCCGGGACGCCGCGGATCGTGACCTTCGCGATGTGGGTCGTGTGGGCGACGCCGCGGACCGTCATCTCGCTCTCCGTGGGGCCCACCTCCCGGATCTCCGTGCCCGGGCCGTCGGTGAAGGTCGAGCGGGCCACGATGACCAGGCGCTGGGCTTCCGCCAGCTCGACGGCGCGGATCTGCAGCACCTGGGCGCCCAGGTAGGCCAACTCCATCATCTCATCGTAGGAGACGGATTCCAGGCGGCGGGCTGAAGGCACCACCCGCGGGTCCGCCGTGTAGACGCCGTCCACGTCGCTGTATATCTCGCAGCGCGGGCAGCCCAAGGCCGCCGCCAGGGCCACGGCAGTCGTGTCCGAGCCGCCCCGGCCCAGGGTGGTGATCTCCCCGGCGTGCAGGCCCTGGAAGCCCGCCACGACTGGGACGGCCCCTTCAGCCAGCACCGCGCGGACCCGGGTGGGGTCGACACCGGCGATGCGCGCCTTGCGGTGGACGCCATCCGTGTGCAGGCCCGCCTGCCAGCCCAGCAGGGCCTTGGCCGGCACCCCGCGGGCGTGCAGAGCGGCGGCCAGCAGGGCGGCCGAAATCTGCTCGCCGGCCGCCAACAGCATGTCGACCTCGCGGGCGGGCGGATCCGGGTTGAGCTGCCGGAGAAGGCCCAGCAGGTCGTCGGTCGTGTCGCCCATGGCCGAGACCACCACGGCGACGGGCGAGCTCCGGGCAGTCGCCGCCACGCGCTCGGCCACCCGCGCGATCCGTTCGGCGGTGGCGACAGAGCTGCCGCCGTACTTCTGGACGATCACAGCCCGTCCGGCTGCAGGCGGATGCACGCGCGCACCCCTGCCACGGCCTCCAGGCGCCCCAACTCGGTCAGGGCGTTGGTGATGCTGGATTCCCGGACGGCGTGCGTGCGCACGACGAGCTCGGCGGAACGCTCGCCCTCGGGCGTCTGCAGCACGGAGTGGATGTTGACGCCGTAGCGGCCGAGGACCGCGGCCACCTGGGCCAGGACGCCCGGACGGTCCAGGGCCTGCATGCGCAGGTAGAAGCGGGAGACGGACTCTCCCGGCGGCAGGAAGTCGGGACGACCCTCGGAGGGCTGCAGGCCGCGGGTCGGCTGCCCCAGGAAGCGGACCGCCTCGATCAGGTCGCCCATGACGGCGCTGGCCGTCGGCAGGCTGCCCGCGCCGCGCCCGTAGAACATGGCATCGCCGATGGCGTCGCCCTGCAGGTAGATGGCGTTGTAGCTCTCGCGCACGCTGGCCAGGGGGTGGCTCTTGTCGACGAACGCTGGATGGACGCGCAGCGCGATGCGGCCGTCCACCTGCTCCGCCACGGCCAGCAGCTTGCAGGCCCAGCCCAGGCGCTTGCCGTTCTCGATGTCGTGCGCCTGCAGCCCGCCGATGCCCTCCACGGCCACATCGGCCGGCAGCACGCGGGCCGAGAAGGCGATGGAGGCCAGGATGGCCAGCTTGCGGGCCGCGTCCAGCCCGTCGAGGTCGGCGCGCGGGTCGGCCTCGGCGAACCCCGCGGCCTGGGCCTCGGCGATTGCGGCCTTCAGATCCGTGCCCGCCTCGGACATGCGGGTGAGGATGTAATTGGTCGTGCCGTTGAGGATGCCGGCGATCCGCCGCACGCGGGTGCCCGCCAGGCTCTCTTTCAGCGAGCGGATGATGGGGATGCCGCCGCCGACGGCGGCCTCGAAGAAGACGTCGACGCCGCCCGCGCGGGCCGCTGCCGCCACCTCGACCCCGTGCTCCGCCATCACGTCCTTGTTGGCGGTGACAACGGGCCGGCCGGCCGTCAGGGCCTGAACGATCCAGTCGCGGGCGGGCTTCATGCCGCCGACAACCTCGATGACGACGTCGGCGTCGAGGACATCCTCGAAGCGGCGCGTCAGCTGGTCGCGGGGCACAATGGGCGGCCGCTCCTTCTTGAGGTCGCGGACCACGATCGGGCCGATGGCGATGGGCCGGCCCGCCTTGGCTGTGATGGCCTCGCGGTTGTCGGCAAGGAGGGCGAGCACGCCCGTCCCCACGGTTCCGCAACCAAGCATGGCGACTCGGACAGGCTGCAAGCCGGCACCCCCCGCGAGAAAAGTCGGAGGTTATTATAGCAAACGCTCATGTGCGCGACCGGTCATTCATGTGGGTGAAAAGCTTGGGCTGTCGACCCGCAGCGCGCGCACGCAGCCCTGCCCGCCAATGGGGGCGTCCTCTGAATGGCCGATAGCGCGAGAGGGCTCTGGTAGTTACCCTGACGGTCGGGGGTGAACGGCCTTGAGACGGATCCTCGCCATTGCCGCCTTCCCCGGCGTGACGATCTGGCAGCCCGGCCACGTCGCCACGTTGGAAAGGTCCGGGAGCGGGCATCAACTTGCGTGGATACCCGGCCAGGGCGTTCTGGCGGTAACAGCGACCGCACCGGGCGATGTGCCTTGGGCCGCGGTCGTCCGACAGGACGGAACAACGGAGGAGCTGCCGGCGCCACATGAACCGGTTCTCGGGTTCACCGCGGACGGTCTGGATACTTGGCAAGCGGTATCCGTTGCCACGAAGCCTGCGACGTACGGGCTGACCGCCGCCCCTCGCTGAGCATGGCCCGCACGCAGGAACAGGACACACCCTGCCGAAGGTGCGCCGATCTGAACCCATCTTGGGGAGGGGATCGTATGCGCAACGTCCCGTTGCTGTCACAGGTCCGCGCCAAGTCGCTGCTCATGGCCGCCGTGCTGGCGGCCGGTGCCTTCGCCGGCGCCGCCACCCCCGCAGCGGCCGCCCCGGCCCCGGCGACCGCCATCACCTGCAACAGCGGCCAGGTTTACGCCGTCGGTGGGTTCACCGTCTCCTGCACGATCCCCGCGGGAACCTCGGCGCTTGCAGCCGTCACGGCCAGAGGCACCTCCTGCGCCAGCACGGCCACGGCGATCGTCAAGAAGCGGCGCGGGCCGCGCAAGTGCGGGGTGGTCTTCCAGGTCGCGGCCAACGGGCTCGCGCCCGGCGCGACCACGGGCGCGGCCGTCCACCCGGACTACGCCACCGGCGTGGTTCACTTCGTGTACGACATCATCGCCAGCACGACGCAGCCCGCGGAGGTGGACGTCACGGTTTCGGCGGGGTCCGGCACGAGCCTGACCGGCGCCAGCACCGTGATCAAGGACGACCCCAACATTTCCGACGGGGCGGCCAAGGGCCAGGCCAGCGACTGATTGGGGGGCGGGGCGCGGACGCGCGCCGCCCGTCGTCCGGCGCCATCATGACCGCCGGGCAGCCGGCAGTCGCTGAGGTTGACGGTGATGTGCACCGGAACAAGCGGAATGAGCGCCGCCACAGGGCGGCGCCCACCAAACACACCGGCACGATTAGCGCTGCTGAGCCATCTGCTGCTCGGCCAGCTCGATCATCTTGCGCACCATGTGGCCACCGACCGCGCCGCACTG
>DATLTP010000106.1:0-2264 GCA_035533535.1 Bacillota bacterium | reverse complement strand
TGTCCAGGCCTTCGTGGCGGCGGCCTGGCGCGAGGCTGGCCACGAGGTCAGCGCGGCCCCGGTCGGCAATCTCCTGGCCAAGGTCGGCGGCGAAGGCAAGCGGCTGGTCGTCGTGGCTCACGCCGATGAGATCGCGGTCGTCGTCAAGTCCGTGACGGCGGGCGGGCACTGCCTGGTCCTGTCGGGCTCGGGAACCTCGGCGATGCTCCGCCAGCCGCCCAATCCGATGATCCTCGGCCAGAACATGACGCTCATGGGCCGCCACGGCCCTGTGCCGGCCGTGCTCGCCGCGCGGGCGGGCCACCTCCGCAGCACCATGCCCGACCCGGCCGGGATCACTTGGAACGACCTCTTCCTCGACCTCGGCGTGGGATCAGCGGACGAGGTTGCGGCCCTGGGCATCCACCCGGGCTGCCCCGCCTGCTTCGATGTGGCCACCCGGCGGCTGGGCTCGCGCATCGTGGGTAAGGCGATGGACGACCGCGCGGCCCTGGCCATCGCCACCGAGCTCGGCCGGCGGGCCCGCGGCCGCAAGCTCGGGTACGAGCTGTATATCGCGTCGACGGTCCAGGAGGAGAACGGGTTGATCGGGGCCACCGCCCTGGGCGCCTCCGATGCGCCCTTCGACCTGGCCATCTCGCTCGACGTCGGGCTGTGCGGCGACGTCCCCGGGGTTGGGTTGGGGGAGATGCCCGTCCGCCTGGGCGGGGGGCCCGTGGTGGTGCACAAGGACAACTCCGTCCGCTACCACCGCGAATTGTCGTACGCGCTCGTGGCCACGGGCGAGCGCCGGGGCATCGCCCTGCAGCACGCGGCCTTCCAGGGCTATGGCTCGGATTCGGCGGCCTTGTTCAAATCCAACATCCCGGCGGCCCTGGTCGCGTACCCGACCCGCTACACGCACACGGCGATCGAGACCGTGGATGAGGGCGATTTGGAGGCGTGCGTGGCGCTGTTGCTGGCCTTTTGCGAGGAGGCGCCGTTTTAGATGGCCAACGATCAGGTGCGGCTTCCCGGGCTCCGGGTCGGGGCCCTCGACTATCCACGCGTGGACGCGGCCCTGTGCGAGCGGGCGCGGTCCCTGGCGACGACCAACGTGGCGGACTGCATGAGCCGGCTCTACGTGGTGCGCGGGCTGCGGCCCATGGGCAACCCGTCGGAGGTCAAGCTCTGCGGCCCCGCCCTGACCGTGCGCACGGGCCCCTCAGACAACCTCTTCGTCAATAAGGCCCTGGACGCGGCGCAGCCGGGCGACATCGTCGTCGTCGACTGCTGCGGCGGCCGCAGCCACGCGTACATCGGCGAGATCATGGCGCGGTACGCGCAGAGCCGCGGCATCGGCGGCCTGGTCATCGACGGGCCCGTACGCGACAGCGCCGAGCTGAGCGACCTCCGCCTGCCCGTGTTCGCGGCGGGCGTCAGCACGACGGGGCCGTGGAAGAACGGGCCGGGCGAGCTGGCGTTCCCCATCTGCTGTGGGGGCGTGCCCGTCATGCCGGGGGATCTGGTGCTGGGGGACGCCGACGGCATCGTGATCGTGCCGCGCGCGGACGCGGTCGCCGTGATCGAGGCGGCGGAGGACGTGCATGTGTCGGAATCCACCACGTTCGGCGACATCGAGGCCGGGCGGATGGACCGCGCATGGGTCGATGCCGCCCTGCGCAAGATGGGGGCCATCGACTGAAGACGGCAGCAGGCCCAAGTTGACGCGAGTCTGTGGCAGCGCTACGGTGGGTGCGCTCACTGGTCCGAAGCCCTTGCCCGGGAGGCGCATCCACCATCGCTCGCTGGTCTCCGCGGAACTGGCCGGAGCTCGTCCGCCTCGTGGTGGGCGCGGCCGTGTTTGCCATCGCCCTCTTCGGACTCGGGCTGTTCATGCTCGCGCATGGCATCGGGCCGGCCGCGAAGATGACGGACCACGCGCCAGACACCAGCAATCCTGAGACGACAGCGCAGGGCAGCCAGCCCATTTACCAGAGCCAGTGCGAGTTTTCATCCACGGCGCCGCGGGGCGCCGTCTGCACCTTCCTGGCCCGTGACCCCGGCGGCGGCGCCTCCCAGGCGAGCTTTCAGGGCCAGGCCCTGGAGATCGATGTGCCTGCATCCTGGCTGCGCCAGCAAGCCGGGGGAACCGCCCCAAACAACGCGGCCGTGATCGCCGCACTGGTGCAAACGCCCTACAACCCCGCGGGGTCGGGCGCCGTCGCCGATATGACGCTCAGCGTGGACCCCGCCTACGGGGCGCTCCTGCAGGCGGCTGGGGT
>DATLTP010000105.1:0-4216 GCA_035533535.1 Bacillota bacterium | reverse complement strand
AAGCAGATGCAGGAGCGGCTTAAGAAGCAGACGTTCGGCCTCGACGACTTCCTGCAGCAGATGCAGCAGGTGCGGCGCATGGGACCGCTGGAGCAGATCCTGGGCATGCTGCCGGGCGCCGGAGCGATGAAGGCCTTGAAGGGGGCTCAGGTGGACGAGAAGGAGCTGTCCCGGCTCGAGGCGATCATCCGCTCGATGACGCCCGACGAGCGCCGCCGGCCCGACGTCATCGACGCGAGCCGCAAGCGCCGCATCGCATCCGGGTCCGGCACCCGAGTCCAGGACGTCAACCGCCTGCTCCGTCAGTTCGAAGACATTCGCAAGCTGCTGAAGGGGTTTGCCCAGGGCAAGGGCCGTGTTCCAGCCCTGCCGGGCGGCATGCAGCCCCCCTTCGGCCGGAGGAGATGACCAAGAAGATGGTCCGCATTCGCCTGCGCCGCATGGGCGCCAAGAAGCACCCGTTCTACCGCCTGGTGGTCGCCGACAACACGTCCCCGCGTGATGGCCGCTTCATCGAGGAGATTGGCTACTACAACCCGACCGTGCAGCCACCCGTCATCCACCTGGAGGCGGAGCGCGCCCTGCACTGGCTGCGCCAGGGGGCCCAGCCATCGGACACCGCGCGTTCGCTTCTGTCCCGCGCCGGTCTGATCGTCGCGGCCAAGGCCCGGCCGGAGGTCTAGCAAGAGATGGTCCGCGACCTGGTCGAGTTCCTCTGCAAAAGCGTGGTCGACCAGCCCGAGCACGTGCAGGTCAAGCAGCTCGAGGAGCACGGCCTGCTGCGCATCGAGGTGCGGGTCGCCGCCGATGACATGGGCAAGGTCATCGGGCGCCAGGGGCGCATGATCGGGGCCATCCGCCAGCTCGCCCGGGCGGCTGCCGTCAAGAGCGGCGCCGGGCGCGTGCTGGTCGAGGTCGCCGAGTGACCATGGGCCGCTTGGAATGCAGTCTGCCGCGACGACCTCGCGGCAGATCAGCCCCATGACGCCCCCTCCGGCCGATCCGATCACCGTCGCCATGGTCGTGGCTGCGCACGGCGTGCGCGGGGAGTTGCGCGTCTACCCGGAAACGGACTTCCCCGAGCGCCTGCGGCCGGGCAGGGCCGTGTACGTGGCGGGGGGGAAGGCGCCGCGCTGGTCGCGCATCACGGCGGCCCGGACGGGGCGGCCCCCGCTGCTGCTGCTGGAGTTGGAGGGCGTGCAGGGGCGCGAGGCGGCAGAGGCCCTGCGGGGCGCGGCGCTGCAGGTGGCGGCCGCGGACCTGCCGCCCCTGCCCGCGGGCAACTACTACCTGCACCAGATCGTCGGTCTGCGGGTGTTCACGGAGGACGGGCGCGACCTCGGGGTGGTGCAGGACGTCGAGCGGCCGGGCGGTAACGACGTGTATGTCGTGGGCCCGCACCTGATCCCTGCGATCCGCCAGGTCGTGCGCGAGATTGACCTGGCCGGGGGCCGCATGGTCATCCGCCCGCTGCCTGGGCTCCTGGACGAGCCGTGAGAATCGACATCGTCACCATCTTCCCGGGCATGTTCGCCGGCGTCTTCGCCGAAGGCATGGTGGCCCGGGCTTGCGAGGCCGGCGCCTGCGCCCTGGCGGTCCACGACCTGCGGCAGTGGGCGGCCGGGCGCCACCAGGTGACGGACGATTACGCCTTTGGCGGCGGGCCGGGCATGGTCATGAAGCCGGAGCCGTTCTTCGCGGCCGTCGGGGCGCTGCGGGCACCCACCACGCGCGTGATCCTGATGTCGCCCCAGGGGCGGCCATTCACCCAGGCCGTGGCGGGGGAACTGGCCGGCGCGCAGCACCTGCTGCTGCTGTGCGGACGCTACGAGGGCGTCGACGAGCGCGTGCGGCTTGGGCTTTGCGACGACGAGGTCTCCATCGGCGACTACGTCCTAACCGGGGGCGAGCTCCCGGCCATGGTCGTCGTGGATGCCGTGGTGCGGCTCATCCCCGGGGTTCTTGCCGAAGGCTCGGCCGAGGGTGACTCGTTTGCCACCGGGCTCCTGGAAGGGCCGCAGTACACGCGGCCGCGGGAATACGCGGGGATGGCGGTGCCGGAGGTCCTGATGTCGGGCGACCACGGGGCCGTGGCCCGCTGGCGGCGGCGGGAGGCCCTGCGGCGCACCCTGGAGCGCCGGCCGGATCTGCTGGCCAACGCGGCCCTGACGGACGCGGACCGGCGTATGCTTGTGGATCTGCAAGGCGGGGCGGGCGCGCCGCCCGCCCTGTGATATAATCGACGGCGACTGTGTCTGGATCGGGAGGAAATCACACGTGGATAGCATCCGACTGATTGAGCGCGAGCAGATGAAAACCGGCCTGCCGGAGTTCCAGCCCGGTGACAAGGTGCGCGTGCACACCCTGGTCAGTGAGGGTGGGCGGGAGCGCATCCAGGTTTTCGAGGGCGACGTCATCAGCCGCAGCGGCGGCAGCAGCACCGAGACCTTCACGGTGCGGCGCGTCTCCTATGGTGTTGGCGTCGAGCGGACGTTTCCGGTGCACTCGCCGCGGATTGACAAGATCGAGGTGACCCGGCGCGGCCAGGTCCGCCGGGCCAAGCTGTTCTACCTCCGCGAGTTGTCGGGCAAGGCGGCGCGCATTCGCGAGAAGCGGCGCGAGGTCTGATCCCGGGAGCGGCGCCGGCAGCGGGCGGGGGTGCGCAGAGGTGAAGCAGCGTTCATGGGGTGGCGCGATCTGGGAGACGGTGGAGACCGTCGTCATCGCGCTAGCCTTGGCGCTGCTCATCCGCGGTTTCGTCATCGAGTCCTTCGTCGTGCAGGGACAGTCCATGGAGCCCACGCTGCAAAACGGCGAGCACCTGCTGGTCAACAAGTTCATTTATCGCTTGCAGGAGCCGAAGGCCGGCCAGATCATCGTCTTCCGGCCGCCGCTGCCCACCACCCGCGACTTCATCAAGCGGGTCATCGCCCTCCCAGGTCAGCGGGTCTCGATGCGAGACGGCGCCGTCTACATCGACGGCGTGCTCCAGCCGCAGACCTACCTCCCGCCCGGCGCGGCCGGCGTGGCCAACTACCCGCCGACGCTGGTCCCGGCAGGCGACCTTTTCGTGCTGGGCGACAACCGCAACAACAGCGAGGATAGCCGCTACTTCGGCTTCGTGCCCATCGCCAACGTGCGCGGCCAGGCCATTGTGGTCTGGTGGCCGCCGCAGGTGGCCGGCTCGATCCACTGAGTCCGTCACGGACTGAGGCGGGCTGCCATGGCCACCCTGAGCGCGGAGGCCTGATCGTAATGTCTCGCGGAGTGCTGGCTGGCCACATGGCGGCGGGGGAGCGCGCGCTGCGCCGTTACCTTGCCGATGTCGACGTGGTTTGGGAGCTTTGTGACGCGCGCTGCCCGCGCGCGTCCAGGAATCCGCGGCTGCGCCGGCTGGTGGGGAACAAGGCGAGGGTCCTGCTCCTCGGCAAGGCCGACCTGGCCCCAGCGATGGATGTGGCGGCGTGGGTCGCGGCCTTGGCCGCGGCCGGTGAGCATGCCCTGGCCATCGACGCCACCAGCGGGCGTGGGTTGCAGCGGCTCTGGGCCGTCAGCGGGGAGGCCCTGCGGGTGGCGGCGCCCGACCGCCGGGACCGCGGCGCGCCGCTGCGGGCCATGGTGGTTGGCGTGCCCAACGTGGGCAAGAGCACGCTGCTGAACCGCGTCGGGGGCCGGCGGCGGCTGGCGGTGGGCGCGCGGCCGGGGGTGACGCGCGGGCCGCAGTGGATCGAGACGCCGGCGGGCCGCCTGCTCGACCTGCCGGGGATCCTGCAGGCGCGCCTGGGCGACCCAGATGCCGCGTGGCGCCTTGCGGCCGTGGCGGCCGTGGACGCGGAGGTGGAGCCGACGGCGGCGGCCCTGCTGCGCTGGCTGGTGGCCGAGGCGCCACGGCGGCTGGAGGAGCGGTACGGGCTCGCCGACGAGGCTGGCGAGGCCGAGGAGTTGCTGGCGGCCATCGCGGCGGCCCGGGGCATGCGGGCGGCGGGGGGCGCGCTGGATGTGGCGCGCGCGGCCGCGGCTGTGCTCGCTGACTTCCGGCGGGGCAACTTGGGGGCGGTGGCGTTGGAGCATGCCTTGGCTCTATGAGAACTGGGGCAAGGTCTCCCTGGTCGCCGCCGTCTACGCGGCGCTGCCTCTGGTGGCCGGCCACGGGGCTCCCGGCGCTCTGACCGCCCTGCTCTGGCTGCAGACCCCGCTCTACGTGCTGCACCAGTAT
>DATLTP010000104.1:0-2312 GCA_035533535.1 Bacillota bacterium | reverse complement strand
CTCGGGGGTTGGGTGGCACGCTGGAGGCGGGGCCCGCCGCTGGTGCCCAGGGGGTTGTCGTGCGTGCGGCGTTGCCTATGGGCGGACGTCGCCGTTCTCTGGGCTGTGCGCGCACTGGGTATCTACCTGCGGAACCCGCAGATCGGACCCGCCCGGGCCTCCAGGCGGGCGCGGCGGATGTGAGCCAGGTCCGCGGTGCGGCGCAGCAAACGCGTTTAGGGGGTGTAGGCTTTCCCCCCAGAGCGCTGCGGTGGCAGCGTTGTCGAAGGTGCGACGCAGGAAACCAGGCCCTGCGCCTGCTGGCCGCGCGACGCATCACCCCATGATGTGTCCGCGCCCTCCTCAACACGCGCACATCCGTCGATACTGGGAACAGAACGCGGCGCCCAGGCGTCCAAAGGGCCGCCCGCCCGAGACGGTCGCGCGACCGGCAGGTGCGCTTGAAGGCGAATGTGGCAAAGTCCACCCGTCACGCGGGAATGCGCCTCGGCGTGTCGAATCTGGCCGCCCGAGATCGCGACACCGCGGACCCCGTTCGTTCGTGAGTCCCGATGCAGGGAGGCCTGGCGGTGCGGACGGGCGGGGGTCGGTCGGCGCGGCGCCAGCGGATGGCGCGGGCGGGGGCTGAGTCCGGCCACGGCCGCCACCAGCTGCCGGTGCGGCGGAGCCGCCGCTCCGAGTCGGCCATCAATCGGGGGCGCCGCACGCGGCCGGGGTGGGTAGTGCTGTGCGCGGCTACGTTCACCGCCCTGCTCTTGGCGGGATGCGGTCTCCAGAGCGGTGGCGGCCTTCTCGGCGTAGTGCCGGTCATCGGGCCGGCCGACGTGGCCCAGCCCTACTCGACGATCCAGCCGCCGGGCACCTTTCAGCCGATGACTCCCGGTGACCTCACCAGCCTGATGCGCTCCCTGGCGCCGCGGCTCATGGCCGGACAGGTGCACCTGCCGCCAGGCACACCTCCCCCGCTCCTCCCGCCGGGCGGCGGGTGGTTGCCGTCTCGCCGGATCGTGGCGTACTACGGCAACCCGTTCAGCCCCTCGATGGGCGTGTTGGACTGGTATCCGCCTGAAGAGGTCATGGCCCGGCTGGCGACGCAGGCCCAGGCCTACACGGCAGCGGACCCGGCGCATCCGGCACTCCCAGCGATCGAACTGGTGGCGGACGTGGCGCAAGGCTCCCCGCAGGCGGACGGCACCTACGTCCTGCACATGCCCTACAGCATGCTCACGGCAGAACTCGCGCTGGCGCGAGCGCATCACGCGTTGCTCATTCTGGACATCCAAGTCGGCCGCAGCACCGTGGCGCACGAATTGCCATACTACCTGCCCTTCCTGTCCCAGCCCGATGTGGCGTTGGCACTGGACCCGGAGTTCGATATGCCTCCCGGCGAAACACCGGGCAAGTGGATCGGCACCATGTCCGCGTCCGAGATCAACTGGGCCATCGACGACATGTCCAAGCTGGTCGCGCAGCTGCGCCTGCCGCCCAAGATCGTCGTCGTCCACCAGTTCACGCCGGGCATGGTGCCTGACTGGCGCAACATCCACCTGGAGCCGGGCGTCCAGTTCATCATGGACACCGACGGTTTCGGCGGGCCGGCCCTCAAAGAGAGCAACTATCAGACGTACATCGCCGATCAGCCGATCCCACCGGTGCGGTACGGCGGCATCAAGCTCTTCTACAAGTACGACAGCAACCTCATGTCCCCGGCCACCGTGGTCGGGCTCAAGCCTGGGCCGAGCCTGGTCATCTACCAATAGCCGTTGGGTCAGGACCCCCCGGCTGAAGCCGGGGGCTTGCGGCTGCTGGATCGCGCCGCGAGCAGCCGAGGTGAAGGCCGCGCTGACGCGGCGCAACCCTCGGCTATCGGCCGCCTGACGACGGCCCGCCAGTCCCACGTATAGCGAGGCTGGCAAGGTGGTTCCGCTCCGATGTTGCAGGCGCCTGCGCTGTTGCTTGCGTCCCTTCATGCGGTCGCGGATGTCGGTCAGGTCCTCGAAGACCAAGGTTGCGCTGGGCTCCACGGACTGGACCACACGCTTGGAGAGCACATGGTCGCAGTCCCGGCGGAAACGTTCCTGGCGGCCAGAGACCCTGCGCAGGTGACGCTTGGCCGACCGTGTGCCTTTCGCCTGGAGCGCGCGGCACAGACGGAACGAGCGGGCCTGCACTTCGCGCCAGTAGCGCTTACCGAAGAACTGGGCCTGGGATGTCACGGCGGGGCACGCAACGCCGAGGTCAATGCCAACCACCTCGCCACGGGCTTCGGTAACGGGCTCCGGGGCAGCGACGACAACATGGAGCCAAACCCG
>DATLTP010000103.1:0-4389 GCA_035533535.1 Bacillota bacterium | reverse complement strand
GATCCCGCCGCTCGGGTTGGCGGGTACGGATCCGCTGCCAGTGGTTCCACAGGCAGGCCCGTTGCCCGTGGCGCACCCAACCACCCTGGCGGCGACACGGAAGGTCGCCGCCAGGGCGAAGGATCCCAGCCAGCCGCGTTGGTCGGCATTGATCTGTGCGACCGGACAGTCCATGCTCCATCCGTCGCTGCCGGCCGTGACGTCGCGCACCTAGACCTGGAAGCGCTCGACGGCCTGCGGTGCCAACCGGACGTGATGGGCGCCCTTGCCGGCACAGGAGTTGAACCCGAGGAACTTCAGTCTTCGCATCCGATCCGCCGCGCTTTGGGACTCGCTGACCTTGAGCGCCAACCGCCCCTTTGCCTGCGTGCGTCGCCCACGCACCGGTGCCGCACGCGGAGGGGATCGTGCAGACGGCATATGCGTTCCCTTTATCAACGGCTGGGCGGTTGGATGGTGATCTTCGGACGATGGTCCATGACCGGTTCTTAGGTCGTGGCTGCTCAGCGGCGGATGAAAAGAAGCACGCCGAGGACGACGAACGCGGCGCCGGCGATCTTGTGCAGAGTGGCGGGCGGCAGCAGATGGTAGAGCGAGTCACCGACCAGCGCGCTGGCTCCCGCCACCAGAACGAGGGCGCCCGCGGCACCCAGGAACACGGCGAGGGCGGCGTGATGGTCGGCTGCGAGCATCATGGTGGCAAGCTGGGTCTTGTCTCCCAGCTCGGCGACCAGAACGAGGCCGAACGCGGCCCAGAGCGCGTGCCAGTCCAGCGGGGATCGCACCCCCTGGGGACTTTTACGATGGCGACGCGCCGGGGATGCCACCATGAGCGGGTCGTGGGTCGCGGGCGGGCAGACGCGGATTCGGCCTTCGTCGGTGACCACTAGCGGCAGTTTAAGAGTTTCGTAGTACCTGAGGCCAAGGTGAGTGGGCGACTGATGGAGGGCATGGTCTGAAAGCCATGCCCTGCGTGTGTTTGCGGGCACGAGTTCCCTTGAGCAAAGTCAGGGAGCGGGTTGGAAATCCGTAGCACCTTGATGGAAATCGAACAGAAAAAGACGACGAACGGACGCGACATCCTGCTGGTACGCCGTTGAGTCCAAGTGGAAGACATTACGCGCGCTACACCCCAGGGCCCCGGCGCCTCCGACGTCGTCGTCCACGAGTTCGGCGCCATCGCCGCCCTGCTGGCCATCGTTCAACGCCTGGACCTGGAGGTGATCATCGCCCACCAGCTGCCCCAGGGCCGCCAACGGGTCGCCACTGCCCGCTATCTGCTGCTGACCACCCTCAATCGCGTCGTGGCACCCTGCAGCAAGGTCCAGATCGGCCACTGGTACCAAGCGGGCTCCGCCGGCTCTGGGGCGTGCCCGCGCAGCACTTCAGCAGCCAGCGCTTCTGGGAGGCGATGGACCGCGTCGATCCCAAAAGCCTCGCGGCCATTGAAGAAGATCTGGCACGGGCAGCCGTGCGCGAGTTCGGCGTCGAGTGCAGGGCCTGATCTACGATGCCACCAACTTCTTCACCTACATCGACACCCAAAGCCCGGCGAGCTGCCGCAGAGGGGGCACAGCAAGCAGAAGCGCAACGATCTCGAACAGGTCAATCTGGCGTTGCTGGCTTCCGCAGACGGTCATGTCCTGCTTTTGCACGAGTCCACCCCGGCAACGTCCCGGACAGCATGGAGTTTGCCGAGATCTACGTGCGCTTGGCACAGCGCTGCCGCGCTCTGGCCGGCGAACGGGCCGCCGAGGTGACCCTGGTCTTCGACAAGGGCAACAACAGCAAGGACACCCTGGAGCTGGTCGCCCGCGAGGGCCTGCACTTCGTCAGCTCCCTGGTCGCGGGCCAGCACAAGGACATCCTCGCCGTGCCCCTGGCCAGCTATCGCGAGGTCAACCCTACGCGCTGGCCGAAGCTGCTGAGCTATCGCACGACCAAGAAGGTCTTCGGCGCCGAGCGCGTCGTTTTGGCCACCTTCAACCCTGCCTTGTGGGCCGGGCAGATGCAGGGGCTGAACACGCAGCGCGCCAAGATCGAGAGCGCGCTGGCGGCCTTACAGGCCAAGCTGGCCCGTTGGGCTGAACTGCCTGCCCCAAAAGGGCAAGCGGCCGACCCCGCAAAGCGTCAGCGCCGTCGTCGCCTGCATCCTGGGTGGACGCGAGCCTGGGCCGTTTCTGCGCTACACGGCTGCTGCCGACGCGAGGCACGGAGGGCATTCTGCCGGGGACGGTGGCCCCTTAGCCGGGCGCGGTCGAGGGCGCGACTTCTCGCGGTACAGTGCGCCGGTCGCCCTTCGGCCGGGGCCGGGGGAGCCGCCCGCCGCAGCCTCCCCCGGCACTGTACCATTGTCTATGACCCCGCCTGACTGGGCCAGCCGTCCACGTTGCCGCCGGGGCTCCACTGTTCGATGCTGAGCACCCGAACCATCACGCCGCCGTTGGTCTCTTGCGCGGTGGCCGCCGATCCGTCCAGGTTCATGACCCACAACTGGCCGGGGGAGCTACCCGTGCGGTCAACGTAGGCGATCTTCGTCCCGTCGGGCGAGAAGCGCGGCGTCACGTCTCCGCCCGAATTGTGGGTGAGTTGTACCCTCCCGCTGCCATTCAGGTTGCTGATCCAGATTTGCGGCGTCCCGCTACTGTCCGGGGAGGCCCAGGTCACTTTCGCGCCGTCCGGCGACAGGTCGAAGTCGCCCGCGCTGTTGGGCCCCTTGCCGGCGTTGCCGTCGACGATCTGACCCGTCTGCACCGCCAGTGGCGCGTACTGCGACAGGTCCGCGGACACCTGGTAGAGGCCATTGTCGGTGGAGTACACCAGCCCGCCGCCGGGGAGCCACTTGACGTAATCCGCGGCGGCGCCCGGCACAGCCAGGCAGCCCTGGCCCGTCGTCGTGTCCGCGATGTACACCTGGCCGCGGAGGTAAGAGCCGCCGGCGCCCTGGTATGCCAGGTAGCGGCCATCCGGCGACCACTCGGCGGAGGTCCAGTTGAAGGGCCAGTTACCCTGGAGGAAGTTCGTTGAGCCGTCGCTGCCGACGACCTCCAAGCCTAAGGAAACGTGGCTGCCATCGGGGCTGAGACGCGGGAACTTGTCGGCCAGGTACGGAAAGCCGGCCGTGTTGCCGGTCGCGGGATCATAGCGCATGGTCTGCAGGATCGGATAGGTGGTCTGGCCGGTGATGGCGCCCGTGGTCGGGTCGACGGTCTCGATCGTGCCCGCGCCGCCGTTGTAATCGAAGATGATGCGGCCCTGCCCCGCGACCTGCGCCGTTGAGGCGCCCACGGTGACCCCCGTGCAGCTGCCGCCCGTGGGCTTGGCGCCCGCACCCAGACTGGTATTGCCGCCGCTGGTGTTGGTGTTGCCGCCGGCTCCCGCGGCGAAGCTGACCGTGATGCCCATGGTGGCGGCGTCGAAGCCGACCGATCCGCCCAGCTTCTCCGCAACGAAGCGGAGCGGCACCAGGGTGCGCCCGCCGACGATGGTCGGCGGTACGTCCAGGGTCACGCTCTGACCGTCGACGGTGGCGGTCGCCTGGTCGATGGTCAGGGTCACCGTATGGGCGGAGGTGGTGAAGGTCACCTGGCGGCTCTGGCCGTTCCAGCCGACCTGGGCGCCGATGGCATCCCCGAGGAACCGCAGCGGCACCAGGGTACGCCCGCCGACGATCATGGGCGGGACGTCCAGCGGGACCGCCTTACCGTTGACGGTCGCCTGTGTGGATCCGACGGTCATGGTGACGACGCTCTGCCCGGAGGCCGGGGGCGCCGCGGGGGCCGGCACCGACACGGAGACTTCAGCCGAGGGCTGGCTCTGCGTCTGGACCTGGCCGCCAAACACGGCCGTGACCGTGTAGAAGTAGGTTTGGCCGGCCGTCACCTGCGTGTCGGTGTACTGCGTGGCCGTCAGCGGGAAGTCCATCAGCGGTGTGCTGCCTTCGCCGCCCGTCGTCGTGCCGCGGTAGACGTAGTAGCCGGAGGCGCCGGGCACGGCGCTCCAGGAGAGGGCCGCACCGCCCGCGGACGCCTGCGCGCTGACCGTGGGGCTTGCCGAGGTCGTCGTGTTCCCCGAGCCCTGCGCAGCGGGTCCCTGCGAGACGGCGTAAGCGATGGTTCCACTCGGGCTGGCTCCGGCGCTGAACGAGGTCAGCATGCAGCGTGCGTAATTTCCGTCCACCAGTTGGACCAGATAGGTCTCGCCCTGGTTCGCGCCGGCATCCGTTGCCCACTGGACGTTCGCCGGCACCCCAGCTACGGTGGACAGGCCCACCTGGCCTAGGTCGGCGATCTTGCCGCTGGTGGCCGTGATGCGCCACGCGGCCAGGATGTAGTCGGCGTTCTCCGTGAGGGAGATGTCCGCGGTGCTGCCGCCGCCAAGGCTCAGCCC
>DATLTP010000102.1:0-6964 GCA_035533535.1 Bacillota bacterium | reverse complement strand
TACCAGAAAGGGACCTTCGACCTATTTGCGCAGGACTCGGTGCGGATTGGCATCGATGCGCACGGGCATCTGGCCTTCGAAGCGCTGGCCGGCCAGGTGGGCGCGGCCGCGACGGCCTCAACCCAGGTGGTGATCCGCTTCCTGCCGGCCCCGGCGACGGGCGTCGGCCGCCTGTCGGCCAACGCCCGCAAAGCGGCCTACACCACCTACTACACCCAGTTGGTGCACGACCTGCCCGTGATGGCCCCAGCCCAGAAGGGCACCACCGGCATCTAGGACGGCTGGCTTCGAGTTGTCGCCCACTGCATGGGGGAATGTGTCGCGAAGCCCCAAGCCGGGCCCTCCCCGCGTGCTAAACTCGGGGGGTGGCTACGAAAACCATTGTCATCACGCTGATCGCCAGCCTCGCGCTCACCGCCGCCGCCTGCGGCAGCCCGTCCCGGTCCCCGGCACAGGCCACGCCCGCCGCCACGCCCGCCGCCGCCGCACACGCCACGGCGTCCGCGCCCGCCGCGCCGCCGGCCGCCACCGGGCCCGTCCAGGCCATGCGGGTTCCGGCTCTGGCCCTGCCGGTCGCCCTGGACGCGGAGAGCGCCGTCGCCATTGGCAACCGCGTCTACGTGATCGGCGGGATCGTGCCCGATGGCTCGACCACGGCGGACATGTGGACCGCCGACTTCGCTGCCGGCGGGCCGTGGCACAAGCTGGGCAGCCTGCCGCAGCCGACCCATGATGCCGCGGCCGCCATCCTGGGCGGCGCCATCGACGTCTTCGGCGGCGGCGTCTCGGCTTCCGTTGATACGGCCTGGCAGATCAACCCCGCGACCGGCGCCGCCACGGCGCTGCCCAAGCTGCCGCGTCCCCTATCCGATGCCGGCATCGGCGTCGTGGGCAGCACGGCCTACATTGTGGGCGGCTTTGACGCCACCAACTTCCGGACCGAGATCCTGTCCTGGCGGCCGGGGGAGACCACCTACCAGGTGGCCGGACATCTGCCTGCCGGCCTCAGGTACGCGGCAGTGGCGGCATCGGACGGGCAGTTGCTGATCTTTGGCGGGGTTACGGTGAACGGGGTAAGCAATGCGATCCTGCGCTTCGACCCGGCCTCGGGCAGCGTCACGCGCCTCGGGTCCATGCCGGTGGCCGCCGAGTATATGAGCGCCGCGCCCGCGCCCCGAAACGGCGCCATCTGGGTCATGGGCGGATTCACCCACAACGGCCCGCTGGCCGACATCTGGAGCTGGACAGCCGGCGCCACCTCGCTGACCCGCCTCGCCGCGCTGCCGGCTTCGCAGTACTACGGCGCGGCCGTGGCAATTGGCAGCAGCGTCTACGTGCTCGGGGGCAAGGCACCGGACGGCAACCACACCACCGACGCCATTCGGGTTCGGTAGCCAGAGCACGCATAGGGATCCCGCGGGGGGATCGCCCTGCGGGGCAAGCTCACGTGGCCGGTGGCAGCGCTTGCCATCTTCGTCCTGGCCGGAGCCTCTCTCTGGGCGCGCGGCAGCGTTCGGGCTGGGGAGGTGACCGACGCCGCCCGCCAGCTGCTCCAGCAGGAGGACGAGGCCGTCATCAGGGGCGATCAGCCCGCCCTGGCAGCCGTCTTCACACCGGCCGCCCAAGGCAGCCTGCAGAGCGCGACGAATCGCCTGAACTACGTCCAGGACTGGGCTCGCGCCCGCGGGGCCCGGTTTTTGCGCGTGCAGGTGTCGGTCGCCTCGCGCCAGCTGAGCTCGACGGCGTCCGGCGAGGCGGCCAACATGGCCGTGACGGTGTCCGAGGCCTTCACCTACGCCTGGGACTCCAATCCCAATGTGGGCGAGAGCTTTGGGCTCGGCACGCGCCGCCGCCTGGAGCTCGTCCGCACCGCGGCCGGCTGGCGGATCGCGGTTCAGAGCTTCATCGACCCCCTCGACCAGGAGACGCGGCTGCCCGGCCCCGCCACCCCGGGCCACGCCGCCTACCAGCCGGCGCCCCTGCCGCCGCCTCCCGGTCCGCGCGCCGGCTACAGCCCCGAGGACGCCGTCCAGTACGCTGAGACGTACTGCGGCGCGGCGCCCGGCTGCGGCAACGGCGGGCAGTACAACCCGAAGTACCGCGACTACAACGCCGAGGGAGGCGACTGCACGAACTTCGCTTCCCAGGTCCTGCACGAAGGCGGCGGCATTCCCGAGGACGGTACCTGGCTGTATTCGGGTGGCCGCGAGGGCGACGGCAGCCTGGCCTGGATCCGGGCCAAGAGCCTGCTGGCCTTCGTGCTGGCCCGTGGCCGCGGCCAGCTGATGGCGCGGGGCACGTTCGCCGATCTGGTGCGGCCAGATGCGCAGGGCGTCGTGCCAGCCGACGTGCTCGCGCCGGGCGACCTCATCGCCTACTTCGAGGCCGGCCGGGTCGTGCACTTTGGCCTTGTAGCCGGCCGCGACGCGGCCGGCTATCCCTTCGTCGACAGCCACACCGCCGACCGCTTCCATGTCCCGTGGGACCTGGGCTGGGACCATACCACGCAGTTCTTCTTCGTGCGCCTGGGCAACACGGCCCCGAGCCCGGCGGCCCTGGCCCTTGCGGCGCAGCTGGCGGCCACGCCAGACGGCGCGAGCTGTGGGGGGTAGGCGGGGAGGAGGGGTTGCTTCCTCCAAGCTGGATGGGGGACAATCAGGGAGGCGCCGCGCCCGGCGGCGTTTCCCGCAATCCCAACCCAACGAGGAGGCGACCGCCAGTGCCCAAGTACGAGCTGCCCCCGCTGCCGTATGCTGCCAACGCGCTCGAGCCGTACATCGACGAGCAGACCATGACGATCCACCACGACCGGCACCACGCCGCGTACGTGAACAATGCCAACGCGGCGCTCGAGGGCCATCCGGACCTGCAGAGCAAGAGCGTCGAGGACCTGCTGCGGAACATCAACCAGGTGCCCGAGGGCATCCGCACGGCCCTGCGCAACAACGCGGGCGGCCACGCCAACCACTCGCTGTTCTGGACCGAGCTGAAGGTCAACAGCAACGGCGCCCCCAAGGGTGCCTTGGCCGAGGCCATCAACAGCGCTTTCGGCAGCTTTGACGCGTTCAAGGACCAGTTTGCCAAGGCCGCGGCTGGCCGCTTCGGCAGCGGCTGGGCCTGGCTGGTGCTGGATAAGGGCAAGCTCGCCGTCACGAGCACGGCGAACCAGGACAGCCCCTCCATGGACGGCCAGAGCCCGCTTCTCGGCCTCGACGTCTGGGAGCACGCCTACTATCTCAAGTATCAGAACAAGCGCCCCGACTACATCGCGGCGTTCTGGAACATCGTCAACTGGGACGAGATCGAGCGCCGCTCCGCCGCCGCCAAGTAGCAATCGTGACAAAGGGGCCGCTGACGCGGCCCCTTTTGTTTCCTCGATGCCCGTGCTGGCCGTCCGGGGTGGGGCGGATGCCGTGGAGTCCGACCAGCGTGCCTTCGGCGCGGTTGGAGCGGATGCGGGTTACGGCGCCGGACGGCGCGGTGGTCGCCACCCTCGATCTGGACGGCGCGCCGTTCATGGTGTCGGACGAGTCTCCGGAGCACGGCAACCCGAGCCCCGACCGACTTGGCGGCAGCACGGTGCACATCGCCGAGTGCCTCCCGGCACGGCCTTCGCCCTCCATGGCTGCGGACGATCCGGATGCCGCCGTTGGGCGGGCCGTCGCGGCTGGTGCGCACCCGATCTATCCCGTTGCGGACCAGGAGTGGGGTGGTCGACCCCTAAGGCCACCACTGGGAGATCGGCAGGCCCATCAAGTAAGAAGAGGCCGCAACCCGAAGGGGTTGCGGCCTCTTTTCCTACTTCGTGGCCGCGATGACCGACTCGACGATGTCCTGGTAGCCGGTGCAGCGGCAGAGGTTTCCGGACAGGCGCTCCCGGATCTCCTCGGCGCTCGGGTGCGGGTTCTCCTTCAGCAGCGCGGCTGTCGCGCAGAGCATGCCGGGTGTGCAGTACCCACACTGCAGGCCGTGGTTGTCCCAGAAGGCCTGCTGCAGGGGCCCGGGTTCGCCGTCGGGGGTGGTGAGGCCCTCAACAGTGGTGATTTCGTGCCCCTCGGCCTGAACGGCCAGCATGAGGCAGCTGCGGACAGCCTCGCCGTCCACCAGGACGGTGCAGGCCCCGCAGACGCCGTGCTCGCAGCCGAGGTGGGTGCCGGTGAGGGCCAGGTCCTCCCGCAGGAAGTCGGCCAGATTGCGCCGCGCCTGCACGGTCGCCAGCCGCTCGCTGCCGTTGACCTTAACGCGAATGCTCTTGCTCTTGGCCACTTTTACTTGTGCCCTCCCCGCTGCGCGGCGGTCGCCAGCGCCTGCTCCGTCAGGACCCGGGCCAGATGGCGGCGGTAACGGGCCGACGCCTTCATGTCGCTCTCGGGGTCGATGGCCTCACCCACGCTGGCGGCCGCAGCCCTGATGTCGTCCGCGCTCGGGCGCTTGCCCCGCAGGGCGGCTTCGGCCTGGCGGGCCCGGAACGGGGTGCCGCCCACGCCGGTCAGGGCGATGCGCGCATCCTGCCATGTGCCGTCCGCGCCCAGGGTCACGGCCGCGGCGACGCCGACCACGGCGAAGTCGCCCACGCGCGGCGCGAACTCGATGAATGTGCTGCCCGTGCGGGCCGGCAGGGCCGGGAAGCGGACCTCGGTCACGATCTCATCGGGCTGCAGCGCCGTGGTCAGGTAGCCGACGAAGAAGTCGTCGGCTTTGACCACGCGCTCGCCGCGGCTGCTTCTCACCACGATCTCGCCGTCCAGGGCCACCAGCACCGCCGGGTGCTCGGCCGAGGGGTCGGCATGGGCCATGGAGCCGGCCAGGGTGCCGCGGTTGCGGATGGCGTCGTGGCCGATCTGGGCCGCCGCCTCGCGCAGCAGCGGCCAGCCCCTGGCCACGTCGGCATTCTTGGCGATGTCCGTGTGGCGGGCCAGGGCGCCGACCTTCAGGTGGCCGTTCTCGGCCCGGATGTAGTCCAGGCCTGCAACTCGGTTGATGTCCACGACCAGGGCTGGGCGGGCCAGGCGCATGTTCAGCATCGGCATCAGGCTCTGCCCGCCGGCCATGACCTTGGCGTCATCGCCCCGCTCCTGGAGCAGCTTGAGGGCCTCCTCCAGGCTGCTCGGGGCCTCGTAGTCGAAAATGGGCGCCTTCAACGGCTCGCGCCCCCTTCCAGTCCGTCGACGATCACCTCGGGCGAGATCGGAACATCCCTGACGCGGACGCCCACGGCGGCCTCGATCGCATTGACGACGGCGGCGGCGCCGGGGCAGGCCGGGGGCTCGCCGACGCCCTTGGCGCCGAACGGGCCATCGGCGGACGGAACCTCCACCAGATCAACCTCGATGTCGGGCAGGTCGGCCGAGGTCGGCATGGCGTAGTCGGCCAGGGTGGCGTTGGCCAACTGGCCGCCCTCATCGTGCTGCATGGCCTCGAACAGGGCGCGGCCGATGCCCTGGACGGCGCCGCCGCGGATCTGGCCCACGACCTCGGCGGGGTTCAGCGCCCGGCCGACGTCCTGGATGGCCACATAGCCCGTGATGCGGGGCATGCCGGTGGAGCGGTCGACCTTGATGCGGCAGAGGTGGACGGTGAACCCCGGGGACGAGGTGTGCACGGCGCTGCGGCCCTGCCCGTGCAGGGGCCGGTACCGGCTGCCGAAGCGGTTGGCCAGGCGAGCCAGCTCGCCGACGGTCACGCCCCGGTTCGGGGCGCCCTTCACAAAGACGCGGCCATCCGCCATATCGAGGTCGCCGACAGCTGCCTCCAGCCGGTCGGCGGCCATCTCGAGGACCTGATTCTTGGCATCCTGCGCGGCGGCCAGCACGGCGGCGCCGACGGTGTAGGTCGTCTTGCTGCCGCCCGAGGCGCCCGCGTACGGGGCATGGTCGGTGTCGTTGGTGGCGATCTGGATCTGCTCGACCGGCAGGCCGAAGACCTCGGCCGCGATCAGGGCGAAGGTCGTATTGACGCCCGTGATGTCAACCGAGCCGACCTGGACGGTCAGGCTGCCGTCGGGGTTGACGCGGCAGCCGCCGGTGGCGGGCTCGGTGCCGCCGCCCCAGCCGCCCACGGCGATCCCGACGCCCTCGTCGGGGCCGCACGACTTCCGGTTCAGCCACATGGGGTTGCGCTGGGCCCGCTCAAGGCACTCGATCAGGCCGATCCGCGGCCAGGGCCGGCCGTCGGGCCGGATGTCGCCTTCCTTGACGGCGTTCTTGAGGCGGAACTCCAGCGGGTCGAGGCCGAGCGCGTCCGCCACGCGGCTGACATGCGATTCGAGGGCGTAGTAGGCCTGGGGCGCGCCCGGCGCCCGGTAGGCTCCGGGGGAGACCTTGTGGGTGAGGACCTCGTAGCCGACGATGTCCAGGTTCGCGCAGCGGTAGGTGCCGGCCAGCATCAGCGCCGCCACGCCAACCGGCGCGCCCGGGGCGCAGCCGGCATCGAAGATCAGCTCCGCCTCCAGGGCGGTGATCGTGCCGTCCTTCTTGGCGCCCATCTTCATGCGGATGATGGCGCCGGGCGCGGGGTGGCTCACGAGGAAGTCCTGCGTGCGGTCCAGGATCAACCGGACCGGTCGGCGGACGCGGCGCGCAAGCGCCGCGACCAAAGGCTCGACCAGCACGAACTTGCCGCCGAAGCCGCCACCCACCTGCGTGGGGATCACGTTGACCTCGTGCGCCGGGATGCCCAGGAACTTCGCCGTCGCGTCGCGGGCGCCGAACGCGGCCTGGGTGCTGGTCCACACCGTGTAGCCGCCGCTCGGGGCGCGCTCGGCCACGGAGCCCTGGGTCTCCAAGTAGCCCTGGTGGACGCGGGCGATCCGGTAGGTGTCCTCGAGCACGACGTCCGCCTCGGCGAAGCCTTGCGCGAGGTCGCCGCGTTGGAACTCGACCATCTGGTTGACGTTCTTCGGCTTGGGCCGCCCGGTGCCGCCACCCGCCACCGCGGCGCCATGCTCGCCAGCGTCGTCGTGGGT
>DATLTP010000101.1:0-2891 GCA_035533535.1 Bacillota bacterium | reverse complement strand
GCCGTCCACCAGCATCGCAACGGCGGTGACATTTCCCGTGAGGCAACACCCTCCCCACAGTCACCTTTCGATGAGGCACCACCGCGCCGCCACCGGCAAGTTTAATGATCGTCACCGGCAATTCTAATTGACTTTTGACAGCGTCAACTTCGCCTGCCTGATGGCGCTCACACCCGGCGGTGGCGGCGGTGGTGGTGGCGGCTACTATGGCGGCGGCGGCGGCGGCGGCGGCGCCCTCACCGCCTACGCCCAAGCCGGCGGTGCGGGCGGGGCCGGCAGCAGCCTTGGCCAGAACGCCACCATGAGCGGCGCAATGAGCGGGTCCGCCGTCTTCTCTTGGGCGGTCCCGGTCCCGGTGGTGGCGCCTCCACCCCCTTCGCCGACGCCGACACCGGCCATCCAGGTGGCGAGCACGACCACGCTGAGTACCCTTTCGGGCCTCACGATGGTCACGGGTCAGCCCGTTACGCTCATTGCCACCGTGCAGGCGCAGAGCAGCGGAGAGCCGGTGCCCACGGGCAACGTCGTCTTCCTGAATGTGCTAGGCCAGTCGATGGGGGTCGCCTCGCTGCACACCAAGGGTCCAGGGCTGGCGCAAGCCACTCTCATTCCCGCCCTCGGGGGAGCCGGGACCTACGGTGGCATCACCGCCTTCTACGGCGGCGATACGTACACCACGAGCAGCTCCTCAATGGCCGCGCCCATCACCCTGGTGGTGCAGCCTGGCAGCTTCCTGAATGACACGGCTAGCGGCCTCATCTACAGCGGCAACTGGGGCTACTCGACCAACCGGGGCGTTGGTGATTATCAGGACGATGAGCACTACACGACCACCAATGGCGACTCGTTCGGCGACTATTTCACCGGCACGGGTGTGCGAGTACTCGGGGAGACAAACTCTGGTGGGGGCACCGATACGGTCTACGTGGATGGGGTGAAGAAGGCCACGATCAACACCTTCAGCCAGACACGGCTGGCGCAGCAGGTGCTCTACAGCATCGGCGGCCTAGCGGCCGGCAGGCATGAGATCAAGGTGGTCAAGACCTCGGGCAGCTACCTGGAGGTCGATGCCCTCGCCATCGTGCAGTAGGCAAACGCATACGCACGGATGCAGGACGGCGAGTGCGGCAGGGCCGGAGCAACACACGCTCAGGCCCTGCTTCTCTCTGCCTACACCACTGCTCGCCACCCAGGCGACGGTCAGCGACTTGGTCGTGGCCACGCACGATCGGAGCATCGGCACGCGCTTCGCCGACGCCACACGCGGGCAGCGGGCACCCCCAGGGCAGAGCCAGTACCATCAACCGTACAACCGTAGGACGAAGGCGGCGTGATGCCGAGTCCGCTTGACCTCGCGCAACGCTCAGGGTAACTCCGAGGGCACCGCGCCGAACTCTCGGTGGTATGCAGACCGCGCCTTGCGCGGACTAGTACTGCAACGACGGATTAGGCGGCGCATACTGTCGGCTCCTGTTCACGCAGCCTGCGGAGACGCCGTGTGAGATGGGAGCGTTTGGCGCGCTCGTTGCGCGTCTGGGTGTCGCGGAGCCAGGCGAGCAGGTCGTCTGCGGTCCAGGTCCGCTGCGGGAGCAGCGCCCGCAGCACGCGGCTGGCTTGCGTGCGGGTGATCTGGGGCATGTTTCCCCCCCCAATCCTGCTGGAGGGTCAGCAGGAAGGCGCCGGCCAGGAGGGCCAGGGTGAGGTGGTGATGCCAGCCTTGCCAGGAACGCACCTCGTACTCGTCCAGACCAGTCTCCCCCTTGGCCGTCTGGAACTCGGTCTCGATGATCCAGCGGGCGGCGGCGACCTGGGCCAGGGTGAGCAGCGGCGTGTCAGCGGGGGCGTTCGAGAGGTAGTAGCGGGGCTCGCTGCCATCCAGGTTGCGCCGGAGCAGCAGCCAGCAGGCGCGACCCGGCAGGCCGTCGCGGCTCTCCCACACCCGCCGCGCCACGAACAAATAGGTGCGTGGCCCCTGGGCGCCCTCGGCCACGGTCAGCGCCTGCCAGGCTGCGGGCGGCAGGCTGGCCGCGAGAGCCTCGACCGTTTGCGGGGCGGGGGCTGCGGGCGCCAGCCGCGGCCTGGTGGGGCGGTGCCCCCGGCCCGACCAGGGCGGCACCACGGTCGCGGCCAGGGTGCTGAACACCGGCGTGGTCTTGGGCACATCGAGGACATACCGCCAGTCCTCTGCATCCAGGGCGTCGCGCAGGGTGGGGACCATCCCGTAGGCGTCGTCTCCCGCCACCCAGTGCCCGGTCAGGTGCCCTGCCGCTCGCGCCCGGCGCAGCATGGCCAGGCCCAGTTCCGCCTTGCTCTGATAGCCGACCCCTTCGGGTACCCCGGCGGCCCGGCAGCGCGTCGGGTCGGCGGTCCAGGCCTGGGGCAGGAAGAGGCGCAGATCGACCAGTGCGTGCCCGCGGGCCGAGGCGTAGGCCAGGAAGACCCCCAACTGACAGTTGCCCACCTTGCCCAACGTCCCACAATACTGCCGTGCCACCCCCACCGAATGCTTCCCCTGCTTGGGGAACCCACTCTCATCCAGCACGAAGACGCCTTCCGGCGTGTTCAGCCGCCCCCCCACCAAGGCTTGGAGCCGGTCGATCACTGGCCCCGTCGCCCACGGCGCCTCCGTGAGCAACCGTTGCAAGGCCCGCGGCGTCGCCTCCTCGATCATCTCCGCCACATTCTCGGCGTTGCGCCGGTCGGTTTGCTGCACCAGCAAGCCCCGCAGGTACTGCTCACTCCGCCGTTGCGCTTCCTTGCGCCCAAAGAGCGGCGCGAACTCGCCATGAAAGGCCGCAAACGAGGCTGCCACCTGCCCGAACTCCCCTCCATCCATCGCTTCACTCTCCTCCCCGGAGAGTTTATCCTAAAACCGTCGTTGCAGTACTAGG
>DATLTP010000100.1:0-3152 GCA_035533535.1 Bacillota bacterium | reverse complement strand
TCGTGCCGGAGTTGCTCATCAGCTCGCAGAAGACCGGCATCTCGCGCCTGGGCGCCGGCGCCGCGGCGCCAAACGATCCCTGGTACGACCCCGCGCTGGTTCCCGCGGGGGGCCGCCCGCTCGGCCTGGCCCTGGACATCGGCACCACAACGGTCGTGGCGGCTCTTTTGCGTCTGGACACCGGTGAGGAGCTGGCCGGTCTGTCGACGCCGAACCCCCAGGGCGGGTTCGGCGCCGACCTCATGTCACGGCTCTCTTACGCCATCAGCGGGGACGAGGCCAGGGCGGAGCTGCAGGCGGTGGTGGTGGGGGCCGTCAACGACCTCGTGACGCGCCTGCTCCGGCGGGCGGGCTGTGTGCGCGAGGAGATCGTCACGGCAACCCTCGTCGGGAACACGGCCATGCACCACCTGTTCTTCGGCCTGCCGGTCGAGGACCTGGCGCTGGCGCCCTACGTGCCCTCCGTGACCGATGCCATCGAGCGGCGCGCCAGCGACGTGGGGGAGGGGCTGGCCATCCACCCTCGCGGCACGGTGTACGCGCTGCCCAACGTCGCGGGCTTCGTCGGGGCGGACGCTGTGGCGGTCATGCTGGCGTGCGGGCTCGACGCGCAGTCCGACGAGGTGCGCATGGCCGCCGACATCGGGACCAACGGGGAGATCTCGATCGCTGGGCCGTCGCCGCTTGCGGGCGGCCGGCACCGGCTGGTCTGCTGCTCGGCGCCCGCCGGGCCGGCCTTCGAGGGCGGTGAGATCAGCCAGGGGATGCGTGCCGGGCCGGGCGCAGTCGAGACGGTCGACGTCGTGCGCGGCCCCGCCGGGGAGGCCCTGGACCTGGCCGTCGGCGTGATCGGCGGTGGGGAGGCCCGTGGCATCTGTGGCTCGGGCCTGCTGGATGCCGTGGCGGCGGCGGTGGCGGCCAGGCTCCTGGACCCGGGCGGGCGCCTGGCGTCCGGGCCAGGGCTTGCGGCGCTGGCGCCCGGGCTCGCGGCGCGGGTCGTGGAAGGACCGAGCGGCCGCGGCATCGCCCTCGGACCCGGCGTCATCCTCACGCAGAAGGACGTCCGGGCCCTGCAGCTCGCCAAGGGCGCCATCCGCTCCGGCATGGAGCTGGCCATGCGCGAGTTCGGCGTGGCGGCCGGCGGGCTGGACGCCCTCTGGCTTGCCGGGGCCTTTGGCAACTACCTCCACCCCGAGGCCGCGCTGGCCTGCGGGCTCGTGCCGCCAGTGGCCCGCGAGCACCTCCAGCCCGTGGGCAACGCGGCGGCGCAGGGCGGCAAGCTGGCCCTGCTATCCGATGGGGCGCGGCGGCGGGCGGAGGCCCTGGCGCGGTCGGCGGAGCACATCGAGCTGGCGACGCACCCGGACTTTGAGGGCATCTTCTTTGAGGCCCTGGGGTTCCCGGAGCCCGGAGCAGTGGGATAAGTTGGTGCGTTGAGGCTGACCGGTGCCCGCGCGGGGCCTGGGCATGGCCGCGCTTTTGGACATCGAGTTCGCGATTACCGCCGCAACATGCTGAGGCCGGATGAGGTGGCGATGCCATGATCCTGGCCGCTGCGGCCCGCGCGGCATGGCAGATCGTCACGCGCGCTTTGCCCAACACACCGCCCCGAAACGACTTTGGCCTGTGTAGGGAGATGGTCTGCCCGGCACAGGCACCCGCTGCATTTGTTGGCCAGGCGAACATTTGGTGACACCATGGGCCTGGGAGGGCTGCCCCTGAACCCCACGGAGGCGGACGCGGGCTACCCCGGATGGGTTTTGGCCTCGGTCGCACTGATCGTCGGCATGTTCATGAGCGTGCTGGACACCAGCATTGTCAATATCGCCATTCCCAAGATCGAGACGGCGTTCGGGGTTTCCACGGCGCAGGTCGAGTGGGTGGTCACGGTCTACCTTCTGGCGCTGGGGGTGAGCGCTCCGGCCAGCGGGTGGCTCGCCGACCGCCTGGGGTACAAGCGCCTCTACCTGATCGCTATCGGCGTGTTCACCGGCGGTTCCGTGCTCGCCGCGCTTGCGCCAACCCTGCACCTGCTGGTGGCGGCTCGGGTGGTGCAGGCCATCGGCGGGGGCATCCTGCCAGTGACGACCACGGCCCTCATGTTCCGCATCGTGCCCCGGCGTTCGCTGGGCGTGGCCAACGGCTTTCGTGGGATCGCCCTGATGATTGCCCCCGTGCTCGGGCCGGTCCTTGGGGGCTACCTGGTCCAGGCCGGCGACTGGCGCTGGATCTTCACCATCAACGTGCCCGTGGGCATCTTCGGGATTCTGTTGGCCGCGGCCGCCATCCCGGAGGTGTCGGGCCGCTCGAGCAGCCGGTTCGACTTGCCGGGCTTTCTGACGGCTTCGTTTGGCCTTGGCAGCCTTCTGTTTGCCGTCAGCGAGGGCCAGACGTACGGCTGGGGCTCGCCGCTCATTGCCGGCATGCTTGCGGCCGGGCTGACGCTGCTGCTGCTGTTCGTCTGGGTCGAGCTCCACGCGCCGGACCCCATGATCGACCTGCGGGTCCTGCGCCTGCGCACCTTCAGCGCGAGCGTCGTCTACACCGTCATGCTCAACGTGGCGCTGTTCTCCGGCGTCTTCTTCATCCCGATCTTCCTGCAGCTGATCCGGGGCGAGGGCGCGGTGCAGGCAGGCCTGGTGCTGGTGCCAGGCGGCATCGCCACCGCCATTGTGATGCCGATTGCGGGCCGCCTCTATGACCGGTTCGACGCCAAGGTGCTGGTCGTGACCGGCACCCTGGTGTTGGCCGGCGCCACCTGGCTCTTCTCGACGCTCACGCTGGCGACGCCGGATGCGACCATCGCCTTCTGGTCGGCCATCCGCGGCGTGGGCATGGGGCTGGCGATGATGCCAACCCTGACGGCTGGGATGTCCGTGGTGCCGCGGCTTGGCATCAGCCGGGCGGCGGCCATGCGCAACGTGGTTCAGCGAGCCAGCGGGTCGTTCGGCATCGCCATCATCACCGTCATTCTCGACGGGCTGGTGCTGCGGCGCGCGAGCGCTCTGACGGCCGCCCTCAAGGCTGGCTCAGCTCCGGCCAGGGCCGCCCTGGGGCTGGCCCAGGCACCCGCGACCCTGACGGCAGCCATCGCAAGCCGGATTCAGCAGGTCGCCTTTGCGCAGAGCCTGGCCCATGTCTTCGGCTACCTG
>DATLTP010000099.1:0-5131 GCA_035533535.1 Bacillota bacterium | reverse complement strand
ATCCGGGCCTCCCTGCGCGTGCTATCACCCGTAGGCAAGGAGATCCGCGCCAAGACCCGGGCCTTCGGCGCCTCCACCCCGCCCCAGGGGCTGGAGGGCGACGTGGTCTTCGTCGACTCCAAGCTGAAGAGCATCGGCTTTGAGGGCACCGAGAACCAGTTCGACGGCATCGACGTGGCGGGCAAGGTCGTGCTGTCGCCCCGCGGCGGGCCCGACGGCGTCCACGACGCCATGCGGGCGGGCGCCATCGCCCACATCCACATCTGGCCGTCGGGCGAGGATGCCATCCACGAGATGATCAGCACCACCGTCTGGGGGACGCCCACGCCCGAAGACGCGGGGCGCATCCCCACCATCCCCTCGATCTCCGTGAACCACGAGGGCGGCGAGTACCTGCAGGCCCTCTGCGCCGGCGGCAAGCCGGTGCGGGTGCGCATCACGGCCCAGACCGACACGCGCTGGTGCACCATGCGCATGCCGGTGGCCGAGATCGCCGGCAGCGAGCCGGACCAGTTCATGCTGGTGGCGGGGCACCTGGACTCCTGGTACGTCGGCACGACGGACAACGCCACCGGGGACGCGGCCCTGCTGGAGCTGGCGCGCCTTTGCAAAGGCCTGGCCGACCGGGGCGAGCTGAAGCGCAGCGTGCGCATCGCCTGGTGGACAGGCCACTCGACGGGGCGCTACTCCGGCTCGACCTGGTACTGCGACCAGTTCTGGCAGGAGCTGCACGACCGCTGCGTGGGCTACATCGACATCGACTCGCCCGGCACCGTGAACTCGACCTGGTACGACCAGATCACGTGCATGATGGATGGCTGGCAGCTGGCCGTGGATGTCATCGGCGGCATCACGGGGACCCCGCCTGGGCGGGAGCGGCCGCCGCGGGCCGGCGACTACTCGTTCTACGGCCCGGGCCTCCCCGCCATGTACATGCTGCTGGGCAACATCGAGCCCTCGGCGCGGTACGCGGTGGGCGGCGGCGGCATGAACTGGTGGTGGCACACCGAGTACGACACGCGGGAGACCGCCGACCTCGACGTGCTCGTCCAGGACGTTGGGATCTACACCGTGACGATCCTGCGGATCGTCAACGCCGCCGTGCTGCCCTGGCGGCTGCAGCCCTCGGTGGCGGAGATGGCGGAGGCCGTGGCGGACTACGCGACGCAGGTGGGAGGGCGCTTTGATCTCGGCCCCGTGGCGGCCGCGCTGGAGGACCTGCGGGCCCTGGCGGGGCGGGCGGACGCGGCCGCGAGCGCGGCTGGGGCCGCCGACGCGCCGCGGGTGAATGCCGGCGTCATGGCGGCCCAGCGGGCCCTGATCCCGATCAACTACGCGGCAGCTGGCGAGCATGACCACGACCCGGCCGTGCACCAACCGGTGCTGCCCCTGCTGGCGCGGGCCACCGACCTGCTGCGCCTGCAGCCGGGCAGCGACGACGAGCGGTTCCTGCTGACGCGGCTGGTGCGCAGCCGCAACCGGGTGCTGGCGAGCCTCGCGCGGGCCGAGGCCGCCATGCGGCAGATCGTGGGCTGATCCAAGCGGCCGGAAGCGGGTGCTGGTGCGCGAGGCTTCGCGCGTACAATCGGGGACCAGTACACGGTCGCGGACGCAGGTTCTGGTGAGCGTGAGGCTCAGGCGGGAGGGCCTGCCGTGCGGCAGATCGTGGACACCTGCCAGGGTGGCGGGCCTGGGCTCTGGTGAGCGTGAGGCTCGGGTGGGCGGGCCTGCCGTGCGGCAGATCGTGGACGCGTGCCAGGGTGGCGGGCCTGGGCTCTGGTGAACCAGGCGACCCCTAATCCCAAGGCAGTTGCGTCGTGCTGAGGTAGATCTTGTTGACTGTGTCCGACGGCGTGAGCATCACGTACGCATACCCGCCGCGGACCTGAAGCTCAACCAGGGTGTAGCCCTGCTCGGTGCCGCAGGCGAGGAGGCGCTGGGCAGGGTGGTCCGCCACCCAAGCGTCCACGGCCGCCCACGGCACCGGCAGGCCCGGACCTGTTCCGTAGGTGGACATCTCGATCCCGACCTCGTACTCGCCAGGGTCGAGGGGCGCCGCCTGGGGTTCGCGGTAGACGCCAGCGGCCTGCTGGCACCGGTCGGCGCCCGAGGTGGCCACGGGTAGGGCCAGCACGCCCGCCAGCACCATCAGGCCCAGGAGGGCGTTACGTGTGCGGCTCATCGGACTTCAGCTCGGCCAGCAGGCGGAGGAACTCCTCGCGCTTGGCGTAGAGGCGTTGCCGCAGCTTCTCGATGAGGGCGTCAAGCTCTTCGGGCGTCAGGACGGGCCGGTCTTCCTGCACCTGCGTCACCGGTGGTCACCCCTATGCCACCAGTCTGTGCCGGAGTCCGTTCCGGTGCAGGGGCCGAACGGCATGACCATTTGGAGGTGAGCGCGTGGAAATCGCCGTCCGTCCGGCCGTGGCCGCGGATGCCGCGGCCATGGCCCTGATCTACAACCAGGGCATCGAGGACCGGGTGGCCACGTTCGAGACGGAGCTGCGCACCGCGGAGGAACGCACGCAGTGGCTGCGGGAGCACGGCGGCCGCTATCCCGTGGTCGTGGCCAAGGCCGGCGGCGAGGTCGTTGGCTGGGCCTCCGCCTCGCAGTACCGGCCCCGCGCCTGCTACAACGGCATCGGCGAGTTCTCGGTCTACGTGCGGCGGGACTGGCGCGGGCGGGGCGTGGGCGCGGCCGCCATCCAGGGCCTGATCGAGGCGTGCCGCGCCCAGGGCTTATGGAAGCTGGTGAGCCGCGTCTTCGACTTCAACCATGGCAGCCGCGCCCTCTGCCGCAAAATGGGCTTCCGCGAGGTCGGGGTCTACGAGAGACACGGCCAGCTCGATGGGCGCTGGTGCGATTGCGTCATCGTCGAGCGGTTGCTGTAGTCGCTGCCTCTAGGTCACCTGGATCAGGATTGCGCGCTGCACGGCGCCGCGGTTCAGCAACAGGGAGACGGTCTGGCCGACCTGCAGGTCGGCCAGCGTCGCGTCCAACTCCCCCACCACGACACTCGCCTGGGCCGACAGGCGGATCGTCTGCACGCCGCTGGGGGTCCGCACGGTGACGCTCAAGGGGATCGCCAGGGCCACCACAGTCCCGGTGATGACCTGCGACCCAGCCATCCCGGGCATCGCGTCCGGCATGACCTGCTGCACCTGGTAGATGAACTGGGCCAGGGCCGCGCGGCCCACGGGCGCCTCCGGCTGATAGGAGCTGAGGAGCGGCTCGGCGAGCAGCCGGGCCTGCACCAGCTGGGCTACCGCCTGCTGGGCCCAGGCTGGGGTGGCCGGCCCATTCGGCAGCTTGCTCAGCAGCGAGGCCACCTGCCCCTCCGGTGCCGCCGGCAGCTCGAGCGCCCGCGCGGCGAGGACGGAAAGGGAGGCCCACGTCAGGCTCTGGTTCGGCGCGAGCTGGCCGCCGCCCACCCCATGCAGCCAGCCGGCGTAGTACGCCTGGCTCATGTACCCGGCGGCCCAGGGCGGGACCTGGGCCGCGTCCTGGAACGGCAGGCTCGGCGTGCCCGCGTCCGCTGGCCAGCCCGCGACCCGGCCGAGCACGGCCACGGCCTCCGCCTTGGTCAGTCCCACGCCGGGACCGAACTCGCCGGGCGCAAGGTTGCTCATCCACCCCTGCGCCAAGGCCGCGTGGACGCCGGCCGAGGCCCACCCGTACCCGCTGAGACCCTGGGCGCCCGCGGGCGCCCCCAGCCACAAAACCATGGCAACGACCGCCAGCCACCGCATGGCAAAAACCCCCTGCCACCAGTCTGGCCCGGAGGGTTCCGCCAGGACACGGGCACACGGCAGCAATGGTCAGGGCTGAGCGGTCAGGTCCAGCCCTTCCCCAGCCTCCACCCGGCCGATGGCCCATCCGGGGAACCCGGCGGCGGATTCCGGCGGAATGGCGACCAGAAGGCCGCCGGCGGTCTCCGGGGAGAACATCAACCGCCGGAGCGGGGCTCGTGGCCGCGGCCGTCGCCGTGCCCGGGCTGTTGACAGGATTGGCGGAGGGCTGCTTCGGTTCTGATGTCGGGGTATGCTCACCTCAGATGATCAACCATGATGGCGCCCTGACGCCGCAGACGGCCCCTGTGGCCGTCATCATCCCAGCCTGGCGGTCCGACGCCGTGCTGGGCGACGCCCTCAAGAGCGTCGCCCAGCAGACCCTGCTTCCGGCCGAGGTCGTGGTGGTGGACGACGGCTCGCCCACCAGCCCCAGCGTCGCCGGCGATTGGGGGGTGCCGGTGCGCCTGATCCGCGCCGAGCACGGCGGCCCCAGCCGCGCCCGCAACCTGGGCGTGGCGGAGACCACGGCCCCCTGGCTGGCATTCCTGGACGCCGACGACACCTGGGAGCCGGATAAGCTCCGCCGGCAGTGGCAGGCGGCCGAGTCCGCCCCGGCTGGGCTGGCCATGGTGAGCTGCGAGTGGCTGCGGCCCGGCGAGCCCCTGCGCCCCGGCGCCGGCGGCGTGATCCTCCACCGCCACGGGGAGCGCGAGATCCTCTGGCGCAACGCCTTTCAGACCTCGACGGCCCTGGTGACACGGGCCGCGTTCACGGCGGCCGGCGGCTTCAATCCCGACCTGGACGGGGCCGAGGACTGGGACATGTGGCTGCGCACGGCGGCGGTCGGCACCTGGGGCCACGTCCGCGAGCCCCTGGTGCGCTACCTCGACAACCCCGCCGGCGTCAGCAAGGACCTGATGCGCGTCTACCGCAACGGGCGGATCATGCTGGAGCGCTACCTGCGAGGGGAGGGCGACCAGCGCATCGCCGCGGCGGTGCGCCTGCGCCACCTCGTGTGGCACGACCTGCGCTTCGGCTGGGCCTTCGACCGCATCGGCGAGCGAGCGGCCGCCCGCGAGTGCTACGCCGCCGCCTGGCAGCCCGGCCGGCGGGCCCTGGCGGCGGAGGTGGCGGCCACCCGCCTGGCGCCGTTCGTGGCTGGCCGCCTGCTGCGGCGGGTGCGCAGGGCCAGCGCGTAGGACCGTCGGTGGCATCCACCCGCCTGGCGGCAGCGTGCCCCTGCGGGTGGCGGTGGCGCGCCTGGGCATCCCCAGCCCCCTGGATCCGGCGGTGGTGGGATCCCTGGTGGACCTCGTGCGGTAGGAGCGACCCGCTGGCGGGG
>DATLTP010000098.1:0-4428 GCA_035533535.1 Bacillota bacterium | reverse complement strand
ACGATGTCGTTGTTGGCCTGCTCGGCGACGGCCAGGCTGCCGTCGGGCAGGACCACGATGCCCTCGGGGTCGCCAAGGCCTTTGGCCACGGTGGCCGGATCGCCGCCGCCGGCCGGCAGGCGGCCAATGCGGCCCCCGGTGAAGTCACTGAAGTAGATTGTGCCATCCGCGGCCACGGCGGCGTCGTCCGGCTGGCCGAAGCCGGGGCCGAGGACGACGGGAACGGTGGCGGCGCCCCTCGAGGATGCGGCCGCCTCTGCGGTCGCGCTCGAGGATGCGGCCACCTGTGGGGTCGCGCTTGAGGATGTGGCCGTGCGGCTGGCTGCCGCCTGGGCAGCGCTGCTGGTGCCGGCGGTGCTCGTGCTTGAACCGGGCACCGCTCCAGTCGGGGCGCCACAGCCGGTGAGGAGCAGGGCCACCAGGAGGGGCACGCCCAACCGCATGGGGCCAGATTCGCCGCCGCGCATAGGGGCGCCTGTTCGGAGCCCAGCCTATGCGCATGGTCAAATCGCCCGCCAGCACCGGACGGAGCGGCTCCGCGACGCGGAGCCGCGGTCAACGGAGGCGCGGTCAATGGAAGCGCGACCTGCGGGCACCGGGCCTGGCGCTGCTCACGGTCGGCGGCATCATGGGCTCCGGGCTGTTCCTGGCCAGCGGTCTCGCCATCCAGGCGGCCGGGCCCGCAGCCCTGGGCGTCTTTGCGCTCGCGGGGCTTGCCATGTACCTGGAGATCTCCGCCCTTGGCGAGATGGCGGCGGCCGACCCGCGTCCGGGATCGTTCCTGGTGTATGCGCGCCAGGTGCTGGGGCCTGGGGTGACGTTCGTCGCCGGTTGGATCTTCTGGCTGTCGAGCGTGCTGACGATGTCCAGCGAGGTGACCGCCGCGGCGCTGTTCACCCGGCTCTGGGCGCCGCACGTGCCCATTTGGGTGTTCTCCGTGGCCTACTCCGCCCTGATCGTCGGGCTGAACTTCGTCAGCGTGCGGGGCTTTGGGACCATCGAAGGCCTGATGGCGGGCATCAAGGCCCTGGCCGTGCTGGCCTTCATCGCCGTCGGCCTGATCCTGATTGGCCATGTCCGCACAGTGCCGT
The DNA here is from genome assembly GCA_035533535.1 of Bacillota bacterium. Lineage (GTDB taxonomy): Bacteria > Bacillota > Sulfobacillia > RBS10-35 > JAJYVM01 > JAJYVM01. Next base: position 3,337 of record DATLTP010000098.1, on the reverse strand, counting down.
TGCCGGGGCTTGGCGGCTGGATGCCGAACGGCTGGCGGGGCGTGGCGCCCTCGCTGGTGCTGGTCCTGTTCGCCTACGCGGGCACGGGCGTGATCGGGATGGCCGCCGCCGAGTCGGCCGACCCGGCGCGGACCATTCGCGGGGCTGTGCGGGCGGCCTCGGTCGCCATCCCGCTCCTCTATCTGGGGGCGATCTGGCTCATCCTGCGCCTGGTCCCCTGGACCCACGTGCCGACGACCAGCAGCCCGTTCGTGGCGGCCGTTACGGCGCTGGGCTTTCCCGGGGCCGCGTCGATCCTGAACATCGTGCTGCTGTTCGCGGTGCTCTCGACCATGAACGCGGCCCTTTATGCCAACGTGCGCGTTCTATACAGCCTGGCCGGCGAGGGTGAGGCGCCCAGGATCCTGGGCCGGCTGAACAGCAAGGGCCTGCCGGCGGCGGCCACGTGGACCAGCGCGGGCCTGCTGGCCCTGACGCTGCTCATGGCCCTGTTCCTGCCGCACAAGGCGTACGCCTATCTCGTGACCGCGACCGGGTTCCAGGCGATGTTCATCTGGCTCGTGGTGCTGGTCACGCACCTTTACTACCGGCGCTACCTGCTGCGCACCCACCCCGAGCGGCTGGGCTGGCGGCTCTGGGGCTATCCGTACACGACCTTCTTTGTCATCGCGGTCGTGCTCGCCGCCCTGGCCGGGGCGCCCATCGCCCACGGCGAGGAGGTCGGGGCCCTGATCGGCCTCGGCGCCATCCTCGCCATGGTGCCGGTCTGGTACATCGTGCGGGGGCGGATCAAACGGGTCTGAGCCTCACCACCCACCTGCCTTGCGGATGGCGGCCAGTACTCCGTAAGCGTTGAGCGTGGCCGTGCGCCAGTCCACGCCCGCCGCATGGGCATAGGGCGTGCTGTTCAGTTGGGTGGCCTGGGCGCTCGTCATTCCGTCCATCACCCACCACGTCACGGCCGTGAAGCCACCCGTGCGGGCCAGGCTGGCGAGCGTCGCGATGGCGCTGAGGTCGAAGGTTGGGATGACGGCCGCCGGCTGGGGCTGCATCTGGTAGATGCCCTGGCCGCCGCCGTTGCCCCCCAGGAAGGCGCGGTTATACGCCGACGTCGGATCCGTGCCGATGAGGGCCGGGTAGATCTGCGGCAGAAACGCCTGGGTGCCGGCGTTCATCACGGCCCAGGGGAAGTTGGGGTGCTGGTCGGGCCAGCCCCAGGACGTGTACAACAGGCGCACGTTCGGCGCTCCCTGGTGGATGGCGCTGAGCAGGGCCTGTGCGTCCGCAGCGGCGCTGCTGTCGTTATCGAAGTCGATCTCGGCATCGAGGATGTAAAAGGGCTGGTTGCTGTCCTGCAGGGCCGCTGCCACCAGTTGCGCGAACGGGGCGCGGTCGGTGGGGTAGACATACCCCCACGGAATGCACGCAAGCCCAGCCGCAGCGCACGCCGGCGCCAGCTGGCGAAACTGCCACTGCCAGGCCTCGCCGCTGCCCTCGCCGGCCGTGGTGGAGGAGCCGTCGTTGTATTTCACCAGCATGCCGGTCAGGCCGGCCGCCTGCGCCAGCGTCACCGCCGCCTGCGGGGTGCCGTCGAGGATGGCGCGGAGATCGTGGATCCAGCCGTACTGGCCCGCGGGCAGCACGGTGGCGTTCAGAGCCACGGGGTCACCTCCAATGCAGGGTATGGCCTATCCGGCGGTGGTGTACCATCGGGGGGATGCGGTACCGCCAAGGTAAGATCAAGCGCGAGCACCACAGCCTGCCGGAGGCGGAGCCCCTCATGGCCGCCCTGGCGGCGCACCCTGCCGTAAGCTCCGTGATCCCGGGGCCCATCGCCCGCAAGAAGTCCTCCGGGGGCCCGCGGGTGGCCGTGGGTCCTGGCGGTGGCGGCTCCCTGCACTTCACCGTCCACAGCCCGCTTTACGTGCAGTCGGTCCACGCTGTCCTGCACGCTTCCGACCGGCCGCGCGTGATCGCCGATCTGGAGGCAGCCGGCATTCTCGCGCGGGACGTGGTGCCGGCCCCGCTGCCACGGGTGCGGGCGCGGCCCGTTCCCCAGCGGCTGGCGCCGCCGCCGCCACCCCCCGGACCGGAGCGGGTGCCCACACTGCCCCGCATTGCCGTCGTGCGGGTGGACGAGGCGGGCCCCGGGGTGGGTGCGGATGTTCTGGCGCGGATGCAAAAGGCCGTGCCGGCCCTGGGGTACGAGCGCGGCCGTTTCGTGTACCTGGTGCTGGGTGACCTGATGGCGGCCGTGGAGGGAAGCCGGCTCGCCGCCGTGTTTCCCTACCGGCCGCCCTGGGTGTCGGTGCGGGCCCTGGAGGACCTCGCCGAGGAGGGCCTGGGCGTGGCCGAGGCCGAGGCGATGATCCTGGCGGCGGGCCTGTGGGGGCGGACGGGCGACTTCGCCACCCAGGGCTGGGAGCTGCTGCTCGACCGCGGCGATCTGACCGGCGCTCAGCTCATCCGGCCTGGAGCCGGCTGATCAGGTCTTCCGGGCCCATGGGCCGGCCGGTCGCCCGCTTCAGCTTCTCCTGCCAGTCCACCGAGGCGCCGGGGGCCCAGAAGCGCTCCCGCAGGAACGCGATGGCCTCGGGATTGCCCTCGACCCGTCCCAGTTGGGCGCGCATGCTCGCATGGATCTGGGCGGCGACGACGTCGGCCAGCACATAGTTCTGCCAGTACACGGGGTAGCTGGTGAACCAGCCGTTGGCAGCCCAGCGGGGCGCCGCGTCCTCGGCGCAGCCCAAAAAGCGCGCCTCGACCTCGGCGTAAAGCTGATCCAGGTCCCCGTCCGGGTTGTCGTACGCCCGGTACTCGAACAGGGCATGGGCCGACCGCGTGCGCAGCCAGACCAGCCAGGCGCCGAGGCCCGCCCGGAGGGTCGCCGCCGGGTCGGCGCCATAGCTGCGGACCCACTCGGGGTCCAGGGTGAAGAACGCCAGGCTCTCCGCCATGGACTCATTGAAGATCGGCGGTTCCTGGCGGAGGACGACGCCCGGCTGCTGGTTGCCGGCGGCGTGCAGCGCGTGGCCGTACTCGTGCCACAGCAGCTTGTAGTAGAGGTGGCCGTCGCCCGGGTTGAGGAGCATCCGCACGTCGTGCGGCGGGTCGATGGGCATCGACAGCCCGTTGTACGGGATATCGATGAAGTGGAGGCTGATGCCGCTGGACCGCAGGTCCAGCCCATGCCGGGTTGACCAATCCTCGAGGCGCTGCAGCATCTGGGCCCGCGGGAAGCGGTCCGCGGGCGGCGCGGCCTGTCCCTCGAGCAGGTAGCCAACGTCCCATGCGGCAACGGGGCGGCCGCCAAGCAGGTCCATGAACCTGGCGTCGG
>DATLTP010000097.1:0-15620 GCA_035533535.1 Bacillota bacterium | reverse complement strand
CGGGGCCGGCCATGGCGTCGTCGACGAGCACCCCTGTGGCGCCGTGCGCTCGTGCCGCGTCCAAGCCCTGCCCAGGCGCCACCTCAGCCGCGACGGCCACGCCGGCCGCCGCAAACGCCTTCTGCCACCCGTCCCGGGCGGATCCGAGCACCACCCACGTCTGCATGACCCCACGATCGAGGGCGTGCCGGCACGGAGCCATAGGCCGGGCGGGCAGAGGACCTGGGACCAAGGTCCCAGCGGGTGGAGAGTGCTCGCTCACCCCCCGCCCGCACCAAGGTCCCAGCGGATGCAGAGTGCTTGCTCACCCTCCGCCCGCAGGCTCGCCGGCGTGCACCTGGCCAAGCCCCAGTTCCCGCAGCCCTTGACGCCTGGCGGTGCCGCCAAGGACAATCGGCGAGGATCCGTGGAGATGGAGGGCGTTTGACCTTGAGGCTGTTCGACCCGTTCTCCCAGCGCGAGATCCACGCGCGCAACCGCATCGTCGTGTCGCCAATGTGCATGTACTCGTGCAATGACCTGGACGGCATGGCCAATGCCTGGCATATGGTTCACCTCGGCGCCCGCGCCGTGGGCGGCGCCGGTGTTGTGTTCACGGAGGCAACGGCCGTGGAGGCCCGCGGCCGCATCTCGCCCCAGGACCTCGGCCTCTGGCGCGATGAGCAGATCGCACCCCTTGAGCCCATCACGGCCTTCATCAAGCAGGCCGGGGCCGTCCCCGCCATGCAGCTGGCCCATGCCGGCCGCAAGGCCAGCAGCCACCGGCCCTGGGACCCTCAGCGCGGCCGCGTGCCCGACCCGGAGGGCGGCTGGGAGCCCGTGGCGCCGAGTCCGTTGGCCTTCAACCCCGATGAGTCCGCTCCACACGAACTGTCCGCCGCGGACATCGCCGAGGTGGTGGCCGCGTTCGCCGCCGCCGCCAGGCGTGCCCGTCAGGCCGGCTTCGAGATCATCGAACTGCACGGCGCCCACGGCTACCTGATCCACGAGTTCCTCTCACCGCTGTCCAACCAGCGCACGGACAGCTACGGTGGCTCGCTGCCCAACCGGATGCGGCTCCTGCGCGAGGTCGTGGACGCCGTTCGCAAGGAGTGGCCCGAGCGGCTGCCGCTCTGGGTGCGCATCTCCGCCACGGACTGGGCCGAGTCCGGCGGCTGGGACGTGGATCAGTCCGTTGAGTGCTCGCGCCTATTGCGCGAGCAGGGCGTGGACGTCATCGATTGCTCCTCGGGGGGAACGCTGGCCCGCCCCAATATTCCGCTGGGCCCCGGCTACCAGGTCCCCTTCGCTGAGCGCATCCGCCGCGAGGCGGGCATCGCCACCGCAGCTGTCGGCCTCATCACGGAGCCGGCCCAGGCCGACGCCATCGTGAAGGAGGGCCAGGCCGACCTGGTGCTGCTGGGCCGCCAGTTCCTGCGCGACCCCTACTGGGGCATTCACGCCGCCGCCGCCCTTGGCGTGGACTACGCATGGCCCGACCAGTACGCGCGCGCCAAGCCCTGACGGTGCCGGCCGACCTGGCGCAGTGTCACGCGGCGGCCTTGGGCCGCTGCCCTGCCGCCAAAGGCGACCGGCCGCCCACCAGCCCCGGAACGATGAAACGCGAGGGCCCTGGCCCGCCGCCCTGTCGCCAAAGCCAACCGGCCACCAGCTCCGGAACGAAAGAACGCGGCGGCCAATGGCCGCCGCGTTCGGAGCACTCGGACCCGTGGCGCCCTACAGGTCTGCGTCCGCCGCCGCGTAGTCCGTGGCCGTCACGGGCTCGCTCAGGCGCGCCGCCCGGCTGACATACCGGTTCACGGCGTGCACCAGCGCCGCGTGCGACCAGCACAGCGGCGCCACGGATAGCGGCTCGCCCGTCTCGGGGTGAATCTGCTCGGACATCACGCCGCTCGGCATGGCGTGCTCCGCCGCCCAGGTGATCAGCTCGCGCGCCCGCACCAGGTCATCGCGCGTCCGCGCCGCGGCCGCATACCACTCCGCGAGCCAGAGCGTCGTCACGAACCAGGCGTTGCCTGGCACCTGCCGGTAGTCGGCCGTGCAGCGGAAGTAGTTGTCACCGGCGTAGCGGGCGAGCCCCCCGACCTCCGTCTTCACCCAGAGCTGCTCCTCCAGGTGGCGCATGGTCGCCACCACCCGCGGGTCGGCGGCTGGCAGCACGCCGAACAGGGCGATGGCCGCCGTGCTGGCGTCCGGGACCGGGTCGCGGGTGACGCTGCCGTCCGCCTCGACGCGCAGCCCCCGCACGAACCGCCCGAGGTCGGGGTCGTACAGGTGGGCCACGATCCCAGCCCGCATCCGCCGCGCCGCCTGCCAGTACCGCTGCGCGCGGGCCTCATCCCCAAGCACCTGCACCAGGTTGCCCGCCGCCTGCAGGCCTGCGGCCACGGTGGCGCAGGTCCAGGTGTGGACGCCCCGCCGCTCCTCCCAGAGGTCGTAGCTCTCGCGCGGCAGCGACAGCTCCGGGTAGACGTACCCGGCCAGGAACTCCGCCGCCGGTGCGATCAGCGAGGACTCCAGCGAGAGCACCAGCTCGATGTCGTGGGCCTCCTGGAAGTGCGCCCACAGCGCGTGCAGGACCAGCGCCGTCTGGTCCTCCTGGATGGGCAGCTGGCGGCGGCCGTCCTGCACCCACGGGTGCCAGCAGGACCCGGCGGACCCGTCGGGGTTGTACTTTTGCAGCAGGAACCCCCCGGATGTCAGTGCCCGGGCGCAAAAACTGAAGAAGGGCGCCGCCAGCTCCGGGTAGCCCGCCCGGGTCAGGGCCAGGGCGATCAGCGCCCCGTCGCGCGGCCACACGTAGCTGTAGTGGTCGCGGTTATACTGCAGGATGTCGGAGTCGTTGGCGGCCGTGATCCCGCCGCTCCTGTCGACGTGCACGCGCAGGATCGGCAGGCTCCGCTGGTAGAGCTGCTGCACGCTGTCCGGAAGGTCGGCGAACTGAAGCGGCGCCTTTTTGACCCACTGCTGCCAGTAGGCCTTGATCTGGCCGAGCATGACCTCGGGGCCGGTCGCCCGCACCAGGTGCACCAGCCGCAGCGCCTGACCGTAGGTGCGGCCGGCGGCGATCCAGTACCAGACCGCCTCGCGGCCCTCCGGCGGCAGCAGGAGCCGCATGCCGACGGTGCTGTCCACGGAGCCCTGGGAGATGGGGTTGCCCTCCAGGTGGCCGTCCTCGGCGTCGCGCCAGGTGCCCTCGGCGCCGCCGAAGCGCTTGACTCCGGTGGCGAACTCGGCGATGCCGCCCTGGGCGGAGCCCCCGTCCACCATGAAGTAGCGGTCGCGCTTATAGTGGTAGACCACGTTGGGCGCGGGGTCGTAGACCGCCGTGTCCCCGACGTCGCTCTCATCGATGGAGAAGTCCTGGTGAAAGAACAGGCGCACCTGGCGCGGCCGCGGCAGGAGGTTGCTCACGGCCACGCGGCGCAGGAAGATGTTCTGGCGGTAGTGCACCGCGTCGCTCACGCGCAGGCGGAGGCCGAGGCTCGCGCTCTCCACGGTCGAGTCGCCCACAAGCGAGGACTCGCAGTAGCGGGGCGCGATCTGCCAGTCGCCGCTGCCGAGCCAGGAGAAGGTTCCGTCGACCCAGAGCCCGAGGCGGAAGCGGTGGCCGCCGATGTGGTTCCAGAGGCCGACGTAGGGGTAGTACAGGTCGCGCAGCGCCAGGGTGCGGTCGCAGGTGACGAGCAGTTGGCCATTGCCGAAAATCAGATCGCGGGGCAAGTGGCCACGACCTCTCGCGGACTAGGCTTGGCGGTCGCGCTGCCAGGATATGCAGGGTTCATAACGGTGGTCGTTCGACGGGGACAGGTCGAATCCTGCCGAGAAATGCCAGATTCTGGCTTCTGTTATGGTTAGACGTAGAGAGGGGCGCCCGTGTGGAGATCTACCTGGACAACGCGGCCACAACGCAGGCGCTGGATTCGGTGGCGTCGGCCGTCGCCGACGCCCTCACCCGGCGCTTCGGGAACCCTTCCTCGCCACACCGCTGGGGGATCGCGGCTTCGGACGTCGTGGGCGCCGCGAGCGGCGCCATCGCCCGCCACCTGCGGGTCGAGCAGGACGAAGTGGTGTTCACGTCGGGGGGCACGGAGAGCAATAATCTCGCCGTCAGGCATTTGGCCCGCACCAAGCGCGCCGTCACGACCGCGATCGAGCACAGCTCGCTCCTGGGTGCCCTCGATGCCCTGGAGGGCTGGGAGGTCGTCAAGCTCCCGGTGGACCGGTTTGGGCTTGTCGCCGCAGGTGACGTGGCCCAAGCGGCGGAGGGCGCCTCGTTGGTCGCCATCGGCCACGTCAACAACGAGGTGGGCACGATCCAGCCGATTGCGGAGATCGGCGCCGCCCTGAGCCGGCTCACGCCGAAGCCAGCGTTCCATGTCGACGCCGTGCAGTCGTTCGGGAAGGTGGCTTTGCGGCCGCGCGAATGGGGCATCGACACCTGTGCCCTCTCCGCCCACAAGATTCACGGGCCCAAGGGCGTGGGCGCCCTCTGGGTGCGCAGGGGTCTGCGGCTGGTTCCGCTCCTTTATGGCGGCGACCAGCAGGGTGGGCTCAGGCCTGGGACGGAGAACGTGCCTGGGATCGCGGGATTTGGTGAGGCTGTGCGCCGCTTGGACCCGGACGCGCCCGCCCGCCTGGCCCGGCTCCGGGAGCGGCTGTGGACCGGAATCTCGGCTGTGGCTGTCCGGAACGGGCCCCCGGCTGAACACGCGGCTCCTCACATTTTGAACGTTCGCGTGGACGGCCTCCCGGCTGAAGTCCTGCTTCACGCCCTGGAGCAGAGGGGAGTGGCCTGCTCCGCCGGCTCCGCATGCCACTCCCGCCGCCCAGAGCCGAGTCACGTGTTGCTTGCCTTGGGCCTGCCGCCAGAGGCTGTGATGAGCTCCATCCGCCTGAGCCTCAGCAGCCTCACCACGGAGGCCGAGGTCGACGCAGCGGGGGCGGCCATGGTGGACGCGATCGCGTCGCTGCGGCAGATGCTGCACCGGTGATCATCTTGGGCAGGTTCGGCGAAATCGGCCTGAAGGGCAGCAACCGCGGCGAGTTCGAGCGCAGGCTCCTGCGGCAGGTTCGAGCGCGGCTCCCAAAGGGAGCCGCGTCACAAATGCGGGGCGGCCAGGTCCTTGTCCAGGTGCCTGACGAGGAGGGCGAGCGGACCGTCGAGGCCCTGACGCACGTCTTCGGCCTGGTGGGTGTCATGCGCGCCGTGGCCGTTCCCCCGGACATGGGCCAGATCACCGCTGCGGCCATCGAGCTGGCCCGCTCGGCGCGGGCGAGCTCCTTCAAGATCGCCGCCCGCCGCGTCTGGAAGGGCTTTCCCCTGACCTCGCCCCAGATCAATGCCGATCTGGGCGCGGCGGTGGCCGAGGCGACGGGGCTGCGCGTCGATGTCCACCACCCGGACCTGACGCTGGCCGTTGAGATCCGCTCCGATGTCGTCCACCTGCACGGGCCGGCCATGCCCGGTCCGGGTGGGCTGCCACTCGGCGCCAGCGGGCGGGCCATGACCCTGCTGAGCGGGGGAATCGACAGCCCGGTGGCCACCTACCTGGCCGGCAAGCGCGGCCTCTCCGTGGCGGCCGTCTACTTCCACGCCTTCCCGTTCACGGGCGACCGCACCAAGGAGAAGGTCGTGGACCTCTGCCGCGCCCTCGGCCGGTACTTTGGCCCCCTCCGCCTGTGGGTCGTGCCCTTCGCCGAGACGCAGGTCGCCATCCGCGACCTTTGTCCGGCCCCGTTCGCCACGCTGCTGACGCGCCGGATGATGCTGCGTGTGGCCGAGTCGCTCTCGCGGCGCGAGCGGGCGGGGGCCCTCATCACCGGCGACAGCCTCGGCCAGGTCGCCAGCCAGACGCTGGAGGCCATGACCTCCGTGGGCGAGGTGGCGGAGCTGCCGCTGCTGCGGCCCGTGGTGGGCCTGGATAAAGACGAGATCGTGGCCATCGCGCGGCGCATCGGGACCTACGACATCTCGATCCGGCCGTACGAGGATTGCTGCTCGATCTTCGCCCCGCGCCACCCGCGCACGCGGCCAACACGCGAGCAGGTGCGCGAGGCCGAGGCGCCGCTGCCGGTGGCCGACCTCCTGGCCTCGGCCCTGGAGAGGGCCGAGCGCCTGCTCGTGCAACCCGCCGGGAGCGGCTTCATCGAACCGTAACACGGGTCTTTCGTGCGGACGCGTCTGAGTGAGATTGAGCGAGATTTGGCGCGTGTGATGGGGGTAGAGGTCGGGCAGCCCTGCCGTGCGCACCCCGCGCATGGGCGGCGCCCCGGGGGTGTGGCCGCGCGCGTGGCGGGCAGGCTCACCGAGGCGGATAATTGCCGCGTGGAGGTGCTCCAAGTGGGTGTGCTGTCGCGGATGTCTACGATCTTCAAGTCGAAGATCAACAAGGCGCTGGATTCGGTGGAGGACCCGCGCGAGACCCTTGAGTTGAGCTATCAAAAGCAGCTGGAGATGCTGCAACAGGTGCGGCGCAGCCTGGCCGACGTCGTGGCCGGCAAGAAGCGGCTTGAGCTGCAGGGCGTCCGCCTCAAGGAGAACCTGGCGACGCTGGATGACCAGGCCAAGCAGGCTCTGCAGATCAATCGCGAGGACCTGGCCCGCGCGGCGCTGGAGCGGAAGGTGGCCCTGCAGGCGCAGCTCGACGCGCTGCAGCCGCAGATCGACGGCCTCGCCGCGGAGCAGCAGAAGATGGAGCTGGCCGAGCAGCGGCTGTCGGCCAAAGTCGATGCTTTCCGGACGCAGAAGGAAGTCATCAAGGCCCAGTACTCGTCGGCCGAGGCTCAGGTCAAGATCGGCCAGGCCGCGACTGGCCTGTCCGAGGAGATGGCCGATGTCGGGCTCGCCGTCCAGCGGGCGCAGGACAAGACGGAGTCCATGAAGGCGCGTGCCGCGGCCATTGACGAGCTGACGGCCGACGGTGCCCTGCCGGACTTCACCAAGAGCAACGACCCCATCGGGGACGAGCTCCGTAAGGCCAAGGGCAGCGTGGACGTGGACGCCGAGCTGGCTCGCCTGAAGTCCGAGGTGGGCAGCGGCAAGGGTCAGGGGGGAACGGGCGCATGATCGTACGCATCCTGAGCGAAGGCCAGTTCGAGCTGGCGGCCGAGGCCCTGGACCGGCTCAAGCACCTGGACGAGGACCTGTTCGCCAGCATTGCGGCCAGCGATGAGCAGCGCTACGAGCAGAGCTTCCACGCCGCGCTCTCGCTGGTCCGCGAGAAGGGCAGGCGGGTGCCCGATGACCGCCTGGTGGAGTCGGACCTGATCCTGCCGACCTCCGACACCACGCTGGAAGAGGCCCGGCGCCTGTTCACGGAGCAGACCCGATAGCGATCATTTTCCTGGACGACGGCGGCGTGATGAATGACAGCGCCCGGCGGGCGGAGCAGTGGGCTTCGCTCGTCGGTGCGTTTTTCGCCCCACGCTTGGGCGGCACGCCAGAGGCATGGGCCCAGGCCAACCGCGACATGGCGCCGCTGTGGATGTCATCCCGCAGGCTGGCGCCGGACTTCGATGCCCACTGGCGCATGTACGACCTCGCCTGGCTGGCCAGCATGTGCCGCATCGTCGGTGTGCCCGCCCCGCCCGAGGCGGAGGCCATCGCGCTTGCGCAGGCGGGCGCCCGGCACATCACCAGCCGTGTCCATGCCGCCGTCCCCGGCGCTGCGGACGCCATCCGCGAGCTGGCGGCGCGGGGCCACGCCCTGCACACCGCATCCAGCGAGCGCTCCGCCGAGTTGGCGGGCTACCTGGAGGCCATGGGCGTGCGCCACCACTTTGGGCACCTGTTCGGCCCCGACCTGGTGAACGAGTGGAAGGACGGGCCGGCCTACTACGAGCGCATCTTTGCCTATGCGGGGGTTGGCCCCGCCGACGCCGTGGTGGTCGACGACAGCCCGCAGGCCGTCTCCTGGGCCAAAGCTGCGGGCTGTCGCGCGCTTCTGGTTGGCACCGACATCGCCACCCTGGCGGACTTACCCCGGCTGCTGGCCTAAACTGGAGCGTCCCAGAGCGGGTACCAGCGCGAGTTGTCCTTCTCCACCGACAGTTCCCCGGACAGCGCGGCCGATGTCTCGAACTCCAGCCTGAGGTCGCGCTGGCGCCCCGACCGCGGCGCGAACGGGTAGAAGCTGCCCCGCTTGTAGTTGTAGATGAGGTACGTGGTGCCGTCCGGCCCGGTGAAGCGGAAGACCGCGGCCAGCAGGTGCTCGCCGAACCCCTGCTCCTGGAGGGTGCTGGCGGCCAGGTGAATGAGGTTGACCAGGTCGTCCAGCGCGGGATCGGTGAACACGATCCAGCGGTAGCCGAACTCGTCGTCGGAGGTCTCCAGATTCGCCTTCATGTCCTTGGCCGCCAGGCGCACGAGGTCGCCCAGCTCCTTGTCGGTCAGGCGGAAGCCAACGCCCTCGACGGGCTTGAGGCATAGCGCGCCCCGCCCGGCCGCCTTGAGCCCGAGACCATCCTCCAACGTGGTGGCCGCTCCAACCAGGCCGAAGACCCGGTCAAGGTCCGGCGCCTTCAGCTTGTTGCGGCCCAGCAGGGCATCCCAGAAGCTCATGCCAGCACCATGCACCGCACCCGCATCGCCCTCACGCCTTGATCATCTGCGCTTCGAGCTTGCGCAGGTAGGCCAGGCGGTGCTCGAGCGACGGGTGGGTGGCGAACAGCTCCGTCCATGAACGCTCGGCCACGGCCGGGATGATGAACAGGGCGTTCAGGGCCTCCGTCTGGCGCAGGTCGCGCTGCGGCACCCGCTGCATGACGCTGCTGATCTTGACCAGGGCGGAGGCCAGGTGGCTCGGCGCGCCCGTCAGTTCGGCCGATCCGCGGTCGGCCGCGTACTCCCGATAGCGCGAGAGCGCGTTGATCAGGAAGAACGAGATGATCCAGACGGCGATGGAGACGACCAGCACGATGATGAACCCGCCGCCGTTGTTGTCGCGGTTGCGACCGCCGCCGCCGCCGAACCCGCCGCCGCCGCCTCCGCCGAACCCGCCCCCGAATATGCCCATCCACATGGCGTTGCGGGTGATGAAGGCCGCGATCGTGGCGAAGAACGAGGCGATGGTCATCACGGTCATGTCGTGGTGGTAGATGTGCGTCATCTCGTGGGCGAGGACGGCCTCGACCTCCTGCGGTGACAACCGCTGCATGAGCCCCTGGGTGACGGCGACGACAGCGTGGCTGGGGTTGCGGCCGGTCGCGAAGGCGTTCGGCACCTGCGACGGCACCACGGCGACCTTGGGCTTGGGCACGTCCGCCATCTGGGCCAGCCGCGTGACGATGTCGTGCAGCTCCGGCTCCTGGGCTTCGCTGACGAAGCGAGCCCCGGTCGTGTACATGACGAGCCGGTCGGAGTAGAAGTACTGAACGAGCAGCAGGCCGCCCACGATCACCACGGCGAAGTCCATGCCCGCATAGTTGAACAGCACATCGGCGAAGACCAGGTAGAGCGCCGCCAGGAGCAGCATGCTCACCATCATGCGCGCCTGCAGCTGCCAGTCGGAGCTGATGCGGCGGCGCAACGCAATCGACCTCCGATTTCCGCCCCATTCTACTCCCGACCTGTGAAGGTCTCAATTTGACCCCCGCAGAAGCCGAGCGGTATTCTGCTTCGGGAGGCGAAATGGCTGTGGCGTACCAGGGATTGCGAGTGATCGACTTCCACGTGCACTTCCCGGCGGCCCCAAGCGGTGGCGGCGCCCGCCGTGCCGAGCGCCATCCGGCCCTGGTCGCCTATGACAAGGAGCGCTCCGAGCGCATGCGCAAGGAGTGGGACACCCCCACCCCAGAGCCGGCCGGCACCCGCGAGGAGGCCGCGGACCGCTGGGCGGCCGAGGTCGACAAGTACGGCCTCGAGCGGGTGAACTTCGTCACCGGCGGCGGCAACGATGCCCTGGCCGAGACGGTGGCACGCCACCCCGGCAAGTTCTTCGGCATGGCCCACAACCGGCCGGAGGAGCCCGACTCCGCGGAGCAGCTGCGCCACGGCCTCGACGATCTCGGCCTCAAGGGCTATAAGCTCCTGGCCCCCACCATCGGCCGGCCCCTGGACGACCCGCACTTCCGCCCGCTCTGGCAGCTGCTCGCTGAGCGCAAGAAGCCCGTGCTGATCCACTTCGGCGTCCTCGGCCACGCCGGCGGCACCGTCTACCATCCCCTGATGAGCCCGCTCACCCTGGCGCCGGTGGCCCGCGAGTTCTTGGACATCCCGTTCGTGATCCCGCACTTCGGCTGCGGCTACACCCAGGACCTCCTGCAGCTCTGCTGGGCCCTGCCCAACATCTATGTGGACACCTCGGGCAGCAACCAGTGGATGCGCTGGATGCCGTACCCCCTGACCCTGGAGGACCTCTACCGCAAGTTCTACGAGATGATCGGGCCCGACCGCATCGTCTTTGGCACCGACTCCTCGTGGTTTCCGCGGGGCTTTTCCGTCCGCTACCTGCAGGACCAGCTGCGCGCCTGCCGGCACCTGAACTTTCCCGAGGCCGACGTGGCCAAGATCTTCGGCGGCAACGCCGCCAAGCTGCTGCAGATGGAGGGCGCGTAGGCGCCCTCCACTCCGGTTCCCGGGAGCCAGGGCCGGAGAGCGGCGACAAGCTGCAGCAGATGCAGGGCGCCTACGCGCCCTCCTGCCCGGTTCACGGGACTTGTGGAGGGCGCCCACGTACCCTCCTGCCCGGCTCCTGGGACCCAAGGCTGGGAGCGACCACGGCAGTCCTGCGTCCCCGGCGGCAACGCCAGTCGCCGGTTGCACATACATCAGCATTGGGCGGGCACCTGCGCGCCCGCCTCCCATCGCGGCGACGGCGATCCACTTCCGGTTCGCGGAGTGGCGCACGCGCGGCGCGGCCAGGGTTTCACCCGTCCCAGGAGCCGGGTCGGGAACGGCGCCCGGGGTCCTACTTCCGGCTCGCGGAGTGGAGCGCGTGCGACACGGCCAGCGATTCGCGGCAGATTGCGGCATAGCGGTCGGCGCCCATGGCGGCCCACAATCCCTGCGCCTTGGCAATCAGCGCGCGGCCGCGCGCGCGGAGGTCCTCGGGGCAGGTGTCCAGGATGGCCTGTCCCCACCCGTAGTAGAGAAGCGCTTCGTCCCAGCGTTGCTGAAACTGCTGGAATCCCTCCAAGGCCCGCTCGAAGGCCCTGTCGGCCTCGTCCGGACGGCCCTGCCTGGACCGCAGCGTACCTTCGGTCAGCGCCGCCACGGCGGCGAGGTGGCCCCACGGCACCGGCTTGGACAGGATTCGCAACATGTCTGCCACGTCCGCTTCGGCCGCCTCTAGCCGGCCCGCAAGCGTCAGGGACCTTGCCCGGAGGGCGAGCAAAGCCGGTCCCATCAGGGCGTGGATGCGCTCGGGGTCGAGTGCGAGGGCGTCGGCCAGCACGGTCGCCGATTGGTCGAGCTGCCCCTGCCACAGATGGAGGTCTCCGAGCACCAAACGGATGTTGATCTCCTGGGCCCGCTCGCCCGCGCGCTGCGCCCCCTGCAGGGCAAGGTTGAGGATCCGGCCGGCCTCCTCCCAGTCACCACGCCTCAATAAATAGATGGCGACATCTTCCGGGTAGGGGCCAAACCCCGGTTGTCCCGCGTCAGCCAGGGTCCGCCGCAGGTCATTCAACGCGGCGTCGCCGCGGCCAAACTCCCCTGTGTGGGCACACGCCGTCAGCGTCGTGGAAAGCCTGGTCAGCCGCGCCCTCGTGGATCCGTCGCGCGGCGCCACCGCCGCGGACTCGAGCAGCCTGACCGGATCCAGCCGGCGGCGGAGCCAGTCTCGCTGCTCGCCGGCGTACTCAGCATGCCAGGGGAGGCCCGCATCGATGGCCTTCGCGTAGTTTCGCTCGATCAGGTCCAGACCCTCGGTGATGCGGCCGGACCCTGCGACGATGCAACCGAGCAAGCCTTCCGTCAGGACGATGAGGGGGACACTGCCGATCTGGTTCGCCAGCTCGACGGCCCGGGCCACGGCCGCAAAGTTGCGGGTATCCAAGGCGAAGCCGTACAGGACCGCGAGCTGGAAGTAGATCTCGCAGAGTGTCTCGAGCAACTCGGGGGCGGCGTCCGCGATCTCGCGCGCTGCCTCCAGGTGCGCCAGGGCCCTGGGAACGTCGCGGACCAGCAGATTGAGGCCGTGGCCGGCGTATTCGCGCCCCAGCCGGAGGTGCAGCAGGGCCTGGCCGGGCAGATCCCCCATCTCGGAATACAGGGCAAGCGCCTGCTGCAGGTACTCGATGGCCTGGGTGGCATCGATGCCGGAACGGTAGAAGACGTCGGCCAACCGCCGGCAGGCCTCCGCCCGTTCCGCCAGATGGCCTGGCGTCCGTGCCCACAGGGCCGCGGCGTGGCGGAAGTGGAAGGCGGCGTCCCCCCAGGCGTAGAGGTCCTCCGCCTGCCTCCCCGCGGCGAAGGAGTACCGGGCGCCGGCTTCCGCCTCGCCAGCTGCGACGAAGTGATGGGCCAATTCCTTCAGCCGCTTCTCATGTGATCCCGCACCGGCCTCCACCGCCCGGCCCGCGTGCAGGTGCCAGCGCCGCCGGCGTGGCGCCGAGAGGGATTCATACAGCGATTCGCGCACGTGCTCGTCGCGGAACGTGTAGCACTCGTCGGGCGCCGTGGGGCAATCCGAGATCAGGTCGGCCGCCAAGGCGGCCTCCAGGACGTCGCCGAGCGCGTCGTCATCCAGCCCGCTCATGGAGCGCAGATCGTCCGCTCGGAAGGTCTCGCCGAGCACCGCGGCTCGCGACAGCACCTGGGCGGCGGTCTCACCAAGGCGCCCGACCCGCTCGATCACGGTCGCCCGGACGGAGTCAGGCACTGGCAGCTCGACCGCGTCGGCCGCTTGCCAGGCGCCATCCACGCTGCGAACGACGCCAGTGTCCTGGAGTGCGCGAAGCGTCTCCTCAATGAAGAATGGATTGCCGCGTGTCCGGCGGTAGACGGCCCCACCGAGCCGCTCGGCCGGCCCAGCTCCGAAGCGATCCGCCACCAAGCGCGCCGTTTGCGCCTGGTCCAGCGGCTTCAGGTCGATCGACCGGACGGTGCCGGCGCGGGCGATATCCAGGCGCGCCTGCACCAATTCCGCCCGCTGCTCAAACTCGGCCTTGCGCCATGTCCCCACGATCAGTACCCGCAGCGCGCTCAGCCGGCCGGCCAGGTGGCGCAGAAGATCGAGGCTCGGCGCCCACTGAAGGTCGTCCAGGAGCAGCATGAGCGGCGCGCGCTCGCCAAGGCCGCGCAGGAGGTGGGCCAGCCCGTCGTGGAGCTGCTGCCGCTGGTCCTCCGGACCGAGCAGCCCGGCTGCAGGGTCCTCGCGGGATCCGACGCCGTCCGCCAAGCTTGGCAACACGTGCGCCAGCCGGGTGCGGTACGGGTCCGCCAGACGGGCAGCCTCGCGCGGTCGAAGCCGCGCAAGAGCCGATTCGAGCGCGTCCACCCACGGGCCGTAGGCGGCCCCGACCCCTCGCAGGTACCGGCCGCCACAAAACCAGCCACCCAGGCGTTCCGCCTCGTTGCCCACTTCCTCGACCAGGCGGGTCTTGCCGACCCCGGCGGGGCCGGTGACCAGCACCATCCGGACTCCACTCCCGGCGGCCACCGCCTGGAACTCCCCACGCAGGCAGTCGATCTCGGTTTCCCGGCCGACGAAGAGCATCCGCCCGGTTTGGCCTGTGGCAGGGGAGGCAGGGGTGGCCAGATTGTTGGGGCGGGCGATCGCTGCGGCTGTGGCAACCGGCCGTGGCTGCGGTCCAGCCACCCGGTGGAGCCGAGCCTGGACCAGGTTGCTCAGCGCAGCGAGGGCGCGGCGGTGCCTGCGATAGTACTCGGACTTGCTGATGGCGGAGCGGGTGCAGACGTCCGCCACCGACCTGCCCTCGGCGTACCGCGCCCGCAGCAGCCCGCCCGCATCGCCGGTCTTGGGTGTCAGGTCGCCGATCAGGTCAAGCAGGCAACGCTGGAGTCCCAGGGCACGGGGATCGGAGACCACCTCGCCTTCCGCGAGGGCGGCCGCAAGTGGACTTCTTTCCAGGTGGTCCAGGTCCGCGAGGTGCTTGAGCGCATCCAAAACCAGCGCGCGGAGACCTGCGTCACGTGCTGAGGGCACGGGTGCAGGCGCAGCTCCATGCCGCTGTTCAATCAAGCGCGTTGGCGCCCATGGTCCAAGACCTCCCCGATGCGGCGCGCGGGTGTTCGCCAAGGGGCCCCCCGATTCCTGTCGCCACAACCCAATGTCCTGTAAGTGGCTGGAGTATCTGCACAACGTTGACGGCACGTTCTCGACACCGTGGCACCCATGGAGAGTTGCTAGCATGTGCACAGCGTGTGCAAGCGTGTCCAAGGTGCCAGCGCCCACGCATCAGCGCCCACACATGGAGGTGTTCCTTGTCGTGAAGATCGCGATCATCGTGGGCAGCACCCGGCCCGGCCGGAATAGCGAGGCCGTTGCCCGCTGGGTGCACGACATCGCCCGCCAGCGCGGCGACGCGGAGTTCGAGGTCGTCGACATCGCTGCGTTCAACCTGCCGCTTCTGGATGAGCCACAGCCCGCCATGATGGGCCAGTACACCAAGCCCCACACGAAGGTCTGGTCCGAGAAGATCGCCTCGTTCGATGGGTTCGTGTTTGTGACGGGGGAGTACAACTTCGGAATGCCCGCCGCCCTGAAGAACGCCCTCGACTACCTGTACCGCGAGTGGAACCACAAGGCGGCGGGCTTCGTTTCCATCGGCGGCGCCGGGGGATCCCGGGCGGTCGTTCAGCTCCGGCAGGTCATGGCTGCGCTGCAGATCGCCCACGTGGCGGCGGACGTGCAACTGTCCCTATACACGGACTTTGAGAATTTCAGCGTGTTCAAGCCGCATCCCCGCCACGAGGCCGAGGTGGGGGTCATGCTCGACCAGGTGATCACCTGGAGCGGCGCCACCAAGACACTGCGGCCGCAGCCGGCCCCCATGCCGGCCGCCAACGAAGGAGCTGCGGCCGGCGCGTGAGCTGGGCCACAGTTCGTCCCGGGCAGCGCTCCGCGTCCGCGGCCACAATGCGTCGGCCCTGAAATCGCCAAGCCTACAACCACCGCCGGCTGGCCCACGCGGCCAGGATGCGCCGTTCACCCGCCGGATAAAGGCATGTCCCGCCCCGCTCCCGCATACCGTGTGGACGCCAGGGGGTGGGGTGAAGTGGCGAGCATTCGCGATCTGGCCCGCGAGCTGCTGGTGGCGGAGGAGCCCCTTGCCGGCAGCTACCGCGAGCTCCGGAGCGCGGCCGTGACCCAGATCGAGCAGGCGCTGTCAGGCCACCTGGAGGCCGCCCAGGCCTCGCAGGTTGCCCTGCTGGGCCTCATGTGCGACGAGCTGCCGAACAAGTTCCTCGGCCTCGGCACGATCACCAGCCAGGCGGTCAAGCTGCGCGACGGCCCCGGCGGCAGCCATCCCGTCCTGCTTGAGCTCGGAGCCGGCACGCCCGTCATCGTCATGGAGTGGCAGGGCTACTGGGCCCACGTCCAACTGCCCGGCGGCCGCCGCGGCTACGTCTTCCGCGACTACGTGCGAACGGATGCCCAGGGTCGGGAGTCGCCCACCTGGCAGAAGCAGGGGTAGTGGCCGGCCGCTCAGCG
>DATLTP010000096.1:0-9812 GCA_035533535.1 Bacillota bacterium | reverse complement strand
GTCCGCGACGGCGTCGAGGTACTGGAGGGCCAGTTCGACGCCGCCGCCGTCCGCCGCCTCAGCCGGTGATGCTGCGGCAGGACCCCGACAGCCAAACGTCGTGCGGCATGTACGAGCCGATGGGATCCCAGGCCCAGCCGTTGACACAGGACTGCGTCACCCAGTCGTAGTCGTCCTGCCAGTTGAAGACCCCGTAGGCGTTGTCCATGGTGATCTTCTGCGCCTGCTGGTACAGGGGGATGCGCTGCTGGGGGTTGGAGAGCGCCGGCCCCTGCTCGAGCAGTTGGTCGAGCTGCGGGCTGTTGATGCGCTCGCTGGGGTCGCGCTGGCCGTCGAAGCCACCTGACCCGACGACGGTGCGGCAGCTTGACCACGCGCGACAAGCGGCAAGAGGATGCCGGCGAGGGCCAGGGCGTGGGTGCGCTTGGTCATGACGCAGCACCCTCAACTTGCCGAAGTGGGTTTTGGTAATCGGAACCGTGGTCCTGCTCACGAGGAGGATCCGGGCTTTCGCTCTGGTATGGAGGCACCAGGGAGGCGTTCCCCCTGCAGCCGGCCGACTGGTTCCGCTTTCACCCGCTTGGGGATCCGCAGATCTCACCCGATGGCCGCACCGTCCTCTACGTCCATGAGACCGTCGATGTCGCCGCAAACCGCGTCCTCAGTGAGGTGTGGGCAGCCGGCGCGGACGGCCCCCGCCCCCGCCGCCTGACGGCGCCCGGGCATCGCGACCGCGCGCCCCGCTGGTCGCCGGACGGGCGCCGCATCGCCTTCGTCAGCGACCGCTCCGGCAAGCCCCGCCTGCACGTGCTCCCGGCCGGCGGCGGCGAGGCCGAGTCCATCGGCGGCGACCTGGAGCCCGTCGGTGCCCCGATCTGGTCGCCTGATCGCCGCACCCTGGTCGTGGCCGCCGCCACGGAGACGGCCAGCGCCGCCGCCTATCCCGACAGGGTCGGGGCCGCCCAGCCCCCGCTCGACAGCTACCGAGCGCCGGTGGTCGTCACCACCCTGCACCATAAGCTCGACGGCGTCGGCTTCTACGGCACCCTCTACCGCCAGCTCTTCGCCGTGCCGGCAGACGGCGGCGCGCCCCAGCAGATCACGCAGGGCCGCTTCCACCACGAGAGCTGCGGCTTCACGCCCGACGGGAGCCATGTCCTTACCCTCGCCCGGCGGGAGGCCCCAGGCGATGATGGCGGCTGGATCCGCCACCCCTACCTGGTGCCCATCGCCGGCGGCGATCCCGTCCGCATCCTGCGGGAGGACTTCCCCTGCGACCGGGCGGCGCTCTCGCCCGACGGGACCCGGCTGGCCCTGGTCGGCTCCGGCCGCCCGTTCGACTGGGTCTCCAGCAACTACGACCTGTTCGTGCTGGACATCTCCGCCGGCCGATTCCCCTACAGCTGGCGCGACGCCCAGAATCTCACCCAGGCACTGGACCGGCCGCTCAACGTCGGCCCCGGCTCCGACGCGCGGCACCAGGCCCCACCAGCCCCGCCCCGCTGGTCGCCCGACGGTCGCACCCTCTTCGTGATCATCGGCAGCGAGGGGGAGTCCACCCTCTATGCCGCGCAGGCGGATGGCCTCCGCCGCGCCAGCCCGGGCGACCGCCGCGAGATCGCCCAGCCCTCCGCCGTCTCGGCGGACGGCGCCATCGCCTACCTGGCCGGCGACCCCATCCACCCGGACGAGGTGCACGTTCTCCAGCCCAACGGCGAGGAGCGCCGCCTGACCGCCCACAACGCGGAAGCCGCGGAGCCCCTGGACTTCGCCCAGCCCGAGCGCATCGCGTTTCAGGGCGCCGACGGCTGGCCCATTGAGGGCTGGCTCTGGCGGCCCAAGGGCCCGGGCCCGCACCCCATGGTCCTGGACGTCCACGGCGGCCCCAGCGGCATGTACGGGTACGGGTTCGCCTTTGCGCCCCAACTGCTGCGCAGTAAGGGAATCGCCGTCCTGCGCCTGAACCCGCGGGCCAGCCTCGGCTACGGCAACCGCTTCTCGCTGGCCGTGGTGGGGGATTGGGGCGGCAAGGACTACCAGGATCTCATGGCGGGCATCGACCACGTCATCCAAGCGGGCATTGCCGATCCGGGCCGCCTCGGGGTCATGGGCTGGTCGTACGGCGGCTTCATGACCTGCTGGATCGTGACGCAGACCACCCGCTTCCAAGCGGCCATCGCCGGCGCCTGCATCTCCGACCACTACAGCGGCGTGGGCACCATGGACGTCGGCATGGACTTCACCACCTTCTCGCAGGGCACGACCCCCTGGGAGAACCGCGAGCGCCTGTTTGAGCGCTCGCCGATGGCCTACGTGGACCGCGTGCGGACGCCCGTGCTTTTGCTGCACGGCGAGGCGGACCTACGCTGCCCCGTGACCCAGTCGGAGGAGTTCTTCACGGCCCTGCAGATGCTGGGGCGCGAGAGCGCGTTCGTTCGGTACCCCGGCGAGCCCCACGGCTTTACGCAGCCGCGGAACAAGCTGGACCGCCTGGAGCGACAGCTGCACTGGTTCGTCAGCAAGCTTCGTTTGAACCCGTGATGCACGGGAGAAACCCGTGCATCCATCACGCACCGGTTTGGTGGGCGGGCGCGTACGCGCCCGCCTCCACATCAAATCTGCAGCAGCGGCAGGGTTGAGAAGGTACCGCCCAGCACCCCGGCCGGGTCAGCGGCGAGCCACTCCTGCAGCAGCGTGGCGTAGACCTGCCGGAAGTCGACGTCGAACTTGAGGTTGCCGTCCGAATCCAGGTTCGTGACACTGGGCGCCTCGCCGTACAGGCCGCCCTTGACCGACGGCCCCACCACGAACAGCGGGGCGGCCGTGCCGTGGTCGGTGCCGCCGCTTGCGTTCTCCTTGGCGCGGCGGCCGAACTCCGACCACGTCATCAGCGTCACCCGCTGGTCCAGGCCATGGCCCTTGAGGTCCGTGAAGAAGGCGGCCACGGCGTCCCCCAGCTGCTGCAGCAGGTGGGCGTACCCCGTGTGCTCGTTGGCGTGGTCATCAAAGCCCCCAAGCACGGTGTAGTAGATGCGGGTGGGCAGGCCGCCCGCGACCAGTTGCGCCACCAGCTCGAGCTGCTTGCCGAGCTGCGTGGCGGGGTAAGGGCTGCTGGGCTTGTAGCCGGTCGCGGCCTTTTGCACGGCGGCGGCGCTGGCGTACGCGTCCACCGTGGCGCCGCGGACCAGGGCGAAGGTGGCGGGGTCGGCCGGCGCGCCGCCATACATTGCGGCCAGGGCGTTCAGCAGCGAGGTGCGGTCGTCCGGGAAGCGGGGGTCCGTCCGCAGGTCGAAGGCCGACAGGGCCTCGATGGCGGGCGGTGCGACGGTGCTGCCCTGCATGGCGAGCGGAACCGAGCTGCCGATGGCCACGGCCTCAAGCGGGCTCTTGGCCTGCACGCCGTCCAGGTAGCGGCCCAACCAGCCCGTGTAGCTGTTGCTCGTGGGCTGAGCGGTCTCCCAGATCTGCATCGAGCGGAAGTGGGACAGGTTGGGGTTGGAATAGCCGACGCCCTGGACGATGGCCACCTGGTTCTGCTGATAGAGCTGGTGCAGGCCGGCCAGGGCCGGGTTGAGGCCGGCGCCTGCGCCCGCAAGCGGCAGCACGTCCTTCTGGGCGATGGCGATGGTGGGCCGCATGTCGTAGTAGGCGCCCTGCTGGTAAGGCACGACCGTGTTCAGGCCGTCGTTGCCGCCGGCCAGCTGGACAATGACCAGGACCCGGTCCGCAGCCCCCGGCGCTGCGGCGCTGATGGTGGCCGCGGCGGCGGTGGGTGCGTCCAGCAGGCGGGCCATGCCGCCGCTCCTGGCGGCGATGACGGCCAGGGGACCAAGCGTGCCAAGCGCCGCCAGGGCGATGCCGCCCTTCTTCAGGAAGGCGCGCCGGGGCAGGGCCTTCTTTAGGGCCTCGAGCTCCTTGCACTCCTCGCAGGACATGGCAGCGATCGCCTCACTTCAGCTGAAACTCGGGCGAGGCCAGCAGGAGCTGGACGAGGCCGCGGGATTTGGCCTGCACGGACTTGGCGCTCGTGGCGGAGGCCGCGTAGGCCGTGATGGCGGAAAGGCTCGCGTCCGTCAGGTCGGTGACGCCAAGGCGGCCCGACCAGGCATTGACCACGGAGATGGTCTGGGTCTTGGACTGCGTGGGGTCAAGGCCGGCGGCGGTCTGGCCGATGGCGGCCGCGGGCAACGCGTGGGCCACCTGCTCCGCAAAGTTGAACCGGGTCATCAGGGTGCCGGGGTTGATCCAGTTGGGGCTGGCCAGGCCACCCGGCCAGCCGCCGACGTTCGGCGGGTTGAACAGCTCCATCCCCATCAGGTCGACGGCGTACGGCAGGCCGGGTTGCGCCACGGGCTGGCCCGGGTTCAGGCGCCGCAGCGTGGCCGCGACCAGCTCGGCGGGGCTGCGCACCAGGGCGTAGCGGTTATTGGGGTCGGCGAAGTCGGGGGAGCGCAGGATCGAGCCGACCAGTGCCTTCAGGTCGAAGCCGGAGGCCTGGTAGGCCTGCGCGTGGGGCGCGAGCTGGGCGGGGCTCGGGTTGGGGCCGATGAAGAAGCGCCAGAGTTTGCCCGCCAGGAAGGTCGGGTGGGCCGGCTGGCTCAGGATGATGCGGATGGCGTCGTCGGGTCCCCAGGGGCCCGTCTGGCCGAGGAAGGTTTTCACGGTATCGTCGTGGTCGTTCTTGTTGTAGACGACATTGCCGGATTTGTCGGTGTGAAAGCCGGTGAAGGCGCGGGCGGCGGCGTGGACGTCGTCCTCGGTGAAATTGCCGACGCCCAGGCTGAACAGCTCCATGAGCTCACGGCCGTAGTTCTCGTTCGGCGCCCGCTTGTGGCTGGTCGTGCCGTCGAGCCAGATCAACATGGCCGGGTCGCGGGTGACCTGCTGCAGCATGGTCTGGAAATTGCCCAGGGCGTTGCTCCGGAACAGCTGGTTCTGGCGCTGCATCAGCGGCGGGTTGTTCACCTTCGAGTTGCCCGTCGCGAAGTGGTTGTGCCAGAAGAGCGTCATCAGCTCCTGCAGGGGGCTCGGCGTCCGCACCATGCGGTCCAGCCACCAGAGCTGGACCGAGGGCAGCTTGGTCATGTCCAGGGGCTGGCCCTTGGGCGCCGGCGGCTGCAGCTGCTCGACGGCCGCCGGCTCGTAGTTGAGGAGGCCGTCGATGGTGCCCTCGATGCCGGCGGCGGCCCCCGCCGCCACATCGCCTGCGGTGCCGCCGAACGCCGCCCGGCGCAGCAGGTGGGCCGCCATCGCCTCGGTCACGTCCGCCAGGGTGCGCACCTCCATCCCTGGGGATCATCGCCTCCAGTTGTGACAGGGCTGTGAAAGTGTGCCAGGCTGGCGGGCCCATGGGAACACACGCATGGCCAGAACGCAGGTT
Organism: Bacillota bacterium; assembly: GCA_035533535.1. Lineage (GTDB taxonomy): Bacteria > Bacillota > Sulfobacillia > RBS10-35 > JAJYVM01 > JAJYVM01. Next base: position 4,432 of record DATLTP010000096.1, on the reverse strand, counting down.
CCCATGGTATGCTCCGACATGGGAACACATGCTCGTCGAACGGGTGGTCTTACGCGATGGCCATACGCGCACAGGATCTCGGGGTGACCTCAGCCGGCTGGACGCGAGCGGGGGAGGCGGGGCGTGCTCGTCTTGCGGCTGGTGGGCCGGGCGGCGGGCAGGCGCTTCGGGCTCCGTCGCCGCGGCAGGTCGAGCGCGGTCCAGCGCCGCAGGCGCGAACCTGGCGGCGGGTGCGCCGGTGGCGCCTGACGCTGCGGGGGTGGCTGATCATGGCTGGGTCCGTCCTGATGATCGGGGCGGCGGCCGTGACGGCGGCTGGGGCACCCGCGGTCGCTGGGCGTCCGGCTGCGGCGGCCTTGGCCACAATCTGGGTGTCGCCCGGCGACACGCTCTGGGGGATGGCCATCGCGCACGCGCCTCGCGGGGTCGACCCGCGGGTGTGGATCTACCACGTGGAGCAGATCAACGGCCTGAGCGGCGCGGCCCTGGTTGCCGGCCAGGCTCTGCGCCTGCCGGCTGGATCGCGGTAGCGTCATTGGGGGCCGGGCGGCGGTGAGGGCCGCCCGGCCCGGGTCATGCGGTCAGGGCTCCCACTCGTCATTGACCTCGTCGTCCGCCATCTCCTGGCCGTACCTCTGCGCCAGGGCACGCTGGTGCCTGGCCAGGCTCCAGCGGTTCTGGAACCCGTAGAGACCCCCGCGGAGATTGTGAGCCGCCGCAAGCAGCCGTGGCTGGCTCAGCGTCACGTAGTCGGCGGGAACGTCGCTCGCGTCGAACGGCTGGGACTCCGGGTTCGACGGCGGCAGTCTGCGATCGCCCTCAGCCATGGCCATCCGCCTCCTTCGCCGCGTGATCCAGGGCCCGTTCATCAGCCTGCCCGCCGTGGCCGCACGAACGTGCGCCAATTGCCGGAGGCGGTGGCGAGACTTGAAAGCGGCACCGGCCGGTGGGCATGATGGAGCGGACGGGGGCAAGCAAGTTTGGGCCGCTTCGCGTTTCTGATCCATCCCGTGCGCATCAGCGACTACTACCGCAAGTTCCCGGCGCTCAAACGGCTGCCCGACGCGTGGGTGGAGGCCATGTTCAGGCCGGTGCCGCCCTGGGTCGGCGCGCACATCACCGGCGTGCAATCCCCCACGGGCGCGACGGCCGAGGGCTGGTTCGTATTCTTGCCCTGGACGCCGCGCATGCTGCTCGACACACCGTGGCCGGCCGTCCGCGAGCGCATTGTCCGCGCCGGCCGCTTGGGCCAGGGTCGCGGCGCCCAGATTTTCGGCCTCGGCGCCTTCACGAAAATCGCCGGCGGCGACCAGGGCGCCAGCATCAACGAGCGCCTTGGCATCCCGGTCACGACGGGCAACAGCTACACCGCAGCGAGCGCGGTGGAGGCGAGCCTGCTGGCGGCCGCCCGCATGGGCATCAGACCGGCCGACGCTGAAGCGGCCGTGGTCGGCGCCACCGGCTCCATCGGCGCCGCCTGCGCCCAGCTGCTTGCCGCCCAGGTCGGCCGCATCACGCTGCTTGCGCGCCAGCGGCCGCGGCTGGAAGAGCTGGCGGAGCGGCTGCGGGCGCGGGGCGCCGACGTGCGCATCGAGACCGACCTGCGGGCCGGAATTGCTTTGGCGGACATCGTCGTCGCCGTCAGCTCCGCCACCGAGGAAATCCTGCAGCCTGAGGACTTCAAGCCGGGCGCGGTCGTGTGCGACGTCGCCCGGCCGCGCAACGTCAGCAGCGCCGTTTACGAACGGCGCGACGATGTCCTGGTCATTGATGGCGGCGTCATCGCTGTACCGGGTGCGGTCGACTTCGGGCTGGACTTCGGGTTTCCGCCGCGCCACGCCGAGGCCTGCATGGCCGAGACGATGATCCTGGCTCTGGAGAACCGCTTCGAGGCCTTCACGCTGGGCCGCGACATCGCCGTCGAACGGGTTGAGGAGATCGCCGCCCTGGCGAAAAAGCACGGGTTCTCGGTGGCCGGGTTCCGCCGCTTCGAGCGAGCGGTCCCCGACGAGGAGATCGAGCGCATCCGCGAGCGGGCGGCGGCGCGGCGGATGACGGCGTAGGTCGCTGACGCGCATACAGCTGATGCGCGTAGATGCATGTTTAAAGGAAGGCGGCGCGCGGGCGGGAATCCATCCAGAATCGGAGGGTGCGCCACGCCCAGAAAGGCCAGCCAGGCCGAAACTCAGGCCAGCCCCATCGAAAACCGCATCGTTACGGTCTTCGTGCCCGTGTCCGACATTCAACGGGCGCGGGCTTGGTATTGCGCGCTGCTGGACGTCGAGGAGCCGCCGATCACGGACGGGCGGACGTGCCGCCTGGTGATGCAGGCGGCCAGCCTGACGCTGCAGGCGACGGAGGGCGTGGCCGAGGCCATCTGGAAGGCGCCGCCGTTTGCGCTGCACGCCGAGAGCCTGAAGCGGGTGGACGCGTTCTTACGACGCCATGGGATCCAGGCGACGGCGGGGGACGGCGCGATCACCTTCCACGACCCGGACGGCAACATGCTCATGGTGGCCGGACCGGCCGGCTGAGGCCTCCCCCAGGTGGTTCCGATAATGTACATTATGTAAACTAGCGCGGCAGCGCAGTCAGCGCGGCGGATCGCTGAGTCGCTCTTCCTCCACCGTGATGGCAGCCAGTCCCGACGCGAAGAGGACCAGGGTGCACTCACCCGGCACGGCCGCCGACGGGGCCAGCAGACCCTGAAACCCCTCGGCCGCGGCCCAGGCCGCCAGATCGGCCAACGCCGCCAGCGCTTCGGGCTCGTCGTTGGTCAGTTCAGCTGCCGTCAGCCCGACCTCAGCCACGGTCCCTGGATCGGTGAGGTCCAGCACCCGGAGGCCGGCCACCCGGATCCGGGCCACCAGCCGCGGCCGCAGGTCACCGGGCGGCAGGTCCGGAGCGTGGCGCGTGAGCTCGGCCCATGCCGCCGCCTCGCTGGACGAGGCGTACCAGGTCCCAGGCCCGCCGGCCATCCGGTAGCGCGCGGCGTAACGCGCCGGATGGACGAGGTGCAGGGCATCCAGGCGCGCGGCCCCCTGATGCCAGAAAATGGCATCCAGGGATCGTACGGGTGGCGTCCGCGCGGGCGGGCTCCAGGGCTCGCTCAGACGTAGTCTCCGTCGCGAAAGGCCTCCGCCGCAGCCAGGACCTCGTCCCAGGCCCCGGCGGCGCACAGCTCCAGGGGCGGCCGCAGCTCCAGGCGCCGGTTGGGCGCGCGCAGCCACTGCCCCACTCCGTGCGGCGTGAGGGCGTCGCGGAGCACGAGCACGATCTGGCGCAACTGCTGCAGGCGGGCCTCATGCGCGCGGCTCGGAGTCCCAGGTGCCTCATGCGCCACCCAAAGGCGGACCGAGCGCGGCGAAACCCCAACCACGCGGGCAATGTCGGCCTGGGTGACGCCGAATGCCTTCAGGCTGCGCACGATCTGGGCGGCTTCGACGGCTCGGTCGAGGACCGGCCCGCCGGCCGCGGCCACCTCATCGTGGGCCCACGCCGATGACGACATGCCGCCACCTTCTTCCTACTCCTCTTCCTACTCCTCTTCCTACTCCTTTTCCTATTCCTTTTCCTATTCCTCTTCCTATTCAACATCCCCTTCGGGCGGCCGTCAATGCCACAGGGCGCGCGCAGCCTGAGCATGTCCCCTCGTTGATTGCCCGACTGACGGCCGTGGCGGCCCGATTGGCCGGTCCTCTGCGTGAACTGTTTGACCGCCGACTGCCCATCGAAGCGCTCGGCCCCACGTCGTCAACCATGCGCCAGCACCGAGCCGATCCCGACGCAGAAGGCCGCAGCCAGGCCCAACGCGGCCCATGGAGCTCCGGCCACCACACCCAGCAGGAGAACCAGCCCGAAGCCCACGGCGGCCACGGGCGCGAACGGCAGGGCCACGCGCGCGCCCAGGTGCACCCGGGCCGCGAAACCGCGGCAGGCCACGCGCAGCGCCAGCAGCACGGGAATCAGGAGCGTCCCGAGGACGGCCCCGCCCGCGGGCGGGCGGGCCGCGAGCCAGATGGCGATGCCGATCCCAGCCAGAAGCAGAAACGGCACGCCCTCGTCGGCCACGAGGATCATCAGGTCATTGCTTGGCAGCATCTGCCGCAGAGACGGCGCTTCGACATCGGCCAGGAACGCGTCGCCTAAGCCCCTTGGCGGAACCGCGACCATGATGATGAGCCATGCGAACCAGGGATGAGGAAGCCTCGGATCCGCCAGCATCCAACAGGCCGAAAGAGCGAGGGCCACGTCCTCGATCAGGAACAGAACCTGGGATGGGCGCCGCAGTCGCCCAAGGCCGGCGCGGACGGCCAGCATCGCGGCGCCAGAAGCATCTGGCAGGCGTATGCGCACCCGGCGGGGGCCGACGTGGGCCTCTGCGCGCACCCGCGCGAGGGCGGCAGGGTCGCGGCGGTCGCCCGGCGCAAAG
>DATLTP010000095.1:0-2080 GCA_035533535.1 Bacillota bacterium | reverse complement strand
CGCTCGTGGTGCGTGCGCCCGCGGGCCGCTGCGGGGGTGAAGGCTGTGGCCGAACCGGTCATCGAGTTGCGGGCGGTCGCCAAGCACTACCAGGTGGGCGGCGTGACGGTCGCGGCCCTGGCCGCGGTCGATCTGGCGGTGTCTCGGGGCGAGATGCTGGCCGTGATGGGGCCCTCGGGCTCGGGCAAGTCGACGCTGATGAACATCATCGGCTGCCTGGACCGGCCGACGGCGGGGGAGTACCGGCTGGCGGGACGGCCGGTGGCGCACCTGAGCGATGACCAGTTGGCCGATGTGCGCAACCGGATGATCGGGTTCGTCTTTCAGAACTACAACCTCCTGCCGCGGCTGACGGCCCTGCAGAACGTGGAGTTGCCGCTCATCTACCGCGGCGAGCCGGCGCGGCGGCGGCGGCAGGCGGCCCAGGAGGCCCTGGAGGCCGTCGGCCTGCGCGACCGCGTCCACCACCTGCCGGCCCAGCTGTCCGGGGGGCAGCAGCAGCGGGTCGCCGTGGCGCGGGCACTCGCGGGGCATCCAGAGGTGCTGCTCGCCGATGAGCCGACCGGCAACCTGGACAGCCGCTCGGGGCAGGAGGTCCTGGCGCTGATCCAGGACTGCAACGCGGCCGGCATGACGGTGGCGATCGTCACCCATGACGAGTACATCGCCAGGCACTGCCGCCGCATCGTGCGCGTCTTCGACGGGGCGGTCCAGGCGGACGCAGGGGTGGCCGGCGCGGAGCGGCTCGTGGCCGCGGAGGCTGGGGGCGGCGCCGAGGGCACGGCCGCACCTGGCACGACGCCAAAGAGGGGCGGTGGGGCCGCGTGAACGTCTGGGAAGGGCTGCGCATGGCCCTGCTGGCCATCCGCGGCAACGTCCTGCGGTCGTTCCTCACGGCCCTGGGCATCATCATCGGCGTCACGACGGTCATCGCGATCACCGCCATCGGCGCGGGTTCGCAGAAGGCGGTGACCGCCCAGGTCGAGTCCCTGGGGACCAACCTGGTGATCGCCACCCCCAACGGCCGCGCCGGGGCGCGCTTCACTACAGCCATGGCGGCAGACCTCTCCACGGCCGTGCCGGACATTGCGGCGGCGATGCCGCAGTTCACCGGCGGCGGCGCCAACGTGGTTTGGACCAACCAGAGCACGCAGACCACGCTCAACGGGGTGTCCGAGGCCTGGACGCGGATGCACAGCGCCAAGCTGGCCCAGGGTTCGTTCCTGACGGCCGCCCAGGTCGCCGGCCACAGCGCGGTGGTGGTGCTGGGCCAGACGGTGGTGACCGACCTCAACCTGGGCGGACCGGCGGTGGGGCAGCAGGTTTTCATCAACGGCTTTCCGTTCACCGTGGTCGGCGTGCTGGCCCAGATCGGCTCCAGCAGCACCGGCAGTAACCAGGACGACACCGTGCTCATCCCCTATACGACCGCGGAGATCGTCCTGAGCACGGTCTATCCGCAGGCGCTCTACTTCCAGGTCCAGGACGCCAAGGACGCGGCCCTGGTGGTCGGCACGCTGCAGATGATCTTCGCCCATGAGTTCCCGCGGGCCAACTCCGTGAACGTCGCCAGCCAGGACCAACTGCTCTCGACGCTCAGCAGCGTCACCCGGACGCTGACCTTGACGCTGGGCGCCATTGCCGGCGTCTCGCTGCTGGTGGGGGGCATCGGCATCATGAACATCATGCTGGTGTCCGTCACCGAGCGGACGCGGGAGATCGGCCTGCGCAAGGCCATCGGCGCCAAGCGGCGGGGCATTCTGTTGCAGTTCCTGCTGGAGGCGGCCCTGCTCTCCTGCGGCGGCGGCGTGATCGGCATCGCCCTGGGGGTGGGCGGGGCGCGCCTGGTGGGCCGCCTGTTGAAGCAGGCCACCATCGTCACGCCCGAGTCCGCGATCCTGGGCTTCACCTTCGCCCTGATCATCGGCGTCGTCTTCGGCCTCTGGCCCGCGGCCCAGGGGAGCCGCCTGGACCCCATCGTGGCGTTGCGGCATGACTGACCCGGCGGGGCCGGGTCAGTCATGCACGGTGGCAAAGTCGGCGGCGAAACGGGTGGGTGGGGTGCAGGTGGGTGCGTTGC
>DATLTP010000094.1:0-10738 GCA_035533535.1 Bacillota bacterium | reverse complement strand
GCCCTGGCGGCGGCGGCCTGGCTGCTGCTCCTGGTCGGCGCCACAATGACCATTCTCAATTTCCACGCCGATGTGAACATGCCCGCGGCGCACCGGGAGTTGTACCGCCTGCTGACGGGCCATACGGTTGCCCACCCGCTTCTCCTGGAGGTACCCTACGCCCTCGGCGTGGGGATCGGCGTGCTGCTGTTTTTCCGGCCCCGCGGCGGCGAGCCGGGCCCCCTGGATCTGGAGGCGGCCCGGTACGAGCGCAGCCTGCACGCCTACCTGCGCGAGCGGCGATGACGGTCCTGATCCCCGTGATCGGCCTGGCGGAGGGGCTGGCCGTCGGCGCCGCCTTCGTCGCGGTCCTCACCCTGCTGCGCGTGGTCCCGAGGCTCCGCCAGCTCTGCGGCGGCAGCCCGCTGGCGTACGGGGTCGCCCTCGCCCTCGGCGCGGTGGTCGGCGCCCTGGACGAGGCCGTTCCCCTCTCCCTCAAGGCGGGCCCCGCCCCCGTTCCCGTCGCGGGCCTGCTCGCCGGGATCTTCATCGGGATGGTCGCCGCGGGCATCGCGGAGGCGGCGGCCATCCTGCCCCTGGCCGGGCGACGCCTGGGCATCAGCCGCTGGCTGCTGTGGCTGGTGGTGGCCCTGGTGATCGGCAAGGCAGCCGGAGCCACCCTCTGGTGGGCGGTGCCATCGCTGCACGCCCGGTGACGGGGCCGGGCGAAGCCCGGCCCCTGGTTCCGCGCGGTGTGCGGGCGCGTGGCAACGGAACGCCCGGAAGCCGCTTGGTCACAGGCGACCCGCCGCCACGCCGTTTGCCGGCCGCTTGGGCCGCCGGAACGCGGCAGCGTGCGGGGGCGAGCTGCGCCGCAGCAGAAGCGGGGCACCGCCAGCGGCCGGGGACTCGCGGGAGCCCCGCGCAGCCCCGGCGCGCCGCAGGGCGGAATCCGGCGAGCGGCGCAAGAGCGCCGCGGCCAAAACGGGAATGCTTTGGCCAGGAGGGATCCGCGTGGCCACGGTAGTGAAGGTGCTCGAGCTCGTCGGCGAGAGCCGGCGGTCCTGGCAGGACGCGGCGGAGAGCGCGGTCCGCGAGGCATCGCAGACCGTCGACCAGATCACCGGCGTCGAGGTCTACAACATGACGGCCGAGGTCGAGGATGGCAAGCTCACCTCGTTCAAGGCCAACGTCAAGGTCGCCTTCACAGTCGACCCGAACAGGCGCTAGGGCATGCTGGCCAGCGCGGAGCAGCGGCAGCGGTACGCGGCCATTCGCGCGCGTCACAAGCCGCAGCTGCCCCACCTCACCAACCTCGTGATGGCGTTCATCGTGGGCGGCAGCATCTGCGCCGTCGGCCAGATCTTCTACAACTACCTGTCGGGGCGGGGCCTGCCGCCCGACCAGGCGGGGGCCTTCACCGCGGTGGGGGTCGTGGTCATCGGGGCTGTCCTCACCGGGGTCGGCCTGTACGACGAGATCGCCCGCGTCGGCGGGATGGGCGCTTCGCTGCCGATCTCAGGGTTCGCCAACTCGATCGTGGCGCCGGCCATGGAGTATAAGCGCGAAGGCTGGGTCCTGGGGGTGGGGGCCAAGATGTTCATGGTGGCGGGTCCGGTCATCGTCTACGGGGTGCTGACGTCGATGATTGCCGCCGGCATCTTTCTGGCAGTGCACGGGCAGCTATCGCTGCAGAGCTGGCTGGGCAAGTGAGCAGCACGACTACGGTGGCCGGCGGGCGCCTTGACCGGCTGCTGCTGGGCGACCGCGAGGCAGAAGGGACGCAGCCCGGGGCGGGGCCGCTGGGGCACGGGCCGACCATCCGCTTCCGCCGCCCCGTGCCCGTGTTGGCGGCCGTGACGGTGGCGGGGCCCTTTGAAGACGAAGGGCCGCTGCACGGGCGCTTCGACCGCAAGCTGCGGGACCACCTGGCCGGCCAGCGCACGTGGGAGATGGCGGAAGCGAAGTTCCAGGAGATGGCCGTCGACATGGCCATCGAAGCGGCGGGCCTGAGACGCTCCGACATCGACGCCATGCTGGGTGGGGACTTGCTCAACCAGCTGGGGGCGGCGAGCTTTGCGGCGCGGGCCATCGACCTGCCCATGCTGGGCCTTTATGGGGCGTGCTCGACCTGCGGGCAGGGCCTGCTGCTGGGGGCGGCCCTTTGCGACGCGGGGTACTTCCGGCGCGTGGTTGTCGTGGTCAGCAGCCACCACCACGCGGCGGAGCGGCAGTTCCGCTTCCCGACCGAGTTCGGCAACCAGCGGCCGCCGACGGCCCAGTGGACGGCGACGGGGGCGGCCGCCTTCGTGCTGGGCTGGCCGGAGGCCGGAGCCGGGTCCGGCGGAGACGATGCGGGCGATGGCCGCGATGGGGAACGCGGGCGCGGCGGGCCGGACTCCCGTGGCGATGATGGCGGCGGGCGCGCCACGCGGGATGCCCACGCCAACGGCCAGGGCGGGCGCGGCGAACGGGGCACAAGTGGCGATGACGGCGGCGGGCGCGCCGCGCGGGATGCCCACGCCAACGGCCAAGGCGGGCGCCGCGACCTGGGCCCCGGCACGAATGGCCACCGCCACCCCGGCGAGAGCGGCGTGGATGCAGGGGCGGATGGCCACGGCACGCCTGCGTCCACAGCCTCAGCCGACCGCCGGCCCCGCATCGTCGCTGGGACGACCGGGCGGGTCGTGGACATGGGCCTGAAGGACCCGTTCGACATGGGCGGCGCCGAGGCGCCGGCCGCCGCGGACACGATCCTGCGCCACCTGCGGGGCCGCGACAAGGGGCCGGAGCACTTCGACGCCATCGCCACCGGCGACCTCGCGCGGTACGGGCGGCCCGTGGCCGAAGAGCTCCTGGGTGACCGCGGCGTAGAGGTGAATCTGCGCGACTGCGGCGAGCGCCTCTATGACCCACGCCGCCAGGACGTCCACGCCGGCGGCAGCGGGGCGGCCTGCTGCGCGCTGGTGCTGGCCGCTGACCTCATGCCGAAGGTGCGGGCGGGGGAGTGGCAGCGCCTGCTGTTCGTCGCGACCGGGGCGCTGCTGAGCCCGACGAGCTACCAGCAGGGCGAGAGCATCCCCTGCATCGCGCATGCGGTGGAGATCGTCGCGCCCGGCGCGGATTCATAGGGGGCGAAGCCACGCAATGTCGTTCATCTGGGCCTTTGTCATCGGGGGTGCCCTCTGCGTCGCGGCGCAGCTGGTCGTGGACCTGACGCCGCTGACGCCCGCGCACGCCATGGTCCTGTTCGTCTCGCTGGGCGCCATCCTCAGCGCCTTCGGCCTCTACGAGGGCCTGCTCAAGCTGGCTGGCGCCGGGGCGTCCGTGCCACTAACGGGCTTCGGCCACGTCCTCGTCCAGGGGATCATCAAGGACGTGGGCAAGAAGGGCGCAAGCGGCATGCTCACGGGCGGGCTGACGGCCAGCGCCATGGGCGTGACCGCCGCCGTGCTCCTGGGCGCGCTGATGGCGGCAGTCTTCACGCCACGGGGGTAGGCGGCACCGCAGACCGCCGCCCGCCGCACCCCTCTTCGCAGGGCTCCGCCGCAGGAGTCAAAATGCCCGACCCGCGCTTTCTGGCGGCCCACGAATCCGATACAGTAGAGGGAGCCTGGCGGCGAAGGGCCGGGCGCGCGGGCGGCGGCCTGCGCTACAATTGGCAGCAGGAGGAATGGGCATGCTCGAGGCCAACGAATTCGTGTGCGAGCTCTACGCGGCGGCGAGCCGCGGAAGCTATGGCTGGGCCAAGCCGCGCCACGAAGAGGACGAGGGCTGCCATCGCTTCACAGCGCAGATCGTGCCGTCCGAGTGGCAGCGCGAGGCGCGCCCTGAGGTTGAATTGCACCTGCACGACGGCGTCGAGGGCAGCAGCCTCACGTTCGCCGTCCCCCTGTATGTCGAGCCGCACTGGGACGGGTTCGCCATGGCCGCAAAGGCGCAGAACATCCTGGCCGAGCAGGACGAGGATGGCTACGCGGGCGAGGTTTCGGTCCAGTACCACGTCGACCAGGAGGGCGTGCCCCAGTTGGAGGGCGTCTGGGTCGAGGTGTCCTGGGAGTTGGACGCCTACGTGCGCGGCGAGCGGGGCCTCGACTTCGATTGGGCGTTCGAGAGCCTGACCGGAACCCTGAAGGCGCTTGCCGACCTGGTCCGCCACTCCGTTCACGACTAATCCTGGCATGGCTGACGTCGAGGCAATGATCGGACCCGTCAACGAGCGGATGGCCCGCGTCGATGCGCGGGCGCTGCAGGCTTTCGAGCCGGCGACCACATTCGATGCGCTGCGGGCGGCGGGCGATTCGCCGCCCGTTCTCGTACCCGGACCCACCCCAATCCGCGGCGAGGGGCCGATGGCGATTTGGGGGCGGCGCCTACGCGCCGCCGCCATTTCACCCGTCGAGCTGACCGACCGGGTGTTGCGGGTGATCGAGTCGGAAAATCCCCAGATGCGGGCCTTCATCACCGTCGACCCCGACGGTGCCCGGCGCGCGGCGGCCGCCGCGGAGCAGGAGCTGCGCAGGGGGATCGACCGCGGGCCGCTCCATGGCATCCCCATCGCCGTCAAGGACATCGTGGAGACGGCGGGCCTGAAGACCACGGGCGGCAGCCGTCTGCGGGCGGACCACATCCCCGCCCGCGACGCGTTCATCGTCCGCCGCCTGCGGATGGCCGGCGCCATCATCGTGGGCAAGGCCAACACGCACGAGTTCGCGGCCGGCGGCACGGGCGAGAACCCCCACTACGGCACGGCCCGCAACCCCTGGGACCCCGAGCGGGTGCCGGGCGGCAGCAGCAGCGGCTCCGGGGTGGCGCTCGCGGCGGGACTGGTCTTCGGGGCCATCGGCACCGACACCGGCGGCTCGGTGAGGATTCCGGCCGCCTGCTGCGGCGTTGTCGGCCTGAAGCCGACCTACGGGCGCGTCAGCCGGGCCGGCGTTTTCCCCCTGGCCTGGTCGCTGGACCACATTGGCCCGATGGCCATGTCCGTGGGCGATGCGGCGGCCATGCTGGGAGCGATCGCCGGCCTGGATCCCGAGGATGGCACCTCGGCGGCCTGGCCCGTGCCCGACTTCGGCGCCCGCCTCGGGGAAGTCGGCAACTTGCGGGGCGTGCGCCTGGGCGTCCCGAGCGCGTGGCTCGCCACCTCCGTCCAACCAGGGGTGCGGACCGGGTTCGAGTGCGCCCTGCGCGCGCTCGCATCCATGGGGGCCGAGCTCCGGGAGTGCGAGCTGCCCGACCCCGAGTCCTTGGCGCCCATCAACCGCGCGATCGCCTTCGCCGAGGCCACGGCCTACCACTGGGCCGACCTCAACGAGCGGCCCACCCTGTACGGGGAGGACGTGCGCGCCCGCAAGGAGGCCGGCCGCCACGTCACCGGCGTGCAATACCTGCAGGCCCAGCGCCTGCGGGCGGAGCTCTGCCGCCGGGTGGGGGAGCTGCTGCGCGACCAGGTCGACTTCATCGCCACGCCGACGCTTCCGATCGTCGCGCCCAAGAAGGGCGGGGCGGGTGGCTACGGTGGCGACCTCATCCGCTTCACGGCCTTCGTCAACCTGCTGGGCCTGCCGGCGCTGTCGGTGCCCTGCGCGCTGGAGGGCGGGCTGCCGGTTGGCCTGCAGCTCATCGGGCGGTGCTTCCGCGAGGCCGATCTGCTGCGGGTGGGCGCGGCGTATGAGCAGGCGCGGGGCGCGTGGCCTGCGGCGCCAGGTGCCGTTTCACTGTAGCCATCACCAGGTCGCGGTTGCCGTTGAAGTAGAGCAGGTGGCCCGTGAGCCACCACCCCCGCGGGTTGCTGGGGTCAAAGAGCAGCTGCACCGCGTCGGGGTACTGGCGGTAGGCCACGAACCTCGACCATGGCTTGCGGTCGCTGGCCAGGGGGTTGCTGAGGGCAACGCCCCGCTCGTCCATGCCATAGATGGTGGGGAAGAGGAAGGGCCCGGCGGGCAGCACGAGGAAGGCGGCCGCGAGCACAGCGCCCCAGAGGCCGCCCACCCAGGCCGCGATGGCAAACACGACCGCGCCGAGCAGGGCAAAGCGCAGGGTGCGCCGGCGGTCCTGGCGCAGGGGGTGCGCCCGCCAGGTCAGTCCATCCAGTTGTGCGAGCGGATATACGAGACCAGCACGACCGTCAGCAGCGCCGTCAGCCCGAGCGCCCACGCGTAGCCCCACGGCCAGTTGTACTCCGGGATATGAAAGTTCATGCCGTAGATGGACGCGATCAGCGTCCCCGGCAAGAAGATCACGGAGACGAAGGTCAGGAGCTTCATGACCCGGTTCATCTCGATGGACTGGACCGAGGTGAAGGCCTCGACCGCCTCCGCCATGTCCGCGCGCACGCCCTCCACATCGTCCAGCAGCGACCTGACCTGCTCGTGCAGGTCCTCGAAGTAGGCGCGGTGCTCCTTCGGAATGAAGGGGAAGTCCTCGCCGTCCAGCAGGCCGAAGAGGTCGACCGCGGGCGCCAGGATCCGCCGCATGCGGAGGGCGTCGCGGCGGACGGCCACGACGCGGTCCAGCACGCGGCGGCGCCGGTGGTCGAGCAGCCGCTCGTCGATGGCCTCGGCCGCGTCGATCACGCTGTCCACGGCCTCCGTGTACCCCTGCACGACCTTGGCCAGCACGCGGTAGGCCGCCATGTGCACCGGCTCTTCATCGAGTTCTCCAGCCTGGTAGTCCGCGATGATGGCCTCCACCTCGGGCGCGGGGCCGGGGTGGACGGTGGCCATGGCGTCGCGCCCGAGGTAGAGGGAGAGGGGGCGGGGCGGCGCCTCCGGCGCGGCCGTCACGTCCAGGAGCAGACGAACACTACCTGAGTAGACACCAAGGCGCGGCCGGCGCCCATCGGCGGCGGGCGGCGCTTCGCCGAGGACCTTGCCCAGCTCCTGGCGGGTGGCCTGGCCCCTGCAGTCCCACCAGACCTGGTCGGCAGGGCGGGCCTCGCGCGTGATCAGCATGCGGATAGGATGCCCGGGTGGGCCGTTCATGCGTCCGTGTGGTAATGTGGACATCACTTGCGATGCGATTGGAGGCGCCATATGTGATGACGCGAATGGTGCGCACCACCCTGGCTCTGCCCGAAGACATCGTCGCCGCAGTTGACCGAGCCGTTCAGGCAGGTAAGGCCAAGAACCGTGCCGCTTGGATCGCTGAGGCCCTGCGGCGGGAGCTGGCAGCCCTTGAGCGCGCGGCGATCGACCAAGCGTTTGCAGACATGGCCAAAGACGCGGACTACCTGCGTGAGGTCGAGGCCCTCGACGCGGAGTTCGCTGGACCAGGCTGGGAGGCGCTGCGCCGCGGGGAGGGTCGGTCGTGAGACGGGGCGACGTTTACGACGCTCGCCTTGACCCCACGGAAGGCTCCGAGCAAGCCGGCACTCGGCCCGTCATCGTCGTGAGCCGTGACGCAATCAATGAGGCCAGTCCTGTCGTACTTGCGGTGCCATGCACGCGCCTGCGTAGCGGGCGTCGGGTCTACCAAAGCCAGGTACGGCTCTCCGCCGGCGATGGCGGTCTGGAGGCCGACTCAGTTGCGATGTGCGAGCAGGTGCGGGCTCTGGCGAAGAAACGGCTGAGCCAGCGGCGGGGTTCGCTCTCGGAAGTTGCCATTCGGAGCATCAACCACGCCCTGCTCGTCGCCCTCGACCTTGTGGACCAGCCTTAGCGGCTCGCCACCACCAGCAGCGGCGAGTCCGCCGCGGGGGGCTCCACCCGCCACATCGGCGCGACCGGTTCCAGCGCCAGGTGCAGGGCCTCCACGGGGTCAGCGGCCACGATTTCCTCGGCCCGGCCCGCGACCGCGACGCTCCAGGCTCCGGTGGCGCGCCGGGAAAGCGTGGCCGTCGCAGCCACCGACTTGCCGCGGGCGGCCACGGACAGCCGGAAGGACCCGCGCGCAACGGCGAGGTCCTGGTAGGGCCGCTTGTCACTCAGGGCGAGGTAACCAGGACCGAGCCGGTAGAGCAGGGCCGACGGCACGAGTTGGGGGAAGAGGTAGTCCAGCTCATCGGCATCCGAGCGGGCGCGAAACGTCGTCCTGGGGGGCAGCAGGCGCAGGGCCAGCCGCTGGCGCTCCGCGCTCCACGCCTCCCATGGCGTGAAGGCGTCCCGCTCGCGCAGCAGCTGCTGCCACGTGCGCCCGAGGTCGGCCACGCCACCCTCCAGCGGCGGGCTCCACGGCACCTCCGCGGCGCCCAGGGGGAAGACGCGGTCGATCGGCTGCGGCTCAAGCGGCAGCAGGCGACGCCGCACGGCCACCCTGCCCGCCGGCAGCCGCAGCCCCGGAAAGCGCCCGCCCTCAGCCGCCTCGGCCACGCCCGCGGCGCTGACGACGGCCTCGGCCGGCAGGGCATAAAAGTCCCCGGCCCGGTTCTGGTACCATGCGACCCCAGCGACGGTGAACAGCAGCGGCAAAGCATCCGGCCTCCGATCCGCCCGATCCTGAGCATCGTATCATGGACGGGCGACCGCGCCTGCACCCGGCCTTGTGCCGTCTCCGGCGCCGATGCTACTATTACCCACGACTCAGTGGGATGGCTGCGCGGGTTTCTCCCGCGCAGCACCAGTTCAGTGGAGGGAGAGGGCGCGGAATGATGCCGCCCGGGTGCGAGGTCGACGGTGACGGGCACCTTGCAAGCGCGGGCCACGATCTCACGGATCTGGCGGCCCGGTTCGGAACCCCCCTCTACATCTTCAATGAGGAGGTCATCCGCGCCCGCTGCCGGGCGTACCGCCACGCCTTCGCGACTTACGCCCCCGGCGTGCGGGTCGCGTATGCCGGCAAGGCGTTCTTGACCACTGCCATGGCCGCCCTGATCGCCGAGGAGGGCCTCCACCTCGACGTCGTCTCCGGGGGCGAGCTCCAGACGGCCCTCTCGGGCGGAATGCCGGCCGAGCGCATTCACTTTCACGGCAACAACAAGCTGCCGGCCGAGGTCGAGTTCGCCCTCACCGCCGGGATCGGCTGCACCGTGATCGACAACTTCTACGAATTGGACCTGGTGGCGGATACCGCCGCCCGCCTGCACCAGCGCGCCGACGTCCTCCTGCGGGTGGCGCCCGGCGTCGAGGCGCACGCCCACGCCTATATGCAGACGGGCAAGCAGGACAGCAAGTTCGGCTTCGACCTCGAGAGCGGCCAGGCTCTGGCGGCCGCCCGCCTCGTCATCGAGCGTCCATCCCTACGCCTGCGCGGGCTGCACGCCCACATCGGCTCGCAGCTGCTTGACACAGCTGCCTACACCATCGAGGTGGCGCGCCTGATCACACTGGCCGCGGCCATCCGCCGCGACTGCGACGCAGAGATCCACGAGCTGAACATTGGCGGCGGCCTTGGCATCCGGTACGTGGACGACGACGTGCCGCCCGAGCCGGAGGCCGTGGCAGGCGCCGTCATTGCCGCCGTCACGACAGGCTGCCGCGCCCACGACCTGCCCCTGCCCGTCCTGGCCTGCGAGCCGGGGCGGTCGATCGTCGGCCCGGCCGGCATCGCCCTCTACACGGTGGGCGCCAGCAAGCGAGTGCCGGGCCTCACCCCCTACGTGGCCGTCGACGGCGGCATGGGCGACAACATCCGTCCGGCTCTGTACGGCGCCACGTACACGGTGGTCGTGGCCAACCGCATGCACCAGCCCCACACCGAGCGCGTGCACGTGGTCGGCCGGTACTGCGAGTCGGGCGACTTCCTGGCCAAGGACGCGCCGGTGCCGGAGCTGCGGCCCGGCGACCTGCTGGCCTTCTTCGGCGCCGGCGCCTACCAGTTGCCCATGGCGAGCAACTACAACCGCGTGCCCCGGCCAGCCGCCGTCCTGGTCAGCCAGGGCCACGCCGACCTGATCCTGGCCCGCGAGAGCGTCGAGGACCTGCTGCGCCAGGACCGCATGCCCGAGCACCTCGCCAGGGCTGGCGCGGGCGCCCGGGGCCCTGGTCAGCGCGACGCCGCCGCCTCGGCGAGCCCCCGTACCGGCAGCGACACCGCCGCCTCGGCGAGCCCGCCAAACGGGATCAGCAGCAGCGCCTCTCCCGGTACGCGGGCGGCGGGAGCCGATGGCGCCGGGGGCAACCCCTGATCGGGCTGGGCCTCTCGATCCAGACCATCGCGGAGTCCATCCCGGGGCTCCTGATCGCCATTGTGCTGCACGAGCTGGCGCACGGCCTGGTGGCGGACGCCCTGGGCGACCCCACGCCACGGCGCATGGGCCGGCTGACCCTGGACCCGCTGGCCCACATCGACTGGATCGGGCTCATCATGCTGGTGCTCTTCCGCTTCGGCTGGGCGAAGCCGGTGATGGTCGACCCACGCAACTTCAAGAACCCGCGCCTCGGGATGCTCTGGGTGGCGCTGGCGGGCCCGGCCATGAACGTGCTGCTGGCCTTCGTGGCCCTGCTCCTGCAGCCGCTGCTCGGCCTGCCGTACGGCAGCACGGGCTGGACGATCGTGTATCTGATCTTCCTCTACAACGTGTTCTTCGCCATCTTCAACATCCTGCCGATCCCGCCGCTGGATGGCAGCAAGATCATCGCCGCGTTCGGCGGTGAGGCCGAGCGCCTGGTCCACATGATCGAGCCATTCGGATGGGTGATCCTGCTGGTCGCCGTGTACTCAGGGTTCATCAACCCGCTGCTGAACGCCATGGCCGGTGGGCTGGCGGGCGTGCTGCAGCTGCTCGCGATGCACATGGGGGTGGGCGCGTGATCGAGCAGTTGCGCAATTTGGTGGCGGCGCTTGAGTCCGGCACGCAGGACCCCGCCCAGCTCCGGGT
>DATLTP010000093.1:0-14078 GCA_035533535.1 Bacillota bacterium | reverse complement strand
CGGGCGATGTCCTGTTCATCGACGAGATCCACCGCCTGGGGCACCAGGTGGAGGAGGTTCTCTACCCGGCCATGGAGGACTTCGCCCTGGACCTGGTGCTGGGCAAGGGGCCGAGCGCCCGCTCCCTGCGCCTGGATCTTCCGCGCTTCACCCTGGTGGGCGCCACCACGCGCGCCGGCGCCCTGACCGGCCCGCTGCGCGACCGCTTCGGCATCATCCAGCGCATCGAGTTCTACCCCCCGGACGAGTTGGCCGAGATCGTGCGCCGGGCCGCCGCCATCCTGCAGGCCGACCTCGACCCCGAGGGCGCCGAGGAGCTGGCCCGGCGGGCACGGGGCACGCCCCGCATCGCCAACCGCCTGCTGCGGCGCCTGCGGGACTACGCCCAGGTCAGGGCCAGCGGCGCCGTGACGCTGACGGTCGCCCGGGCGGGCCTGCAGATGCTGGAGATCGACGAGTCAGGCCTGGACCGCACCGACCGCGCTGTTCTATCGTCCATCGCCCACCAGTTCGGCGGCGGGCCCGTCGGCCTGGACACCCTGGCCGCGGCCACCAGCGAGGAGTCGGAGACGCTGGAGGACGTGGTCGAGCCGTACCTGATGCAGATGGGCCTCTTGCAGCGCACCCCGCGCGGGCGCATGCTGACGGCCGCGGCATGGCGGCACCTGGGCCTGCCCGTGCCGGGGACCGACGCTGGGCCGCGGCAGACCCGGCTGATCGAGCCTCAGTGAGCGTGCGCCGCCGAACCGGCCGAGCCAACGCCTCGGCCTGCCCGTGCCGGGGTCCGACGCTGGGCCGCGGCAGACCCGGCTGATCGAGCGCTCCGTGAGCGTGCGCGGCTGAACCGGCCTAGCCGACGCCGCAGCGCGGGCTGGGAGCCCCTTGGCCCGCGGTGTGCGGGTGTGGGGCTGCGCAGTCCGGGGGCCGCGGCGAGGTCGCTGCCGGGGCTGGGTATGGGCGCGCGGCGGTGTGCGGGGGGACGCCGGGACGTCAGGCCCGCCCCGCGGGCCTGACGCCCTGGAACCGGACGGGGCCGCAGCTGTCAGGCTGCGGCAAATAGATCAGCGCACGGCGTAGAAGAGCTCATCGCGGTTGCCCCGCATCCGGAGCATCGTCAGCATCTGGCCCTTGTGGTGCGCCTCGTGCTCGCGCTGCTGGCCAAGCAGCAGGGATAGCGGGACCTCATGGCCGCGGGCGGTCACCTTGCGGTCGAGGTCGCCGCCAAGGTGGCCGATGCGCGCGGCCTGCTCGTCGGTCTTCTTGGCGAGGTAGGTGCGGATGTCGGCGGGGGTCTGCGGCTGGCTCGCCGGGTCGGGGCGCGTGACCTCCTTGCCCTCGGCCATGGCCATGTAGAAGTCGGCGGAGTTGGCCAGGTGGACGGCCAGGGCGCCAAAGGACATGGCGCCGTCCCAGGGCTTGAAGCCGAACTGCGCGTCGGGCATCAGGTCGCACAGTTGCTGGGTGACCTTGCGGTGGCGCAGGAACGCCTGGGTCAGGTCGTCGGCGGAAACGGGCATGCGGATCCCTCCTTTGTCCACAGCGTACCAGGATTGAGAGGCTTGTCCGTGGCAGCATTGGGCCGCCTGGTGTTGCGATTCCTCCGCCGACAACTGGGTTGGAGGCTCAGGCGCCGGGCCCGTCGAAGGCTACCCCCGTAAGCGATGCGGCCGGCGCGAATGGTAGGGGCAGGTGGCCCGCTTGGGGTTCTTCCGCAAAAAGGAGCAGTCCGATGGCACAGCGCTTTCAGCGCGCGTGGCCGCTGCTCAGGCTGGGGATCAGGCCAGCCGGGAAGGGCTGCTTGCAGACTACCGACCGTTCGTGATGCGGGTGGCGTCGCGGGCCTGCGGACGTTACGTGCGGCCGGAGGCGGATGACGAGGCGAGCGTGGCCCTGATCGCCTTCAACGAGGCGATCGACCGGTACGACGCGGGGTCGGGGGCCAGCTTCATCACCTTCGCGGAGATCGTGGTCAAGCGGCGCTTGATCGACCACTTCCGGCGGTCGCGGGCCGGGCGGGAGGTGCCCCTCTCCGACTTCGAGGTTGAGGACGCGGAGGGGCAGGTCAGCAACCCGGTCGAGATCGCGGCGGCCCTTTCGGTGCACCGCGAACAGGACGACGCGGAGGCGCGGCGCCTGGACATCGACCGCTTCCGGACGGTGCTGGGCGAGTTCGGGATCGGGCTTGACGACCTGGTGCGCAACTCGCCCCAGCACCGGGACGCGCGGGAGCGGGCCATCGCCGTGGCCCGGACCGTGGCGGGCCGACCGGAGTGGGCGAGCTACCTGCGGCAGCACCGGGCCCTGCCGCTCAAGGCCCTCGAGCAGACGGGCGAGCTGGGGCTGAGCCGCAAGACGCTGGAGCGGCAGCGCAAGTACATCATTGCCGTCGCCCTCGTGCTGATGGAGCAGATCGAGCACCTGATGGCGTACCTGCCGGAGGGGTAGCAGCAGTGGACCTGGGCGGGCGGCGCGGACCCTGGGCATCGCGGGCAGCAGCGGGGAGCCGGCAGCAAGACGGGCGAAGCGGGGAGCGGGCCGTGGCCAAAGGACGTGGCGTGGTCCTGGAGCTATCTGGACAGCAGGCCGTGGTGCTCGACGAAACGGGCCTGTTCCGGCGCGTTCCCGCGGCGGGTCAGGGCTGGCAGGTCGGGGACGAGGTCTGGCTGGATGTGGGTGGGCGCGCGGCTGCCTCGTCTGCTGGGGGCAGGCGGCAGGCGTGGTGGCACTCGCGCGGCTTCGCGGTGGCCGCGGCCTGCGTGGTGCTGCTGGCCATCGCCGTGCCGTTCGGCTACCAGGCGGAGGTCAACGCTCAGACGGTTGCCGTCGTCACCTTCGACGTCAACCCGAGCGTCGAACTCGACCTGAACAGTTCCGCTCAGGTCCTGCGGGCGCTGCCGCTCGATGCCGACGGCAGGACGCTGCTGGGGCATGTGCGGCTCGGCGGGGCACCGCTCGGGGTGGCCATCGCGGACCTCACGAGCGCTGCGGCGGCGGAAGGCTTCATTTCGAAGACGGAGACCGTTCCGGTGGTGATCGCGGGAGCGCCGTCCCAGGGCACGGCCCTGCCGCCCGCGGTTGCGACAGCCCTTCAGGCCACGCAGCAGAGGACGGCCGCGACGCTGAGCCAGCAGGGCTACCATGTGAGCGTGGCGGCGGTCAGTGCGCCGCAGGGCGACCAGCGGGCCGCGCGGGCCGTCGGCCTGTCGCTCGGTCGGTACCTGATCTACCAGCAGGCCAAGGCCGCGGGCGTGAGCATCAAACCGGCGGCCCTGCGTGGGGCGGCGATCGTGACGGTGCTGCGCAAGGCCGGCGCCTCCGACGCGCAGGTGCAGCAGGTCCTGCAGGGCGTGGCGCAGGTTGACGGCGCAGGCGGGCAGCGAGGCGGCGGGTCCCAGGCGGCAACATCGACCACCACGGTGGAGCGGGGCGGGCGAGGGAGCGGACAGGGGAACGGGCAGGGGAACGGGCAGGGCCAGGATCAGGGCTCGGGCAAGGACTCCGGCCAGGGAGCGGGCAACGGGTCGGCCCAGGGCTCGGGCGACGGATCGGGCCGAGGGTCGGGTAAGGGCTCGGGCCAGGGGTTAGGCGACGCGTCAGGTAACGGGTCAGGCAACGGGTTAGGCGATGGCTCGGGCAAGGGCTCGGCGCCCGGCCAGGGCCCGGGGTTCGGCCTGGGTTTGGGCCAAGCGTCGGGGCCGGGGGTGGGTCAGGGCCAGAATGCAGGACCGGGCGCGAGCCAGGGGCAGGGGGCGCCCGGGCGGACGGATGACCAGGGCAGCCAGAACGACGGCAGCCAGGGTGGAACGGGGCGCACGGACACTCGTCCGCCCACGGGCAGCATCTCTGGCGGGCAGGGCACGAGCGACCGGGGCACGGCCGGCCGCGCTCCGTCGCAGGTGGCCACAGGCACAGCCACCGCCACCGTCTCCCCAGGTTCGCCGGATAGCCGTGGCGGCGGCCGGCAGGGCGCCAGCGGCTGGCCGGAACAGATCCTGAAGGACCTGCAGGGGCTTTTTCATGGGCGGCGACAGAGCGAGCAGGGTGGTGACGGACGCGGTGGGCAGGCGCGCGCGACGGCCACGGCAACGACCTCGCGGTCGGCATCGCCCGGAAGCGACCAGGGTGGCGGCCAAGGCCGGGGTCAGGGCGGCGGCCACTGAAGCGAGGCATACCCCCCGTGGGGCGGCGCCGAACCCGCGACGCTGAACCGGTGGCGCTGAACCGGGCCTTGGCGCTGGGCAAAGCGGTCGGCCATGGACGCCCGGTCCTAACCCCGCCCACCGGTACAGAGCCTTGTCGGGGCCACGGCCGGCGAGCCCGGTTCTGAATGGGGACTCAAGCCGCAACTCCCGCCGCCCAACAGCCCAACAGCCCGCAACCGCCCACCCGGCGGGCGCCTCGCCCGCCCGCGGGTCCACGCCCGGCGGCCACTCCTCCCTTGGCCTTGCCGGTTGCCGCCTCGCGGCGTCATACTGGCTGCGTGACGCATGCGCCTGAGAACTTCGACTACGACCTGCCTCCGGAGCGCATCGCGCAGACGCCGCTCGCCGACCGAGCCGCATCGCGGCTCATGGTGCTGGACCGCGCTACGGGCACCGTGATCCACGAGCACTTCCGCGACCTCCCCAAGCACCTGCGGCCTGGCGACGCCGTCGTCCTGAACGACACCCGCGTCCTGCCGGCGCGCCTTTTGCTCCGCCGCGCCACCGGCGGCCGCGCTGAGGCCCTGCTGCTTCACCCCATGGCCGAAGGCGAGCCCGGCGGCCGCTGGACGGCGCTGGTGCGTCCCGCTGCGCGCCTGCGGCCTGGCGAGTGCCTGGCTGTCGAGGGGGCGCCGGCGGGCGCCGACGTCATGGTGCGCCACGAGCGCCGCCTGAGCGGCGGCGAATCGGAGATCAGCCTCGTCGGGATGCCGCCCGCCGACCTGCTGCGCCACTATGGGCACGTGCCGCTGCCCCCTTACATCAAGGCGCCGCTCCATGACCCTGAGCGCTACCAGACGGTGTACGCCGAGCGCGAGGGATCCGCCGCGGCCCCGACGGCGGGCCTGCACTTCACCGAGGAGGTCCTGCGCGAGATCGAGGCCCTGGGCGCCCGCATCGTGCGCGTCACCCTCCATGTGGGGCTGGGCACCTTCCTGCCCGCCCGGCCCGAGGACCTGGAGGCCGGCCGACTCCACGCGGAATGGTTCCAGGTCGCGCCGGCGGCCGCCATGGCCATCAACGCCGCCGACCGCGTCGTGGCCGTGGGCACCACCGCCGTGCGCACCCTGGAGTCGGCTGCCCGCGCCGCCGCCCCCGGCGACCGCGTCGGCGCCACCGCTGGCTGGACCGACCTGCTCATCGCCCCGGGCCACCGCTTTCAGGCCGTCGACGCCATGGTGACCAACTTCCACCTGCCGCGCTCGACCCTCCTGATGCTGGTCTCCGCCTTCGCCGGCCGCGAGCGCGTCCTGGCCGCCTACCGGCTCGCCGTCGCCGAAGGCTACCGCTTCTTCAGCTTCGGCGACGCCATGCTGATCGCATGAGCATCGCCTTCGACCTGCTGCGCACGGACGGCCTGGCCCGCGCCGGGCTGCTGCGCACCCCGCACGGGACCGTCGAGACCCCCGCCTTCATGCCCGTCGGCACCCAGGGCAGCGTCAAGGGCCTGTCGCCCGAAGAGGTGGCCGAGGCCGGTGCCCGCATGATCCTGGCCAACACCTACCACCTCTGGCAGCGGCCCGGCCCGCAGCGCATCGCCCGTGCCGGCGGCCTGCACGCCTTCACGGGCTGGCCGGGGGCCATGCTCACCGACAGCGGCGGCTTCCAGGTGTTCAGCCTCAACGCCAAGGTCGACGCGGACGGCGTCACGTTCTCGTCGCACCTGGATGGCGCCCGCCTGCGCCTGACCCCCGAGGAGGCCATGTCCATCCAGGCGCAGCTGGGCGCGGATGTCGCCATGGCCCTGGACCAGTGCACCGCCTACCCCATCGCCCACACCGAGGCGCGGATCGCGCACCTCAGGACCCTGGCCTGGGCGGAGCGCTGCCTGCACGCGCATGACCCGGCCGAGGGCCCGAACCCAGGCCAGGTCCTCTTCGGCATCGTGCAGGGCAGCGTCTACCGCGACCTCCGCGAAGCCTCCGCCCGCGCCCTGGTCGCCATGGACTTCCCCGGCTACGCCGTCGGCTCGCTGAGTGTGGGGGAGCCGGCCGCGGCGATGGCCGAGGTGCTGGACTACACGGTGCCCCTGCTGCCGCACGACCGCCCGCGCTACCTGATGGGCGTCGGCACGCCGGACTACCTGATCGAGGCCGTCGCCCGCGGCATCGACATGGCGGACTGTGTGCTCCCGACCCGCGTCGCCCGCAACGGCACGGCGCTGATGTACCCGCGGTCCGGCGCGCCTGCGCGGCTGGTCCTGCGCAATGCCGTTCACGCCGACGACCTGGAGCCAATCGACCGCGACTGCGGCTGCTACGCCTGCCGCCGGTACACCCGCGCCTACATCCACCACCTGGTGCGGGCGGGCGAGATGCTGGGCCTGCGCCTGCTGAGCCTGCACAACCTGCACACGCTGCACCGGTTCATGGCTGACATGAGGGGCTCGATTCTGGCCGGCGAGTTCGCCGCGTTCCGCGAGGCCTTCTGGCGAGGCGGCGGCGGCATCTGGCGGCGTTCGTGAGCCTCGGCGCCATGGGCGCCTCGGCCTTGTCCGGTGGACCTGCGGCGAACGGGGTTGGGCACAGGCTGGCCGCGGTCTGGCAGGGGCACTCGGCGCCATGGGCGCCTCGGCCCCGTCCGGTGAACCTGCGGCGAACGGGGTGGGGCACAGGGCCGCGGTGCCCCCCGGCAGGGGTAAGATGGCGGCGGAGGGATGTCATGTTGAGCGATGAGACCCTGAACCCGTACGCGATCGTGCGGGGTCAAGTCAAGCAGGCGTGTGACGCACTCAAGCTCGATGCAAGCGCCTACGAGATCCTGAAGCAGCCGGTCCGCATCCTCGAGGTCGCGATCCCCGTCACGATGGACGACGGCACCGTCCGTACCTTCACCGGCTACCGCAGCCAGCACAACGACGCCCTCGGCCCCACCAAAGGCGGGATCCGCTTCCACCCCGACGTGAACCTCGACGAGGTCCGCGCCCTCTCCATGTGGATGACGATCAAGTGCTCCCTCCTTGGCCTGCCGTTCGGTGGCGGCAAGGGTGGCGTGATCTGCAACCCCAAGGAGCTGTCGGAGGCCGAGCTCGAGCAGATCTCGCGGGGCTTCATCCGCGGCGTCTCCGCCATCGTCGGCCCCGAGAAGGACGTGCCCGCCCCCGATGTCTACACCAACCCGCAGATCATGGCCTGGATGATGGACGAATACAGCCGCATGCAGCGGAGCAACGCGTTCGCCCTGATCACCGGCAAGCCGGTGGAGCTGGGCGGCTCGCTCGGCCGCGGCGAGGCCACCGGCCGCGGCTGCGTCGTCACGATCCAGGCGGCCATGAAGAAGCTCGGCATGAAGCCCGCCGGCGCGCGGGCGGCCGTGCAGGGCTTCGGCAACGCGGGCACGGTGGCGGCGCGCCTGCTGCACGAGCTGGGCTGCAAGGTCATCGCGGTATCCGACTCGCGCGGCGGCATCCAGGCCGCGGGCGGCCTCGACATCCCGGCCGTCATCGCCCACAAGAACCGCACCGGCAGCGTGGCCGGCTTCCCGGGCTCCCAGCCCATCAGCAACGCCGACCTCCTGACCATGGATTGCGATGTGCTCGTGCCGGCGGCCCTTGAGAACCAGATCACGGCCGAGAATGCCGACAGGATCCGCGCCAAGATCGTGGCCGAGGCGGCCAACGGCCCCACGACGCCCGCGGCGCAGGAAATCCTCTTCAAGAAGGGCGTCTTCGACCTGCCCGACGTGCTGGCCAACGCCGGCGGCGTCACTGTTTCCTACTTCGAGTGGGTCCAAAACCTGTACAACTTCTACTGGACCGAGGCCGAGGTCAACCAGCGCATGCAGGAGATGATGGAGCGCGCCTTCGAGGCCGTGTATGCCCTGAAGGAGCAGCATAAGACGACGATGCGCCAGGCGGCGTACATTTACGCGGTCAAGCGCGTCGCCGACGCCATGCGCCTGCGCGGTTGGCTCCGCCGGCCTGCCGCTGCCAAGCCGGGCCGAGCAGCGGCGGATTAGGGCCGCGCGCGATACGCGCGCGGTCAAAACGGGTGCGTCAGTAAGCGGGTGCGTCAGTAAGCGGATGCGTCAGTAAGCGGATGCGTCAGTAAGCGGATGCGGCAGTCAAGGGAGGTGCGGTGACATGCCAGAACTTCGCGACGTGACCACGGCGTCGGGCCTGCCCGTGCCTCCTTACGCTGAGGCGCGGCCGGTCGATCCGGCCGCCCTCGGCCGCCCGGGGGAGTACCCCTTCACGCGCGGCGTCTACCCGACCATGTACCGCGGGCGGCTCTGGACCATGCGCCAGTATGCGGGCTTCGGTGACGCCGAGGAGAGCAACCGCCGGTACCACTACCTGCTGCAGCAGGGCCAGACGGGGCTCTCCGTGGCGTTCGACCTGCCGACCCAGATCGGCTACGACTCCGACCACGCCATGGCCGCTGGCGAGGTGGGCCGCGTCGGGGTGGCCATCGACTCCGTGGAGGACATGGACCGCCTGTTGGCGGGGCTGCCCCTGGACAAGGTCAGCATCTCCATGACCATCAACGCGACCGCCGCGACCCTGCTGGCCCTGACGGTGGCAGTGGCGGAGCAGCGCGGCATGCCGGCTTCGGTGCTGTCTGGTACGCTCCAGAACGACATCCTCAAGGAGTACGCGGCCCGGGGCACCTACATCTACCCGCCGGCGCCCTCCATGCGGCTGGTCACGGATGTCATCGCCTGGTGCGCGGAGCACACGCCGCGCTGGAACCCCATCAGCATCTCGGGCTACCACATGCGCGAGGCGGGCTGCACGGCCGTGCAGGAGGTCGGCTTCACGCTGGCGGACGGGATCGCGTATGTCGAGGCCGCGCTTGCACGCGGGCTGCCGGTCGACAGCTTCGCGCCGCGGCTATCCTTCTTCTTCAACGCCCAGATGGACGTGCTTGAGGAGGTCGCCAAGTACCGGGCGGCCCGCCGGCTCTGGGCGAAGATCATGAAGGAGCGCTTTTCGGCGAAGGATCCCAAGTCGATGATGCTGCGCTTCCACGTGCAGACGGCCGGCTCGGCCCTGACGGCCCAGCAGGTCGACAACAACGTGGTGCGTGTGGCGCTGCAGGCCCTGGCGGCCGTGCTGGGCGGCTGCCAGTCGCTGCACACCAACGCCAAGGACGAGGCGCTGGCCCTGCCCACGGAGGAATCCGTGCGGGTGGCCCTGCGCACGCAGCAGATCATCGCTTCGGAGTCCGGGGCGGCCCTGTCCGCGGATCCGCTGGCGGGCTCGTACTACGTGGAGGAGCTCACCGACCGGATCGAGACGGAGGCCGCGGCGCTGATCGCTCGGCTGGATGCGATGGGCGGGGCGGTGCCCGCCATCGCGCGGGGCGTGGTTCAGCGCGAGATCCAGGAGAGCGCCTACCGCACGCAGCGGGAGATCGAGGCGGGGGAGCGCGTGGTCATCGGCGTCAACGCGTACACGGTGGAAGAAGGGCCGCCGTCCGACATCCTGCGCATCGACCCCGAGCTGGAGGCCCGCCAGGTGGCGCGGCTTGCCGGTCTGCGGGCCCGCCGCGACGGGGCCGCGGTGTCGAAAGCCCTTGCCGCGCTTGAGAAGGCTGCGGCGGACCCGGCGGCGAACCTGATGCCCATGATCCTGGATGCGGTGCGGGCATTCGCCACCGTGGGCGAGGTGGCGGACACCCTGCGCCGGGTGTTCGGGGAGTACGCGGCGCCAAGCCCGTTCTAGCCGACTCCGGTCCCGCGCCCGATGATCTGTTTGCGAGGTGATCCCGATTCCCAGGCCCATTCGCGTGCTGATCGCCAAGCCGGGCCTCGACGGCCATGACCGCGGGGCTCTCGTCGTGGCCCGCGCCCTGCGCGATGCCGGCATGGAGGTCGTCTACACCGGCCTGCGCCAGACCCCGGCCCAGGTGGCGCAGGCGGCCGTGCAGGAAGACGTGGATGTCGTCGGGCTGAGCAGCCTGTCGGGGGCCCACCGCACACTGTTCCCGGCGGTGGTGGCGGCGCTGCGGGATCTGGGGGCGGCAGACGTCCTGGTGATCGGCGGCGGGGTGATCCCGGCCGAGGACATCAAGCCGCTGCAGGCGGCGGGCATCGCCGCGATCTTTACGCCCGGGGCCAACACGGCCGAGATCGTCGCCTTCCTGGAGCGGGAGGTCGGGTCAAGGGATGCGCGGGATTGTCCCGCGCATCGCGAGTTCAAAGGAGAGGTGCCGCATCGAAGGGATGACGTTTGACCATATCGCCATTGCCGTGGCGGACCTCGACGCGGCCATCGCGCTTTGGACAAGCAGCTTCGGGCTGGTCTGCGAGCATCGGGAGGACGTGCCCGCGCAGAAGGTGCGCGTGGCCTTCCTGCGGAGCGGCGGGCCGGGAGCCCGCATCGAGCTGATCCAGGCAACGGACCCGGGGGCGGGGGTTGCCCGGTTCCTGGGCGAGCGGGGCGCGGCCCTGCATCACGTCGCATTCGAGGTGGCGGACCTGGCGGGGGCGTTGGCGGAGACGCCGCTGCCGAAGGTCGATGTGGCGCCGCGGCCGGGGGCCGAGGGGCGCCAGGTGGCGTTCCTGCACCCGCGCGCAACCGGCGGGGTGCTGGTGGAATGGGTGGGTGAGGCGGGTGCCTGACAAGGTGGCGGGGGCCGCCAAGGCCTCACGGCGGCAGGCCGTGGGGGAGGTCCGCGCACGGCTGCTGGAGGGCGGCGGGGCCGAGGCCGCGGCGAAGCAGCACGAGCGGGGCAAGGGCACGGCCCGTGAGCGCCTGGCGATGCTGTTCGACCCGGGCTCCTTCACGGAGTTGGGGCTATTCGTCCAGCACCGCGGCACCGAGTTCGGCTTGGCCGGCCGCGAGTTGGCGGCCGACGGGGTCGTGACGGGCTTCGGCACCGTCGACGGACGGCTGTGCTACGCCTTCTCCCAGGACTTTACCGTCAAGGGCGGCACCCTGGGCGAGATGCACGCCAAGAAGATCACCAATGTACAGGAACTGGCCCTCAGGGCCGGGGCGCCGATCGTCGGCATCAACGACTCGGGCGGCGCGCGCATCGAGGAGGGGATCGACGCCCTCGACGGGTTCGCGGCCATCTTCCGGCGCAACACCCTCGCGTCGGGGGTGGTGCCCCAGATCTCCGTCATCCTGGGCCCGTGCGCCGGTGGCGCCGTCTACTCGCCCGCCCTGACCGACTTCGTCTTCATGGTCGAGGGCACGAGCCACATGTTCATCACCGGCCCCGAGGTCATCAAGACGGTGCTCGGCGAGGAGATCACCTTCGAGGCCCTGGGCGGGGCCTCGGTGCACAGCGGGCGCTCGGGCGTGGCGCACTTCCAGGCGGGGAGCGAAGCCGAGTGCTTCGCGCAGATCCGCCGCCTGCTGGGGTATCTGCCCGCCAACAACCTGGAGGATCCGCCGGCGCGGGCGACGAGCGAGGGCGCGGGCTCGGATCTGGCCGGGGTGGTGCCAGAGGACCCGAACCGGCCCTACGACGTCCGGCAGGTGATCCGGGGCCTGGCCGACGCGGGCGACTTCCTGGAGGTCCAGGAGCGCTGGGCGACCAACGTCGTCGTTGGCTTCGCGCGGCTTCACGGCAACAGTGTCGGCTTCGTGGCCAACCAGCCCAAGGTGCTGGCGGGGACCCTGGACATCAACGCCTCGGACAAGATCGCCCGCTTTGTGCGCACCTGCGACTGCTTCAACGTGCCGCTGGTGACCCTGGTCGACACGCCGGGATACCTCCCCGGACGCGACCAGGAGCATGGCGGGATCATCCGCCACGGGGCGAAGGTCCTGTTCGCCTACGCCGAGGCGACCGTGCCCAAGGTCAGCCTCGTTCTGCGCAAGGCATACGGTGGCGCGTACATCGCCATGTGCGCCAAGGGGCTGGGCGCCGACCTCGCGGCGGCCTGGCCGACGGCCGAGATCGCGGTGATGGGACCCGAGGGCGCCTGCAACATCGTCTTTCGGCGGGAGATCGCGGCGGCCCCTGACCAGGCGGCGGCCCGGGCAGGCAAGGTGGCCGAGTACCGGGAGCGGTTCGCCAGCCCCATCCTGGCGGCCGGCCGCGGGTACGTCGATGACGTGCTCGACCCGCCGGCCACCCGCGCCTGGCTGATCGCCGCCCTGCGCTCGCTGGCGGGCAAGCGCGAGGAGCGCCCGCGCAAGAAGCACGGGAATCTGCCCGTATGAGCGCGCCGCTGCCTGGCGAGGTCGTGGCGGCCATCATCGCGGCCGTGGCCGCGCGCGAGGGCCGGTCGCCCGCGGAGGTCCGGCTTCTGGCCGCACGGCTCGAAGCGTCCGCAGCGGCCCGGGCGGGCACGCCGCTGCCCTGGGCGCTGGCCGGACGCCTGCAGCAGATGAGGGGGCTATCGCGTTGATCCGCCGTTACCGTGTGACCGTGAACGGCCAGAGCTACGACGTGAGCGTGGAGGATGCGGACGGGGCAGCCGGAGACCACGCTGTGGAGGCTTCGGCTCCGGCCGTGCCGGAGCGGGCGGGCGCCGCGGCCGCGGGTGTGGGTGCGGCTGCCGCCTCTGCCGCTGCCGCCCCGGCCCGGACGGCCCCCGCCCACAGCCCGAAGGCCGCCGCAGCGGCGCCGGCCGTTGCCGGCACCCCGATCACGGCGCCCCTGCCCGGCGTGGTGCTGGACGTCCGCGTCCGCTTGGGCCAGGCCGTGACGGCGGGCGACGTGGTCCTGATCCTGGAAGCCATGAAGATGGAGAACGAAATCACCTCCCCGGTCGACGGCACGGTGGCTGAGGTCAAGGCCAGCAAGGGCGCCACCGTCGAGCTGGGGCAGGTCCTGGTGGTGATTGCATGACGGGCAAGTACGCGCCCCTGTTCGACTGGCTGAAGGCGCGGGGTCAGGCCGTCCAGTTGGTCTCGGTGCCCTTCGCCGAACTGGAGCGCCTGCTGGGCGGGGCCCTGCCGCGCTCAGCGCGCACGCACCGCGCGTGGTGGGCCAACGCCGTGAGCGGGGGCCACGTCTGGGCCGCTGCCTGGCTGCAGGCCGGCTGGCGGGTCGCCCACGTGGAGCGGGAGGGTGGCTGGGTCCGCTTTGAGCGAGCCGCCTGAGGCTGTCCGCCGCCGGGTGCTGCAATGGCGGGCGGATCTGGCGCCGTCCGAGGCTGCCGCGCGCAGTGCGCAGATCACGGCGCACCTCATCGCGTGGGCACCGTTTCGGGCTGCCCAGCATCTCCTCATCTACCTGGCCATGCCGCGAGAGGTCCAGACCGCTGGGCTGATCGCGGCGGCGTCCGGCAAACGCGTCTGCGTGCCGTCGGTCGTGGGTCGCCACCTCGTTCTGCGCCCACTGGTCGCGGGTAGGCCCCTGCGGCGTGGCGCCATGGGGATCGCCGAGCCCAAGGCCGCGGCCGGCGAGGTGCCGCCCACTGAAGTCGACCTCGCGCTGGTGCCGGGGGTCGCCTTCGACCCCGCCGGCCACCGGGTCGGCCACGGGGCCGGCTTTTACGACCGCTTCCTGCCCACCCTCCGTCCCAGCACGCCGGTCTGCGGCCTGGCCTTCCGCGAACAGGTCGTGCCAGCGCTGGAGCCCGCGCCGTGGGATGTGCCGGTGGGGTTTCTCTGCACGGAGGACGGGGTCGTGGCCTGCAGCCCTGCCTAGCAGCCCTCCACCGGCGCCGTGACGGGGATGGGCGGCCGCGGCATGCTGACGCCCGCCGCCGTCAGGATGGCCCACACGTGGCCCGGGTCGATGGCGCGAGTCTTGTGCACCTGCGAGAGCAGGAAATGGATGCAGAAGTGGCCCGGGAAGTCGTTGGCCTCGATGGCCCCAGCGCCGTGCGGCATCCCGTTCATCGAGGCGGCCAGGCGGTGCCCAGAAACCTCCACCAGGATCGGCCGGCGTGCCCACGACCATTGCCCGCCATAGATCTCCTTCATGGTGGCCGTATCGGCCGCCGTCAGGGGCTGGACGTCCGCGTGGG
>DATLTP010000092.1:0-22926 GCA_035533535.1 Bacillota bacterium | reverse complement strand
GATGGACCGCCTGGGCTGGGTCATCCGGGCGCTTGCCGACCAGGGATGGGCGGGGGTGGTGGTGGATCTCGGATCGCCCCGACCGATCGAGCGTGGAAGGCCTGCTGGCTGGCTGCAGTGGCTGGCCAGCGAGCACGCCCGCGCCCGACTGATCGTGGCCCAGGACCCGCAGGCCCTGGTCAACGCCGCTCGGATTCTGAGAACGGCCGACGCTGTCAGCGTTCGGTTGGAGCTTTGGTGCGCCTCCTACGACGAGCACCTATCGACCCTTCCAGAGCTTGGCGCCGCGTTGGGGCGGCCATGTAGCGCCATGCCATGGGACCGCCAGGGGGTGGTCGCCCGGGCGTTGGCCGGCAAGCCTCCGATGCCACGCTTGCCACGATGGACGCCGGCTGGAGTTGGATGAGGTCGGGGCGAACGCTGCCGTGTGAATCAGCGCCGTTTGGTTGGGTGGATGGGGCTCCCGAGGACGAGGCACCCGACTCCCGCCAACCGGGTCGTCGTGCGGGTGCCGGGCGGGACGGCGTTCATGTGGGGAGGCGAGGCCTCTGTGGTGCAGCGGGTAGGACAGCTTCTGCGACGATGGGGCCTGGTCGCAGCCGCTTTGGCGAGCATCTTGGGCTTACTGGTCTGGTCGGGCGATGCGAACTGGCAGGCGGCACGCGCTCAGGCGGCGCACACGGCAAGGCCGTCCCCGCCGGCAACTCAACCGGAAGCCATCGCTGGTCAAATGGTGCAGCCGCAAACACCGTTCATCGGAATGCAGCCCGGGGATTCAGCCGTGGCGCCAGCCTTGTTGTCCCCGCGCCCACGGCCGGAGACGACGGCGGAGGTGGCGGCGGACGCGATCGTGCTTGCCTACTTGTTCAGTGGCTCCGGCGGCACAACAGAGTGGATTCAGCAGACGGAACGTCTGCACAACCTCAGCGGCCATGTCATCACGCGTGTCAGAGTGCCTCTGCTCCCGAACGCATTCGACGCTCACACCCAGAACATTGCGGGAACACCAACCCCGATCACCGGAGACTCCGTCACGGTCGACCTCGGGGCCTTACCGAGTGGAGCTTTCATGCTCGCCGAAGTGGCGTATCGCGTGCCCTTCAATTTCCTTCAGGTGCAAACGTGGGTCGTCCCTCTCTCTTCTGAGAGAGGGCTGTGGATTGCGCTCTATCCGCAGCAGTCCTACCTGGCGGTGGCGGGCAAGGGATTCCGCCGTGACCCGGCGCTTGATCCCCTGACGGGAGGCGGGCTGGTCTGGTCGTCGGTGGCCCCAATTGCTGCTGGAACGGCCCTCAGTTGGAGCGTTGTTCCAGCCAACGCAGACGACTACCCGAACCTGAAGCCCCTGCCCCCGACTCCCCGCCATTGTGTGAGCGCATCGGGACAACCCCTTTGTCAGGAGCCATCCAAGTGAAGAACATTGCCATCTCGGTCTCGCTCATCGTCGCGGTCGCCGCCGCCGTCTTGGGCGCGTGCGCGGGGGTCGCCTTTGGGGACACGCCGCTATGTCCGGCCGCCAACAGTCTGGTTGCCGCCGGATTGCTGTCGGCCGATGAAATGGCTTCCATGGCGCCAGCCGTGTGCAACAACGCCGTCAATCTACCGATCGAAGCCCCCGTCAACACGTCCGCGGCCCTTCCTGTGGCGCCTCCCTTCCCTTCGCCAGGCGCAGGCGATCTGCACCTCGTGACGCAGTGGTTGACGAAGCAAGTCTCGGAGTCGGCGGCTGGCCAGACCCTGTCGCTGGGATCGGTGGCCGTGAGCATGGATCCCCAGGGCCTCGGATACTCAACTGATGTCGCATTTGCAGCCTCCGGGCCGCAGTTGACGCCCGCGTCGGCGTGTGGGACCGCTGAATCTGGATTGCAACCATGGCAAGTGCGCTCACCCCCAGCGTTGGGCACGGGACCGTTCACCTACCCGACCTCAGGCGCCGTCCTGCAACAGCTCGCCAACGCCGGCTATATCGACAGCGCCACAATCGATCTGGCGACCGTTCCGGATGCCAGCGCGCCAACGGATGTGTGGGCTCGCCAGCCCACGTTTGGCGACGTGCTGGGGGACTCGACTCCTTGGGGCCTTGCAAACACCCTCGTACCCGGCCAGCTGTTCATCAACATGACGCTGGTTTCAAGCCCGGGCGACTCCCAGTGGCGGGTGCAGGAATGGAACTACGCCTTCGCCGTGCATGCCCAGCTGACGGATGTTTGTCCGGCGGCCCGCACGCCAGAGCCAACCATCTGCCCGCTCGGCACCGTCGATGTCGGTCAGCCTCTCCCTGCCAACGGCGATTGCAGTCCTGTGGTCGCGTGTCCTTCCGGAGCGTTACCTCAGGCGGACGGAAGCTGCGGCGGCAAGGCGGATGCGGTAGGCCAGGTTACCTGTGTAGGAGGCCCGAGGTCCGGAGAGGTGCCCCCGGCCGACGTCAACGTCACTGCGTGGTGCGTGGTGCCGTCACCGAGTGGCCTGGCAACCCTTCACTGCAGTGCTGTCGGAGATTGTCCTGCCGTGCTCACATGCGGGGGAGGGGTTCCCTGCTCACCACCCTCCGGCCCGCGTGGCCAACCGTGAACCGGTGGCGGGTGTCGACGTCCGGGCAGGTTCTCCCGTTGGCGGTCATTCTCCTGATCCTCACCGTGCCGCTTCTGCTCGGCGTCCTCGGCGCGTCGGCCGCCTACCTGGCCCGCGACAAGGCCCAAGCTGCGGCGGATGCAGCGGCTCTTGCAGCTGCGGATCAGGCGATACCTTGGGAATCCCTGACCGTTGGCTCCCACCCGTACATCTGCCAGACGGAAGGCGGAGGATTGTTGAGGTGCAGTGACGGTCCGACGAGCTGGCTGAACTTGCTGCACACGTCGGAACCTCTCCTGTTCGCGTCTGGGAGCAGTGGCCTGCCTGGGTGGGCCGAACTGGCGGGGTGCCAGGCGGTTGGAAGCGA
Organism: Bacillota bacterium; assembly: GCA_035533535.1. Taxonomy (GTDB): domain Bacteria; phylum Bacillota; class Sulfobacillia; order RBS10-35; family JAJYVM01; genus JAJYVM01. The sequence goes on along the minus strand of DATLTP010000092.1, from coordinate 19,988 downwards.
CCCGGCTGATCGGCTAGGATCATCAACCCCCATGACGGTGTGTGAGGGCTGGAGGCTCCTTGCTGGGGGCTTTGGCGCTGCCTATGGCTTCGGCTTTCCGGCGGGCACGCATCCGCGAGCTGCGGCGGCCGCGTACCTTCAGCAGAACACGGAGGGCCTCCAAGCCGGTGGTGCGTCCGTCAAGCTGGTGGCCTTCCAGGCGGATGACTACACCGGTCAGGTCGAGATCTCCGTCCAGGTTACGGAACCCAACAATCCCCTTGCCGCCTTGGCGGCGCGGCCGACTGTGGTCTCGGTCGAGGCCGGCGCGAGACGCAGCGTTTATCTGCCGGTGGCCGCGGGCCCCTGACGGGAGGATCGAGTATGGACGGGGACGCCGACGCCTTGCCAGCGGCCCCGGATGACGATCCGCTGGCTGCCGTCCTTGCGAAGCGGTCGTGGGCCTGGCTGTTTGGCAGCTACGCCGCGGGCGTCGCCCTTGAAAGGGGTCCGCTGTGCCTGCTTCTTGGGTCCCTGGCTGCCGTGACCCTGCATCCGCCGCATCAATCAGCTCTCGTTGGCGCGTTGAGCCTGACCTACATCACGCTGTGGCTGACCGTGGCGGCGGGACACACCGTATGCCTCTCGGCGTGCCGCCGAGCGTGCCGAACGGCCGGCTTGGAAGTCGTCGTCATCGTCCCAGAGAGTCCCGCCCTTGCCCGCTGGGTCCATCGCCGGCGCGGCATCTGTCTTCCGAACCGCTCTGGAATTTGCTCGGTACACGTGGACGCCTCGCTGAGGCCCTCGAGCCTTGCCCCCGAGCAAAGCGCCGCCGCCTTCGCGCGCAAGTATCGCGACGACTACGACCGATTGCTCGCAGGTTCGCAAGGTAGGTCGCTCGTCCTAGCCAGTTGCACGTTCAACCGCCACGAGTCGGCCTGGACAAGGCAGGCGATGGCGGAAGGATGGGGGCAGCAGTGGCCAGGGCCGCTCTTCGCCCAGGCCCCGCGGCGCAATGGTCCCGCAGCGCGTGGGGCTCAGCAGCGACGCATGTTCGGAGCGGTCGTCAGCCATCGACGCGTCGATCACGCCCGGGAATGGCGAACGCGGGCGTTCGATTGCCAGGCAGCCCTGGCCTGTGCCAACGGCGATGCAAGGTCCTGCACTCGCCCAGCCGGCCACATGCCGGCCCGGACACCGGCGGACCCGCTTCCCACGGTGTAGTGAATGGCCGTGCTTTCGGGCTGCGCACTTCAGGGGGAACGCATCAGATGAAACTTCGGCCGGGCAACGGGTCGACCTGGTTCGTGCTCATGGGGGTCATGGTGGCGGCCCTGGCGGCTTGGTGGACCTGGTCGGTTCAAGAGTCTGCCCACCGAACGGTCGATGCGCTGGTGGCCACGCAGGACGTTGCACCCCTGCAAGCGATTCTGCCAGCCGACGTCAGGGTCGTTCCTGTGCCCATCCAAGCGGTGCCGGCCGACGCGCTGCGCGACGGGTCGTCGGTGGTGGGCCATTACGTGAGGTTCGGCCTCTTGCGTGGGCAGGTCGTCCGGTCCGCCAACCTGACGGCGACCCAGGCGGGCGCGAGCCAGGCCGATGCGCAACTCACCAGCGCGTCCGCTGGCTCGACCGACCTGCGCGCAGTCGCCATCGCCCTGCAGGCGGTTACGGGGCTCGACCTGCCAACGCCTGGCGACCACGTGGATCTGATGGCCGTGGTCAAAGGACAGGGACAGGTTCAGGCCAGGGTCATCGCCTCCGACGTTCTCGTACTCGATCGACTGGCGGTCGGCTCATCGGGGAACGCGCCCCAAGCGCTGGGTGCGGCACAGACCTTGCAGCAGGGCGCGCTGGTTCTCGCCCTGACGATCCCCCAAGCCCAGCAGGCCGCACTCGCTGAGGCCATGGGCCAGGTGGAGGTCATGCTCGACCCGCTGGGTCTGGAGCGCGGCGGAACTGCCCCGCCCCCCGTCGACGCGGGGCAATGGTTCGGGTTAGGAGGAAAGTGACTTGGGCGCCATCGGCAATCTGCTCGGACATGCCATGGCCGTCGTCGTCCTGGAAGACGACGTAGATCTCCAGCAGCAGTTGGAGCGGGCAATCGACGAGGTGCCCGACGATCTCGCCCTGATCAGCTACACGTCCCAGGAGTCGGAAATCGTGCGGCTGGCCCGCGACAACGCGGCAGACATCGTTCTCGTGGACGAGAGCCTTCCACGCCGCCCGTGGACGGCGGTCGTTGAAGAGTTGCGGAGCAGTTGTCCTGAGGCGCGCGTGCTCGTCATGACCGAGCGGCCGTCCAAGGCACTGCTCAACGAGGCCTTGGACCACGGAGCCCGCCACATCATGCGTAAGGGATTGGGCGGGGCGGACTTGGTCGCCGGCATCAAGGACGTGCTCGACGACGAGCGGCGGCAGCGGCTGCGACTCGAGCAGCTGGGTGCGGCGGACGCAGCCGCTCCGACCCATGGGCCGTTCCACCGCCCCGGTGCCGGCCCAGCCCAAGGCCATGTGATCGCGGTGGGTTCAGGCATCGCAGGCGGCACCGGCAAGACCACTGCGGCGGTCAACCTCGCTGTTTGGCTTGCCACAAACCCGTTTCGCCGCTTCAGCGTGGCTGTGTGCGACCTGGAGAAGGACGTCGGGTCCGTGAGCAGTTTCTTTCCGGGCACTCCACCACAGCCGTCGATCCTGGAATGGAGCGATTATGGCGGCGCGCCCGCCATCCCACCTGAGGTACTCTCGGCGAAGGTCCGCCGAGACACCGATGCCTTTCGCAAGTACCACCTGGCGCTGGTGTTTGGCGCATGTGACCTCGAGCGGGAGACCCAGGTGACCGAGGACCTGGTCAAGACCATCCTCGTTTCCCTACGCCTTCATCACCAGTTCGTGATCGTCGATCTGCCGGCGGATCTGACCGATGGCGCCGTGGGCGCCATCGAACAGGCGAGCAAGGTCCTCTGGCTGGTCCGGGATTATCAGGCGGACCTCACGCGGACCAGCCGGGCATTTGAAAAGCTCCGGCAGCTTGGCGTCGACACAAGCCGAGTCCAGGTCGTGCTCAGCCGGGTTGATCCCAGTGGCCGGATGCAGTTCACCCCGCGCCAGGTTCGGGAGACGGTCGGCACGGTTCTGATGCCGTACGCCATCCCCGAGGAGCCACGACTTCGCGCGTGGGCAAGGGCCTACAAGTTTGCTGCCCTGGTCGACCAATCTGGACCCTACATGACCGCGCTGCGCCGAATTCTCGAAGAGGTCCAACCCGGCACAGGCTATCCGCCTCAGCCGCTGCGGGCGGCCGCGGCCCGCGCCTGGTGGCCCTTCAGGCGCAGCGCACGGGAGGCGCTGTGAGTGGGCGGTTGGATCGACCGGCGGCGTGCCATCATCGCTCAGACGCCACTGGAGTGTCCATCTCAGACCTCGCTGCCGCAGGGGCGCGAGGCCACTTTGTCCGGGTGCCAAGGCGGCCCCAACGGCTGCGGCCCTGACACCCCCATTGGCCGGTCCGTTGTCAGTGCTGCCGAACCGTCTGCCGCGGACGTCGACGCACCTGACATACGCGCGAGAACGATGGCAGGTTCCGCGGCGCTGCGCCTACGGTTTTGGACGGAGGAGTCATCGCCAGAGGACGAGGAGGACCGCGACTTGGTTCGGCAGATCCGGCGGCGCGTGTTCGACCAGGGCGAGAGCCTTCCCGAGCGCGAGCGCGAAAGTCTGGCCCGCCAAATTGCCCTCGAGGTGTCTGGTCGCCTGCCCTCGCGCACCCGGCAGGAGCGGATCGTGGCCGAAATCCTATCCACCCTGTCCGGACGTCTTGGCCCGCTTGAGCCCCTCCTCCGGGACGCCTCCGTCTCGGAGATCCTCGTCAACGCGCCCGACGAAGTCTTTGCGGAGCGGCGGGGACGCCTTGAGCGCCAAGACCTGCGCTTCCGTGGCGACCGGGAACTTCGGACCCTCGTTGAAGGCATCGCCGCGTGGGCCGGACGCAAGTTTGACTGGGCCAGCCCCATTCTCGATTGCCACCTGCAGGACGGTTCCCGGTTGTCCGCCGTCCGCTGGCCGGTCGCGCTGCGGGGCACGGCCCTTTCGATCCGCAAGTTTCCCCTGATGCCTTCGTGGGACGACCTCATCCGCTTCGGCGCCTTGCCGCAACAGCAGCGCCCGATGTCCCCCAGCTTTCTGGTCGCGCGACCCTATCCCGGTGATGTCGACGTCGCAGACTTCCTCGGCTGGGCCCTTGAGCGGCGTGTGAACCTCGTCGTCTGCGGCGGCACCAGCTCTGGCAAGACCACATTCCTCAACGCGCTCATGGAACTGATCTCGCCGGCCCACCGGATCGTGATAATCGAGGATTCCGCCGAGCTGCAGCCGCCGAGCAGCACCCACGTGGTCCGGCTCGAACGCCGGCCCGCAAACCTTGAGGGCGAGGGCGAAGTGAACTTGTGGGCGCTCCTGGTGGCCTCGCTTCGCCTCCGCCCCGACATCATCGTCGTGGGCGAGTGCCGCAAGAACGAGACGGCCGTCATGCTGGAGGCGATGACGACCGGCCATCCAGGGTCCATGACGACCGTCCACGCCGACTCGCCACTCGACGCTCTCCGGCGAATGGTCCGGATGGTCCGTCAGGACCAGCCCGACATTCCAGGCGCTGAACTGCGTGAGTACATCGCGTCCGCGGTGCAGTTGATCGTCCACTTTCAGCGAGATGAAGCCCACGCATCTGGGCTGCGCCTGGTCGAGCGCGTCACTGCGGTTGAGGGTGTGGACTCTTCTGGCCAGTTCGTGTTGTCGGATCTCTACCGTTGGCGGGATGGGCATTTTCGGTGGCAGGGGACTGTCCCGAGCTGGGCACGAACGGAGGCGGTTTGACATGGCGCTCGCCATCGCCCTGCTCGAAGGCGTGGGGCTGATCCTGATTATGGTGGGCATGTGGCAAGCCTTGGTCGAGCGGTCGAGGAGCCCGGCGCGGGCGGCCGCTGAGGCAGCCGGGGCCGCCGCTGGTAAAAGCCCGACGCGAGCAGTTGCCCATACGCCCTTGCCGTGGCCGCTCCACTATGTGGAGCGGCGTGCAAAGACTGCCGGCGTCGAGTTGGGCTTGGTCCATGTCTTCGCCCTCATTTTGGGCTGCGGGTTGGCGGCGGCGGCCACGCTCTACATGGTCGCGGGCGTTCCCTGGATGACCGTCGCGGCCGCCTTCGCTGGCTTTTGGGCTCCCCTCTGGCACCTTGGGCGGCTCGCGGACCGCCGCTCGCAGCAAGTGCTACGCCAGCTTGACCAAGTCTGCACGGAGCTCATTCAAGCCATGGCTGGTGGGCAGGACCTGTATGCAGCGCTGCAGCAGCAGGCCCAGCGTGCCCCCGATCCAGTCGGACGTGAGCTCCATCGGGTGATGGAGCGGGTCCGCCAGGGGGAGCCGCTCGGCGACGCCATGGCCGAGTTGCCAGAGCGCATCGCCTTGGAGGAAACTCGGCTGCTCAGTGTCGGCGTTCGTCTGGCGCTGGATGCGGGGGCCCGAATCGTTCCCGTGCTCGAGTCCATCCAGCGCTCCCTGCGGGGAAGGCGTGAGATGCACGGGTTGATCAGGGAGCTGTCGGTGCGCAATGAGAAGCAGTCGCTGATCCTCATGGTTGTGCCCATGGTCATGCTGCTGATCATGCGCCTTGAAGCTCCTGAGTACGTGGCGCCACTCTTGGCGACGGCCACAGGCCAGATGGTTCTTGCGGTGGACATCCTCTGGATGCTCTTCGGCGCCCGCCTGGTGCGTGGCTTCTTCTCCACCACTCCGCTTACCTGATCCGCCGCAGTGCCTTGGGAGGTGCCGACATGCTGATCCCAGCCGAGCCGGTTATGGCTGCGGCCCTGGCTGCATTCGGGCTGCTGCTGGTGCTGTACGGCGGATGGCTGCATGCGCAGGCTTCGGTGAGCGCCACAGCCTGGATCGTGGCCCAGGCGCGCGGGGATCCAGCCGCCCTCCGCACCCCGCGGCGAACGGTCAAGACGGCGGTTCGGCGGACCGTGGACCGCTTGGCCTGCCGCCTCGGTCCTCTGGCCGGGCCCTTGGGCACGGCGACCCTCAAGCGCCGGCTCGACTGGCTCGGAGCTGGGCAGACGCCAGAGCAGTTTCTCGCGCGGCAGGTGCTTCTGGCTTGTGCTGGCCTTGTCGCGGGGGCCGCCCTGCCGGTCCTCGCAGGCTTCGGTGCGGCGGCGGTCGTCGTCGCGCCGACCGCTGCCGCCGTTGGCTGGTGGCTGCCGTGGCGTGACCTCGACGCGACGGCTCGGGCCGAACGCCGTGCGCTCTCCAGGGAGGCCTTGGGCTGGGGGGATTTCCTGACGGCTGCGGTCCAAGCCGGGCTTCAGCTCGACGCGGCGATCGTCCGGTTGGCGCGTGAGTTGCCCGGCCGGCTGCCGCGGCTGCTGGGTCGGGCCGTTCGCCAGTCGGAACTCACCCGGGAGCCGCTCGATCTGTGTCTGGCGGCCGCCGCGGCAGAAATCGGAGAACCGAACGTCGGCAGCCTCGTGGCCACGATCATCCAGGCGCGCGAAACCGGGGGTGATCTTGCAGGCCCCCTGTCTGGCCTGGTTGCGGCCCTTCGCCAGGAACGGCAGCAGCAACTTCGTACCGCGGCGCGCGGCCGCAGCACCCTCGGGGCCCTGCCCCTGATCTTCGTCATGCTACCGGGCGTGATGCTCCCGCTTGGTTACATCGTGCTCACGCAGTTCCGGAGTATCGGCTACTGACCGGGAAGGGGGGTGGAAGGGCTCAGCCCGTTGGGGAGGGGGGTGAGAGCTTGATCGGATGTGCCGTTCGGTTTCTCCGAGAGCAGCGGGGGGAGGGCACCACGTCCAGCGCCCTGCGCATCGCCGTCTGGGTGGTCGTGGCGTTGGGAATTGTGGGCATCGTGGGGCCCAAGATTTACAGCGCCGCGACCCAGTCGAGCACCTGTCTCAACGCCGCAAGTGGTGCCTCGACCTCGACTTTCCAAGCCAGTGGGGGAACGCCAGGCTGCTGACCCGTCAGATGCAGGCGAGGGGGAGTACGAGTCTCCCCCTCGCTGGGGAGGGGTAAGACTGCTGTTCTGGCTCTGTCTTCTCGTGGTTCATCAGGACGGCGAAGGCACTGCGACGCATGCCATTCTCATGGCCCTCGGGGCAGTGATCGCGGTGGCCGTCCTGGGCGTGGTCGGCAAGGCCCTCGTCGCCTATTTCGCCCACTTCAGCCAGTGCCTGAACGGGTGTTGAACCATGACGTGGATGCTCGTCGTTCGGTGGGGCGTGCTCGTCGCGCTCGCGACGGCCATCGCGGTTTGGGACCTGTTGCGGCGCATCATACCCAACTCGGTGGTCATAGCGGGACTGGTCGCCGGCCTCGTCCTTGCGGCACTCACCGGTTGGCAGGCCTTGATCGGGGCACTGGCAGGCGCGGCTGCCTTTGGTGGCCCGTTCACGGTGATGTGGGTGGCGGGCACCGCGGCGAGCGGCGAGGGATGGGTCGGGGCCGGCGACGCCAAGGCTGCGATGGCACTCGGGGCCGTTCTCGGCATGCCCCTGGCGTTGGGCGGTCTCTGGTTTGGGGCTGCCAGCGGTGGAGTGCTCGCGCTCGGCTGGGTCGGGCGGGGCCTGTGGCGCCATAGGGGGGGCCTGGCCACGTCCTGGCGAGAGGATGGTTGGTTGGGCGTCACCAGGGCCATCGCCTCGGACTCCGTCTGGGAGGCCGGACTTCCCTATGGCTCGGCCTTGGCCGCAGGTGCGATTCTGGCGGCTGCTCTGGCCCAGCGGTAGGAGGGGATCGCGTGCTGGGTCGGTTTGTTCGGGACGTCCGGGGCCAGGCCGCCGTCGTGGAGACGGTCGTCATGCTGTTGCTGTTGGTCTCCTTCTTTGCCGGGTTTTCCGCTTATGCCATCGCGGCACATGCCCGAGCCGTGGTCATTGGGGCGGCCGCCGTCGCCGGCCGGGCGGCCTCAATCCAATGTGGTCAAGGCGTCGCCACCTGGCAGGGTGATGCAACCGCCATCGCTCAAAGTGCCTTGCAGGATGGCGGGCTTCGGCTCACGACCTTTCAGGCTGGTAACGCACAACCTGGGGATTGGTACGTTGCATTCGGAGGCGGCTGTGCGAGCGGCGGGTCCGTTTCTGTCACGGTTCAATATGACCAACTGAATCTGTTCCCCTATCTGGCCGCCCTTCTCGGCCAGGGTCCGGCCGAGGCCTGGATCTTTCCCTTGGCGAGCACCGCCGTCTACCCGGTTGATTAGCGGCGAACGGGGACAGGTTCTGCCATTTGCGGTGGTTCTGACTCTCGTGCTCGTCTTGATCGCGGTGCCGCTGACCCGTGCGGGCTGGTTGCTTGGGACGAGAACGGCTGTGCAGCAGGCCGCGGACGCGGCAGCGCTCGCTGGTGCAGCTCAGGAAATCGCAATGAGACGAGTCGATGCTCGCGGAAACGTGTACTGCTCGAACGTGGCGGTCGACCCGGTGAACAGTCCCGTCGTGGCCGCCCAGTATTGGGCCCGGAGCGTTGGCGCAATGCCGAGCCTCGACACCCGAAGCTTTGTCGCGCTGCCGCAAGGCCCCGACCTGACCGTGGCGGCGAGTGTCACGGCGGCTTTTCCTCTCCCGGGGGCTTTCACCACGGGTTGGACAGTGGTGGCTGAAGCCCAACTCCGGCAGCCGGCCGGCGTTGGAACTTGCTGATGGGCGGTTCCGCAGGGGCAGGTCGGCCCGACATGGGCGACGGTCGTCCGACTGAACGCGCGTCGACAGAATGGTCATCCCAGCGCCCCACCGAGGAGTGACGCCACGGATGCGCTCAGGGCCTTTGATCCATTATTTCTGGCTGTGTCTTCTGGCGTGTGCGACGTGCCTTACGGCGACTGCGGCTCAAGGCGGGCGAGCGCTTGCCGCTCCGCAGGCCGTCGGCCTGACCGGCAACGCCGCGACGGGCCTCGCCACCAGCGGCACCGCCACCGTGTACGCGGACGGGTTTACACTCGCATACAACGGCGGGTCCATCCGCTGGCAGCAAGTTGAGGTCATCAACGTGGCGACCCAGGCTGCCGCGGCGGTTTGCCCCGGCATCAACTGCACGGTGACCGAGTGGAATACGGGCAACGTCAAGGCGGCGACCGTCCGTGGGCTTCAGCCCGGCTCGACGTACAGCATCTTCATTACCGAGATCAACACGATCAACGAGTCGGATGACGAGACGTTGGTCCCGAGCCTGACAATGCAGTCGCCCGCCGGACTCCTGAGCATCGGGGGACCCTCCGGCTACCCGCCCCTCAACCCGGCCCAGATCGACCTCACGCTCAGCGCGGACACGGTCGAGGGTTTAACCTGGACGATCGTGCAGTCGCAGCTTGGGCCCGACGGCGCACAGGTACCGTTTTCGTCTTGTCCCCAGGGAAGCACGCTTGGCGCTGGCAACTGCCAGTACTCCGTGGCGGTGGCCGCAGCCGGTTCCGCAACGCTGACCACGTCGAACCAACAGTCGGGCGCGTTGGGCTACGTGTACCGTTACACCGCAAGTGCCAGCGGCTATGCCGCCCCTGCGGTGCTCTTCGCCAATGCGCCGACCTATGACGTGCATCGCCGCACGCGCGGATTGTTCGTGACCTGGCCGGACGAGGGAAACGGGGCCCAGTACGAGGTCTTCGGCGGGCCCGGCATCGGGGCTTGCGGCGCCCCCACCTTCACCAGCGGATTGCTGCCGGTCGGCACGACGCAGTGGTCAGCCGTTGGCCTCTTGCCGAACACGGAGTACTCGGTGTGCATGTGGGCCGAGATCCCGGGCCAGTCCGTCACGCCCAATGGGTGGCTCCCAACCTGGTGGCCCCAAGCGGGGAACGCAAACGGAAACGGCATGTGGTATACGTTGCCGGACGTTCCCGGGCAATTGGCGACCGGAGGTCTGCTCGCGGCATACTACGACATTCCAGCGTTGGCGGGTGGCGGGGCAGGCCCACCCACGGCGATCTTTGGCGGCGCGGTGGACTACACGGCCGTGCAGGGCCCCATCAATTTCAGGACCAGTTGCAACTGCGCGACCTCGTGGCCGTATGCCGGGCACGATGGTCCGATGCCGTCTACCGTCGCGGGCGACGGCACCGCCCAGGCGTTCGGTGCCAAATATCTCGGCTGGCTTTACGCTCCGACCACTGGCGTCTATACCATCGGCTGCCGTGCAGACGACGCCTGCCAAGCTTGGGTCAATGGCCGCCTGGTGGCTGACGGCATGATGGGCTCGGGTTCATCACCCAATTTCTACGGCGCCTGCAACGCATGCGGCGGAGTTTTGGGTAGCATCAGCCTTTCCGCCGGGGACTGGTACCCTCTTGAAATCGACTACACGCAAGCAACGGGCGGCGGCTCGATCGACTTCTTCTGGGTCCCGCCGGGAGCCGCCCAGTCCGATGTGCCGCCAGCTGACTTGGCCTATCCGGTGCTGGCGGTCACCCAAGGTGGCACTGCGGATCAGGCGAGCTTATCCTGGGCTCCTGGAGACAATCCCGCCGGGACGACCTATGAGTTGACGCAGGACATCCTCTCGCCCGCTGGCGCGGTGACGGGTTCCCCATTCGTCCACCAGAGCACTGCCACCACCTTTACGACGACCAACCTCCAACCTGGGTTGGTGACCCAGTATGCCGTGCGAGCGATCTCGGGCGACGGGCTCGGGACGCCGGCGACCACCGAGCCGGGTGGTGGCGGCTTGCTCGACGTCGTGGCGCCCCCGCCGGATATCTCTGCTCCGGCCTCCTCGACCCAATTGGCCGTTTCGTGGCCCGACGTTGGGCATGGCGCGCATTACGCGGTCATCTGGTCGACGCAGAGCGACTTTGCAGCCTGGAGCGGCAGCGGCGACATCGGTGCCGGCGTCGGCCGGTACACGATCGCGGGTATGGTCCCAAACACGGAGTACTTTGTGGCGCTCGACGCATGGATCTCCGAGAGCTCGGGCATCGGTGGGCAGGGCTGCATGGGCGGATCGGGCGGCGGCTGCTGGTGGACCGGAGCCACCGGTGGTGGGCAGTGGACACTCGCGAATCCGCCCACGGAGTTCCAGGCGACGGGTGCCGCCAACGCCCTCAACTTGTCGTGGAATTCGAATGGGAACCCGCCCTCGACCCTCTACACCTGGACGGTGACCCCGGTGGGCGCCAGCACGGACGTGGTCAGCGGCGCGGTGACCGCCAGCCAGGGTGTTGCCGGGGGACTGGCTTGCCAATCGGGATACACCGCGACCGTCGATGCGAGCAATGGGGCCGGAGTCGCCACGTCGTCCGTTCAGTTGACCGCCGAAACGGGGTTGTGCCCCCCTGCCCCTGAGGTGGGGCTCGCCATTGACAACGGGCTTGCACAGACAGCGAGCCGCGCGGTCACGCTCGACGTGAATGCGAGCGACGTGAGCTATGTCCAAAGCGACCTCCGCATGCGGTTCAGCAATGATGGCGGCAACTGGTCCACGTGGGGCCCGTTCGCCTCCACGTCTACCTGGGCAATCAATGGAGGCAAGGGCCCGAACACCGTCTACGTACAGGTCCGGGATCCGGGGGGCGGCGTCGGCTCCGCGACGGCCACCATCACCTACGAGGCCTCAATCAGCCCACTGAGCGGCCAGGGCGGCAATGCCTGCCGTTACCAGGGTCTCTCGGCGACGTGCGTGAAAAGTCCCCTGATCGCCGCTGCATTCACGATGCCGGCCGAGTCCGTTTCCATGGAGGTATCGTTCGACAACACCAACTGGTCGCAGCCACAGGATGCGGCTGGGGCGATCAACTTGGTGCTCCCCAGCGGGGACGGCCTGAAGGCGGTGTTTGCCCGCTACTTCAATGCGCAGAACATCGCGTCCGCCGAAGGGCCCGACTACTTTCTTTTGGAGACCACCCCGCCCAGGGTCAACACCGTCGGGTGGCTTGGAGATGCGGCCGTCACGGACAATGGATCCGCGGTTTTGGTCATTGACGCCTCCGACGCGTTCACGCCCGGCGACGGCCTGCAGGTGAACATTGGCGGCGCGTCAACGTGGAGCGGCCTCCTGCCCTCCGACGGCGAAATCCCACTGACCCTAGCCGGCAGTGGGTATGTCACGGTGATCGTCACGGTGAGCGATGGAGCAGGAAACAGCACGAGTGCCGAGGCCGGCATCTACAATCCATAGGCAATGCACAGCCTGGATGAGCTGACGATGCCGGCCGACGGCGACCCGAGGCCGCGAAGGAGTTTGAGCGCCGTTCGCAGGAGGTGGCCCCATGCGGCGCCCCTTTGTTCCGATCGTGGCCGCCGCAGGTCTGCTCCTGGTGGTGTGCTCAACGCTCGGTGTCAGCGGCCGTGCCGCGTCCGGGATCCAAAGCCCTAGCCCGTGGTGGTTCCAAGACGACTACACGTCGCTCAGCTATATCGATCCGGAGACAACCACCGCTGAGATCGACCCAGCCGGAACTGGGACGATCTCGTTGCCCCTGGCGCCGGCCGCGGTGGCCTTCGATCCGGCAGCCGCCGTTGCGGTCCTGGTTGCGGGCGGAGGCGCTGAGGGTTTTGCCTTCGATGGCGCCAGGATTAACGCCGATCACCACTTCGACGTCGCGGGGGTTGGGTACGTCGGTGCGGCGTGGATCGGGACGGCGGGCAGTCAACTCGCAGTGGCGACGCCGAATCGGGTCGCCCTGGACGCTTGGTCCGGAACCGGTTGGACTGAGGTCGGCTCGCTCGCGGCGCCCGGAACCATCGGCCTCGCCGAAGGCCCCCCCATACCCGGGGCGTCCGCGAACATCCTCGTCGGAACCTCCACGGGCTTCGGCGCGCTTGCGTATCGGGCGGCTGGGCTGGAGCCGGAAGTGGGCGCCGGCGTCCACGACCTGCAGGGAGTGTCTGGCATTGCCTCGGCGCCCGGGGGTGCGCTGGTTGCGGTCGGGCAGGGCACCCGAGTTCGAATTTATGGTTGGGACGGTCAGCGCTACCGGGAGGTGCCGGCGTGGGAACCTGCCAGCAGTTCGTCTCCCATCCAGAGCATTGCCTGGTTCCGACACGGCGATGGATTTTGGACGCTCGCGAACGATGGGGCGCTGACGGCCTTCGGCATGAACGGCTCGGTCGTGACCCGCATCCCTCAACTGTCCGCCGAGTTGCCTACTCCGGTGTCGGCGATCGGCACGGGATGGCGGCAGGGGCAAGTTGCCGCGTTGGTGCCCTCGGGTTGGACTTACTATGATGGCGCCACGCTTGCGCAAGATTCCGCCCGAAGCCTGACCGGCTTGCGGCTGCCACTCTACGAAGAGTCAGCGCAGGCCCAATCCATCGAACTCGACCTCGGCCACACGGTGGATCAAATTCAGATTGATTCCACCATCACCCAGTTGCCGGTCGGCACCGCGATCGGTTATCAGATCAGCTGGGATGCCGGGAAGACCTGGACGAGTCTGCCTGCGTGCCAGAACGCAACCAATCCCGTGGTGCAGTGCCGGAGCGACAATACGCCGCTGCCGCCCAGCATACAGTTGAGCTACCGCGTCCTGCTGTCGACCACGAACCCATCCGAGACACCGGTGGTGGATGCCACCGCACTGTTCGAGATTGCGACGGAAACCACGGCTGACGGAACGGGCAGCGCAACACTCGTCAAATAGCCTAAGCCGCCGGGAACCAATTGCTTCGGTAGGGGTGCAGATACCGGTCCGTCACAAAGTTGAGCGCCTTCCGCGCCCCGTGGAAGTTCGTGGCGAGGTAGTGCAGCTGATCCTCCATCCCGGCCGGCCGCGCGAGGGCGTGCCGCGCGGCACCCTGGTACCACGTGGCGCCATCGTGCTCGATCTCCTCGAGCGAGCGCTGCCGTGGCAGGGCCCGGCCAACGTGGTCGGGGTAGACGCCCGTCAGGAACAGGGCCGCGTCGCCCAGCCGCTTCTTGAGGTAGAAGCGCTCGCCCTCGGGGGCCTCGGCTTCGACGGCTTGCAGCGAGGCCAGGTCCAGTTCCGAGAACCGCCGCCGGCGGAAGCCGCGGCGTGTCCGCCGCCACACGGTGCCGCTATAGACCCGGGTGAACGATGCCAGCAGCTCGACCAGGTAGTCGCGTTCCCGGGGTTCCGCGAGAAACCCCGCCACGCGGCCGGCGTCGAAGACGGGCACCCGGGAGCGCGGGGCCGTCCACTCCATGGTGTAGGGGCGGTCTTTGAGGTCGCGGCGGGCTTGGCGGAGGAGCACGCTGAACAGCAGGTAGGGCGTGACGTGCAGGAGGGCCTCTGGGTCGCGGATCAGGCGCGCGGCCAGCGCGGGCTGATCCAGCAGCTGGTTGAGGCGGTCGGGGTCAGCCCGCAATCGGGCCGCTTGGTCAGGGGCCAGGAAAGTCAGGTCCCGGTCGCTGAGATGCTCCAGCATCCCCCACGACGTCATGGGATCTCGCCTCCTGTACCCATGATCGTATGTCGGCCGCACTTGTTGCGTCTACGGAAACGTGTGGCAGATTACAGCAAAGCGCCGACCCTTTCGGGTCGGCGCTTCTCAGTGCTGAGCCTAGTGGCCTAGTACCGCGGGCGGCTGCTGCGCGAGCGCTCCTCGCGCGGGCGCGCCTCGTTGACCGTCAGCGGCCGACCACCGAGGTCGGAACCGTTGAGCGCGTCGATCGCGGCCTGAGCCTGCGCCTCGGGAACCTCCACGAAGCCGAAGCCCCGTGAACGGCCCGTGTCACGGTCGGTCGCCACGCGCGCCGAGATCACCTCAGCGTACGGCGAAAAGAGCCGCGTCAGGTCCTCCTCGGTGGCGCTCCACGGCAGGTTGCCCACGAACAGAGTCTTGACCATCGTCCATACCCCCCCTCGATCTGGGACTGTGCCGGGACTTCGCGGGGGGATGGAGCGTGGTCATACCGGACCCGCCATGCCACTTTCCCCGGAGCCAAGCACCCGTATTGTAGCGTGCCCTGCATGGGAACGCAAGGAACACTATCCAGGTGGGCGAGTCCGACCCCGTCCAACTTGTTGTGGGCTTCGGCGCTGACGTATCATTCACTTATGAGTGACGCGTCAGTTTTCGGGGTGGACCTGGGCCCGCTGCCGTCCCCGGCGTCAACACGTCGCGCCAAACGGCGTGAGCGGACGCGCCAAGCGCTTCTGCAGGCCGGAGAGCGCCTGCTGGGCTCGCAGGGCTACCATGCCACCACTGTAGCGCAGGTTGCCCAGGCCGCCGACATCGGGGTCGGCACTTTCTACCTCTATTTCCGTGACAAGGACGACCTCGCCGAAACCATTCTTCGCGACGGGCTCCAGGCGCTGAAGCAGCGCCTGGAGGCCAGGATGCCGGATGTCCTGTCCGAGCGCCGGATCGCTGTGCTGCTGGCGGAGATCCTCGCCGCCGCCAAAACGCGGCCAGACCTCTTCCAGATGGCGTTTACGACCCGCGGGACGCTGAGCCTGACGCTGGAGGCGCAGTCTTGGCTGGCCGGACAGATCGCCGATGCGCTCCGCGCCGGGGCATTGGGCGCTGGCCCCAACGATCTTCTGCTGACCGGCCGGCTCGTCGCGGGCATGGTGACCCAGGCGATCGCCTGGTGGTGCGACCACCCCGAGCCCGGACCCGAGGCGATGACAACGCGTATCCTGGCCCTGCTGCGCGCTGGCGGGGAGGTTTCATGATGGCAGACCGGCCGACTCTGGAGGCGGACCGCACGGCGCATGCCCCCGCAGTTAAATCCGAGGCGCCCGCCGTGCTGCCCGCGAGCTTGCCCCTGCCGCCTGGACCACGCGGGAGCTGGCTCATCGGCAACGGTCTGGCTCTCCGGCGGGACCAGATGGGCTTTTTCACGCGGTCGCAGCGCCAGTATGGCAACGCGGTGAGCATCGGGCTCGGGCGGGCCGGCCGGCTATTCCTTTACTCCTCGCCGGAGGCGGTCGAGCGAATTCTCGTGACCAACGCCTCCAACTACACAAGCCGCGAGATCAACCAGCCCTCGATGCCGTTTCTTGGGGATGGCCTGCTCAACATCGACGGCGAGTTCCACCGCGCCCAGCGCGCCCTGGTCCAGCCGTCGTTCAGCCGGCGCCGGGTGGAGTCGTACGCCGGCATCATGCTGGGGTATACCGAGGACCTGTTGGCCGCGTGGCGATCCGACGCGGTCGTCGACATGCACGTCGAGATGCAGCGGCTGACGCTGCAGATCGTGGCGCGGACCCTCTTCGGGTTGGACCTGGCCGCTGAGAGCGGGGAACTGAGCAGCGCCTTCAACCGGGTGATCTCGTACGATGAGGGTGTTGGGCCGCTTCCCCGGCTCCGTCTGAACTTGCCCTTCACGACGTATGGCCGCTACGTCAGGGCGGAGAGGTACCTGGACCACGAGGTCACCGCGCTCGTTGCGGCTAGGCGGGCGGCCACCGGGACAGCCGGCGCTGACCCCACCGACCCCAGCGACATGCTCGCCACCTTGCTGATGGCCGGGCAGGGCACGGATGGCCTGACCGACCGGCTTGCCCGAGATCACGCCATGACGCTGCTCGCCGCCGGCCACGAGACGACCAGCAACCTGCTGACGTTCAGCTTCTATCTTCTGAGCCGCAACCCGAAAGCGCGCGGAGCGCTTCAGGCCGAGCTGGCGCGCGTCCTAGCCGGGCGGGTCCCCACCGTTGGCGATCTGCCCGACCTGCCCTACCTCGACATGGTTATCAAGGAGTCCCTCCGCCTGTATCCGCCAGCGTGGGTGATCGGTCGCCGCGCCCGAGACGACGACGCCGTAGGCGGGTACCGCCTTCCGGCCGGCGCCTTCGCGCTGATGAGCCAGTGGGTCATGCACCGGATGCCGGAGTTGTGGCCGCAGCCTGAAGCGTTCATGCCGGAGCGGTTTCTCCCGCCGTCGGAGGGCGGCCACCACATCAACCCGTTCGCATACTTCCCGTTCGGCGGCGGGCCTCGAACTTGCATCGGCATGCCCTTTGCCCAGCAGGAGGCAAAGCTGATCCTGGCCCGCATCCTGCAGCGCATGACGCCCGAATTGATGCCGGGCCAACGCCTGGTTCTTGAACCGCGGGTCACCCTGCGGCCCGCCCGCGGCACCCGGATGCGGCTGTTGGCGGCATAGCCACGTCGGTGGTCTGAGGGCCGCGACCTTCCACTCCTGCCCCCAAACTGAAGGTCGCCCTGTCGACCAATCGTTCACGTGTTCGCCAGGGGTCCTCTGCGGGAGGGCGAAGACCCTCGCCTGCACTTCGTTCGTATAGCCAGCGGACCCGGCGGCCTGCCGTCCGCCCGTCGGCCCCTTCCCGCGGCTGCACGCATCGTTTCCTTGGGCTTTGGCCGTGGGTCTGACTGAAATCGAGCTGCGAAGGGGCGGTGAGGCGCATGGATCCCGAGTTGAAGGCCAACTTGGTTGAGATCCGGCGGCAGATTGAGACGGGGCTGAGCAGCCTGGGCAGTGACCTTCGAGAAGAGATCAAGGACATTCGAGCCGAAATTAAAGCGGCCGAAGACAGACTTGAGACCAAGATCGACGGACGCATGGCGAGTCTTGAGACCAAGATCGACGGACAGGTGGCCAGACTCGACGCCAAAATCGACGCGGTCGTGACCGCAGTCGGCACGGAGATCGAGACCATGGTGATTCCCCAGATCCAGCAGGTGGCCGAAGGCGTTGCGAACCTTCGCGAGCAGATGGACCGGCGGTTCGACGAGTATCACCGGGCCCTGATGGATGAACAGATCGGGCCCCTCAAGGCATTGGCTCTCAACAACAAGCGTCGTCTCGACAACATGGAGCCTCGGCGGTAGACCCGGTTTTCGAGCCCCACGCCTGGCCGCAGCGTCCAGCACCGACCTCACTCGAGCCGAAAACTGGACCGCGGCGAGGACCATGTAGGGCGGTGCCAGACGCCACGTCCACGGCCCGGGATGCAGGTCAATTAACGGGTTGCTGAGCCCGGGACCACGCCACCCACCCGAGCCCGCCGGCCCCGCCGCCCACGCAGAAGCCGGTTTGGCAGCGGGCCCACCCCCCCAATGCCGTCCCTGCCACTTTCCCGCCGGCCGCCAACCCCATCCAGCGGCAGGAACTTCGGGTACCGTAGAGAATCGCTCCCATGCCGCGCGCGAGCAGCCCACCGGGCCCGCACCGCATCCACAAGCCCCGCCCGCGCGGCAGGAGGTACCGGTTATGCTGGAATCGTTGCAGTGGCGCCTCATCGGCCCGCATCGCGGCGGCCGGGTCGTGGCCGTCGCCGGGCACCCCACCGAGCCCCTGGTCTTCTACTTCGGCGCCTGCAGCGGCGGCGTCTGGAAGACCCAGGACGGCGGGGTCAGCTGGAACCCCGTTTCCGACGGCTACTTCAAGACGGGGCCCGTGGGCGCGCTGGCCGTGGCCGGCTCCGACCCCAACGTCGTCTACGCCGGCATGGGCGAGGCCTGCCTGCGCGGCAACGTCTCCCACGGCGACGGCGTCTACCGCTCGACGGATGGCGGCAAGACCTGGTCGCACCTGGGCCTGGCGGCCACCCGCCACATCGGCCAGATCCGCATCCACCCCCAGAACCCCGACCACGCCTATGTCGCGGCCCTCGGCCACGCCTTCGGGCCCAACCCGGAGCGCGGCATCTTCCGTACCAAGGACGGCGGCAAGACCTGGCAGCGCGTGCTCTTCCGGTCGGACAACGCCGGCGCCATCGACCTGGCCATGGACCCGACCAACCCACGCATCCTGTACGCCGCGTTCTACGAGGTGCGGCGCGGCGGCCACTTCTTCGAGTCCGGCGGACCCGGCAGCTCGCTGTACAAGTCGATCGACGGCGGTGACACGTGGACCGAGCTGACGGATAACCCCGGCATGCCGGCCGGCGTGAAGGGCCGCATCGGCGTGACGGTCTCCGCCGCCCGCCCCGACCGCGTGTGGGCCATCGTGGAGGCGGCCGACGGCGGCCTCTTCCGCTCCGATGACGCCGGCGCCACCTGGAAGCGCACAAGCGGCGACCAGGAGATCCGCCAGCGGGCCTGGTACTACAGCCACGTCTTCGCCGACCCCAAGGACCCGGAGACGGTGTGGGCCCTGAACGTGAAGTGCCTGAAGTCGACGGACGGCGGCTCCTCCTGGCAGTCGGTGCCGACGCCGCACGGCGATAACCACGGCCTCTGGATCGACCCGAGCAACCCGAACCGCATGATCGAGGGCAACGACGGCGGCGCCTGCGTGACCTTCGACGGCGGCCAGTCCTGGTCCACGATCTACAACCAGCCGACGGCGCAGTTCTATCACGTGGTGGCAGACAACCAGTACCCCTACCGCGTGTACGGCGCCCAGCAGGACAACACGACGCTCTGCGGCCCGACCTGGTCGCCCAAGGGCGCCATCACCATGAACGACTGGTACGACGTCGGCGGCGGCGAGAGCGGCTACATCGCCGTGCGCCCAGACGACGCCAACATCGTCTACGCCGGCTCCTACTCCCTGCTCACCCGCTACGACCACCGTACCCGCCAGGTCCAGACCATCACACCCTGGCCGGAGAACCCCATGGGCTGGGGCGCCAAGGATCTCAAGCACCGCTTCCAGTGGACGTTCCCGGCCGTCCTCTCGCCGCACGACCCCAACACGCTCTACGCCTGCTCGCAGGTCGTCTTCCGCACGACCAACGAAGGCATGAGCTGGGAGCAGATCAGCCCCGACCTGACCCGCAATGACGTCTCGCGCATGGGCTCCTCCGGTGGTCCGATCACCAAGGACAACACCAGCGTCGAGTACTACTGCACGATCTTCGCCCTGGCCGAGTCGCCGGCGAGCAAGGGCGTCCTCTGGGCCGGGTCCGATGATGGCCTGATCCACGTCTCCCGCGACAACGGGCGCACCTGGCAGAACGTGACCCCGAAGAACCTGCCGGAGTGGAGCCTGATCAGCATCATCGAGGCGTCCGCCCACGACCCGGCCGTGGCCTACGTCGCCGCCACGCGCTACAAGCACGACGACTTCAAGCCCTACCTGCTGAAGACCGCCGATTACGGCCAGACCTGGCAGGCCATCACGTCCGGCATCCCGGAGGATGACTTCA
>DATLTP010000091.1:0-16487 GCA_035533535.1 Bacillota bacterium | reverse complement strand
CCGCGTCCCGCCTGAGGCCCCGGCCCGCCGTGCAGGCCTAAGCAAGCGGCGGATCCCCGCCCCGTGCCGGCAACCCGCCACTTCCCCACCTCAGCCTCATGGCGCCCCACCCGGGCCACCAGGCCGCAGGGGCCGGTACTGCGGCGCCGGTCCCTGCAGCCGACCAAATGGGGCACGGAACAGCCCGTCCAGCCACAGCCCGCGACTCACGGGCGACGCGGGCGCCAGGTAGGGGGTGCCGAACGACGTCAGCGAGCTCAGGTGCAGGACCAGAACGACGAACCACACCAGGAGTCCGTAGAGTCCGAAGATCGATCCCACCATCAGGCCGGTGATGGCCACGTAGCGCGTGGAGGCGACCAGCTGGTAGTGCGGTGTGGTGTATAGCGAGAGGCCGACCAGCGAGACGACGACGATCAGGGGTGGACTGGCGATCCCCGACTGGACCACGGCCTGACCGAGCACGATGCCGCCGACGACCCCGATGGTGGTCCCAAGGCCCTTGGGGATGCGGATGCTCACCTCGCGCAGGATCTCGAAGAGCAGGATCAGGAACGCGTATTCGAGGGGCGCAGGCACGGGCACGCCCCGTCGCCCGCCGACGATGGTGAGCGCCAGGTCATGGGGCACCAGGTCCAGGTGGACCATCACGACGGCGGCGTAGAGCCCCGGACCCGCCCATGCGCCGAGGAGCGCGAAAAAGCGGATGCTGCGGGAAAACGTGGCCCCCCACGCGCTCGAGGTGTAATCCCCGTGGGCCTGCATGAGGTCCCAGAACGTGGTCGGCAGCAGGATGGCGAATGGGTCGTTGTCGAGGATGACCGCAACGCGGCCGTTGAGAATTTCGCGGGACACAACCTCTGGGCGTTCGGTGCGCTCCCCAAGAGGAAACGGCGTCAGCTGGCCGCTCGTCAGGTAGGCGGCGAGCTCCGCGCTTGTCGAGACGGACAGGTCTGCAATGCCGTGCAGGCGCGCCAGGACCCCCGTCACCAGCGCCGGATTGGCCACCGTATCCACATACACAAGCACCGCGGGTGTTGGGTTCATCACCCCGACGGACACCTGCTCAATCCGAAGCGCGCGTGTCCGAATTCGGCGCCGGATCATCGTGATGTTGACACGCAGGGGCTCGACGAAGGCCTCCTTGGAGCCGAGGATCGTGCGCTCGGTCGTCGGCTCGTTGGGCTTGCGAGACTCGAATCCCTGGGCGTCCAGCAGGTAGGTGGCCGATTCGCCATCCAGGAAGATGGCGGCCTGGCCGCTCAGGATGCCGCTGATGATGTCGCCCGCCTTCCCCCGGCGGGCCATGCTGCTGGCCGCGAGGCAGGCCTCCGCCGTTGGCCGGCCGCTGGCCTGCTGCAGCGGCGTGATCACGTCCTGGTCGAGGATGCGCGCATCCACCATGCCATCCAGGTAGACGACGGCGACCGGCCGCTGGGAGCGCCCGCGCCCGGCCGTAAAGCGCCGCGTGACCACGTCGCTCGACCCGCCGAGGGCGCGCCTCACTTCGCGCACCCAGGGACCTACGGCCGTCGGGAGCGTCCCCTGGCCATCCCACGCCAGATCGTCCTCGATCCCCTGCAGCATGGTGTCGACGACGGAGCATGAGGTCGCGAGACCCCGCCAGTCCTCAGCTTCGCCGAGATGGATGCTCATATGGTGTCAGACTCTCCAGCCCATCGCGGCGCGATGCCGCGTCCCCGGTCCTTCCCAGGCCCTGCGATTGGCGGCGCGCGGCAGTCGGCAGGTCGCCCCCCGCCCGCCGTCGAAGCCGCCGCGCGAAGGAGGCTACCCGTGTGTCCGACTCCGCCGATTCCGGCGCCAGCATGAAGCAGGCTCAGCTCGCCGAGCGCAAGCGGGCCGCCGAGGCCGCCGTGCAGGCCCAGCGCGAGGATCTGATCGCCCTCTCGCACCGGATCCACGAGACCCCTGAGCTCGGCTTCCAGGAGCACAAGGCCTCGGCCTGGGCCGCCCAGTACCTGCAGGATCACGGCTTCGGGGTCGAGCTCGGCGTGGGCGCCCTGCCGACCGCCTTCCGCGCCGAGTTCCGGACGGGCAACGGCGACGGCCCCACCATCGCCATCCTGGCCGAGTACGACGCCCTGGCCGGCCTCGGCCACGCCTGCGGCCACAATGTCATCTGCACCTCCGCCCTCGGCGCCGCCGTCGCGGCCGCCCGCGCCCTGGAGGGCGAGCCCGCCCGCATCCTCTGCATCGGCACCCCGGCCGAGGAGACGGGCGGCGGCAAGATCATCCTCATCGAGAACGGCGTGTTCGAGGGCGTCGACGCCGCCATGATGGTCCACCCCGGCACGGAGCACCTCATGGTGCGCGGGGCGCTGTCCTGCATCACCATGACGGTTCGCTTCCATGGGCGCAGCGCGCACGCCGCAGGCGCCCCCGAGCGCGGCATCAACGCCCTGGACGCCCTGGTCACCATGTACAACTCGGTTGGCCTGCTGCGCCAGCACGTGAAGGACGACGTCCGCATCCACGGCATCTTCACGAAGGCCGGCGACGCCCCGAACGTCACGCCCCACCTGACCGAGGCCGTGTACTACGTGCGGGCGCGCAGCCACCTGTACGTCCAGGAGGTCCTGCAGAAGGTCATCGCGTGCGCCGAGGCGGGCGCCACGGCCACGGGCTGCACGATGGAGTACAAGACCGACCGCATGTACCGCGAGCGCCGCAACAACCACTTGATGGCCGGGCTTTACCAGAGCAACCTGGAGGGCTTCGGCGAGCACGCCACCCCGCCGCCGGAGCATGGCGGCGTGGGCAGCTCGGACATCGGCAACGTCAGCCTGGTCTGCCCGACGATCCACCCGTACGTGGCGATGGCCCCAGCCGGCACGGCCGGCCACAGTCCGGAGTTCCGGGAGGCCGCGCGGAGCGAGGCGGGCGACCGCGCGCTGCTGCTGGCGGCCAAGTGCATGGCGCAGACGGTGGTCGACCTGGTGGCGGACCCGGCGAACCTGGCGCGGGCGAAGGCGGAGTTCGCGGCCGCGCAGCGGGCGGAGGCGGCGAACTAGGCAAGTTTGTTGGCGCGGGGGCGGCCTACGCCGCCCCCGCGCCAATCCCGCAAGCGGCGGCGTGTCCGCCCGGACCGGCCGTTGGGCCATGTCCCCCACCCCCAATCCGGCGGTATGCCGGAAGCGGGGTGGACCTGGCGTGCTATCGGCCGTTTTCCGCACAGACCTGACGCTACTGCACGCGCCATCGGTGTACGACTTCCGCACGGAGACCGTGCTGCGGGGGCCCGTCTCGGATGTCGTGCCCTCAACCGACGAGTTCGAGATGTATCCCGTCGGGCTGACCAGCATCGCCGCCTACCTGGCTCGCAACCACTACAACGTGCGCATCGTCAACCTGGCGTACCGGATGCTGCGCGATCCGGACTTCAACGTCCCGGCGGCTGTGCGCCGGATGCGCAGCCGGGTCTTCGGCATCGACCTGCACTGGCTGCCACATGCGCACGGCGCCCTGGCCATCGCGGAGATGATCAAGCGCCTGCACCCGGAAAGCCTGGTGCTCCTGGGCGGACTGTCGGCCACGTACTACCACGAGGAGCTGATCCGGTACCCATTCGTCGACTTCGTGCTGCGGGGCGACTCCACCGAGGAGCCCGCCCGCCAGCTGCTGGCGGCCCTGCGCACCGGCGGCGCGCTCGCCGAGGTCGAGAACCTGACCTGGAAGCGGGTTGATGGCGCCGTGGCCGTCAACCCGCTGAGCTTCGTTCCGGCCGACCTTGACTATGTGGACGTCCCCGACTACCGCTACATCATGCGGTCGGTCTTCAAGTACGGCAACGTGGCCAACCTGATCCCTTACCTCGAGTGGCTGCGCTACCCGACAACCCTGCTGCTGAACGCGCGCGGCTGCGAGATGGACTGCGCGGTCTGCGGCGGCTCACGCACCGCCTACCGCGAGGTCTGCAACCGCCGGCGGCCGGCCTTCCGCTCGCCCGAGCGGCTGGTCGGCGACGTGCGCGCGATCGCCAGTTTCTCGCGAGCGCCGATCTTTATGGTCCATGACCCGCGCATGGGTGGCCACCGCCGCGCGGAGCGCTTCTTCGAGCTCGTCCGCCGCGAGCGCGTGCCAAACGAGTTTGTCTTCGAGCTCTTTTACCCAGCCGGCGCGGACTTCTTTGCCATGATCGACGCCAGCGTGCCGGCCTGGAGCCTGGAGATCACGATCGAGTCCCCGGATGAGGAACTGCGCATGGGCAACGGCAAGTTCCCCGTGCCAAACGCCGAAGTCGAGCGCACCCTGGCCGCGGCCCTGGCCGCCGGCTGCCGCAAGCTCGACCTATTCTTCATGGTCGGGATCCCCCACCAGACCTACGCCATGGCCATGGGCACCGTCGAGTACTGCGAGAAGCTGGCGGAGCGCTTTCACGGCGACCACCGCCTGCAGTTCTACATCTCCCCGCTGGGCCCGTTCCTGGACCCCGGCTGCCGCGCCTTCGAGGACCCGCGCCTCGGCTACCACTCGGTCTTCCGCAGCCTGGAGGCGCACCGCCAGGCCCTGCTGCAGCCGACGTGGGACCGGATCCTCTCATACGAGACGGAGGCCATGACGCGGGCAGACGTGGTGGCGGCCAGCTATGACGCGGCCGAGGGCCTGAACGACCTGAAGCTCCGCCACGGCCTCATTGACCGGGGTACCCACGACACCGTGGCGTCCCACCTGGCCATCGCCCGCGGACTGCTTCGCGACGCGGCCGATGCGCAAAGCCTGCCTCCCGCCGAGCGGCAGGCCGTCTACCGCCGCCTGCGCGAGGCGGTCGCGGCTGCCAACAAGGCGAGCATCGTAGGCAGCGACGAACTGAAGTGGGGCGACGGCCGGCACGGCTTACGCGTCACGGCAACCCTGCTGCGAGCCCTGCTGGGCGGTCTGGTGGACGAATTGGGCCATGCTGCCCACCGCCTCACGGGTCGCTACGACACTGCGCGCTGCACGGTCGCCCGCCGGCCAGCCGCTCCCGCCCCCAGCCCAATGGCCGCGGCCGCACCAGTCGACTGACCGTCACGGAGCGTCGGTCACCGTGCCGCTGGCGGGGTCGACCACCACGAGCCGCCCCTCCGCCAGCCAGGCCAGGCCACCCGGCTCGTGCAGGCCCTGGGCGACGGTGCGGACCTCCCGCCGTGCGGGGTCACAACGCTTGAGCTTGCCGTTGAACGAGTCTGCGATCCAGAGGGCGCCCTCGCCCCAAGCCAGGCCCGGGGGGTGCTGCAGGCGGACCTCGTCCCCACACCGTCGCGGTCCCCGAACTCGACGAGGCCACGGCCGACGATGGTGCGGGTGGACCCAGGCTCGGGGTCCACCGCGCGGATGGCACTGGCCTCGCTGTCGGCGACGTACAAGGCACCGTCACCGGTCGCCAGCCCGCTGGGCTGGGCGAAGCAGGCCGTCCTGGCGTCGCCATCGACCAGAGCCTCGCGGCCGTTGCCTGATCAAGGCACCTTGCCAGCGAAGCTTTCCATACCGCCAACCTCCATCACGGCGCCGCCGCGGCCAGGGCCCGCGCCAGGGCCGGCAGGGCCGCGTCCACCTCAGCGAACGTGCTGTCGCGGTTGCCGACTTCCACCAGGACGGCCCCCAGGTCCTGGTTGTAGTCGCCAGGCCCCAGGTAGATGCCGCGGAGCAGGCCGGGCGCCTCCGCCTCGATGGCCGCCGCCAGGGCGCGGGCCCGCGGCACGGCCCGCCAGGCCTGCGGGTTGCGCACGCCCACCACCAGCATCAGGCGCGCGGCGGGACGGCCACCCACCAAGCCGCCGGCGTATGTCCCCGGCCCCACGTCGTCGCGGTGGACGTCCACCAGCCAGGCGGGGTTGCGCCAGGCGTAGGCAGCGACCAGCGCCCGCGAGCGGAGGTAGGCCATGGGGCCAGCGCCAACGGCCGGCGCCAGGGCGACGCGCCGGAACCCGGCCGCGCGCAGGCCCACGGCCAGCACGGCCGCGACGGCGCGGATGGAGGTGCCATCGTCGTACCTCTCACGGGGGTGGCTCGTGTACACCAGCACCGGCCGGTCCGGATGGCGGGGGCCAGGCGCCAGGGTTGCGGCAGGCGCCGGCAGCGGCAGCAGGTCGCCGGCCCGGCCCACGGGCGAGCCACGCACCCCGGCGGGCCCGAGCACGAGCAGCGCCAGCAGGCAGAGGAACGCCGCGGACCGCATGCGGGTAGGTTCCCGCCGCGGCCGGCGGGCCACACGGCCGCCACAGCACGACCACCTGCCCCGCAGCCCCCCGCTACAGCGCTACGCCACCCGTCCTCGCACCCCGCCCGCTGCAGCGCTACGCCACCCGGCCTCGTACCCCGCCCGCTACAGCGCCACGACCACCCGCCCCCGCACCCGCCCGCTGAGAATCTCCTCGGCCAGGCCGTGGACCTCCGCCAGCTTCACCGTGCGCGAGAGCCCGTCGAGCAGATCCGCGGGCATCTCGCGGGCCAGCCGCTCCCAGGCCGCCAGGCGCTGCGGCCGCGGGCAGTAGTTCGAGTCGATCCCCGCCAGGGTCACGCCCCGCAGAATGAACGGGTAGACCGTGGTCTGCAGGGCGCTGCCGCCCGCCAGCCCACACGCCGCCACGCAGCCGTCCCGGGCCGTGGCCCGCAGCAGGGCGGCCAGCGTGTCCCCGCCCACCGTGTCCACAGCCCCGGCCCAGCGCTCACGCTCGAGGGCCGCGCGCGTGGGGGCGGCCAGCTGCGCCCGGTCCACGATCTCCGCGGCGCCCAGGCCCCGCAGGTAGTCAGCCAGCTCTGGGCGGCCCGTCGAAGCGGCCACCCGGTACCCGGCCCGCGCCAGAAGGGCGACGGCGATGCCGCCCACGCCGCCGGATGCCCCGGTCACGGCCACGTCGCCCTTCACCCCGTGTGCCTGCAGGGCCATCACCGACAGCATGGCCGTGAATCCGGCCGTGCCCAGGGCCATGGCCCGCTCCGGGGAGAGTCCCGCGGGCAGCGGGACGAGCCACTCCGCCCTCACCTTCGCCATCTGCGCGTAGCCGCCCCAGTGATCTTCGCCGAGGCCCCAACCCGTGGCCAGCACCGCGTCGCCGGGCTTCCACATGGGGCTGGCGGACTCGGCGACGGTCCCCGCGAGATCGATGCCCGGCACCATGGGATACCGGCGCACGATGCCGCGCCGCCCCGCCAGGGCCATGCCGTCCTTGTAGTTGAGGCTGGAGTACTGGACCCGGACCAGCACGTCGCCCTCCGGCAGATCCGCAACCTCAAGGTCGCGGATCTGCCCAGGCGCACCCTCCTCCAGGACCAGGGCCTTGAACACGGCTACCCCACCTCCAGGACGGCTTTGCCAAAGAACCCGCGGTTGATCAGGCGGCCGGCGACGGCCGCCTGGATCCTCAGGCCCTGGGAACCGGCGACGACTGCTCGCACGCGCTCGCCTCCAAGGGATCCCGACATTCCGGCAGCCATTGCTCGCCGAACGACCGCAGGGCCGCGATGCAGGGCAGCAGGTCCCGCCCCATGGCCGTCAGCTCATATTGGACCTTCAGGGGGTGGCCCGGCAGGCACGTGCGCGTCAGCACGCCCACGCGCACCAGCCGCCGCAGGCGCCCCGACAGAAGCCGCGTGTTCCCCGCAGCCGAGCCGAGCAGCTCCCCGAAGCGACGGGGTCCCGCAGCCAGGTCGCGCAGGATCAGGATGCTGGCGCTATCGCCCAACACCCGCGCGGCGCGCGCCACCGGGCACGACCACGACTCCAGGCGCGACCCTCCCCGCCGCCATCATGGCCCAGATTGCTTGCAAATTGCAAGCGACTGGGTATACTGAGTGTCCGGGGAGGCTGACAACATGATCCAGGCTGTGCGCGGCGACACGTTCGAGCAGGAGGTCCTGGGAGCCGGCAGCCCGGTGCTGGTAGACTTCTGGGCCACCTGGTGCGGCCCCTGCCGCATGGTGGCGCCCATCATCGACGAGATCGCCACCAACTATGCGGGCAAGGTCAAGGTCGTGAAAGTGGACGTCGATGAGGCGCCCGAGCTGGCCGAGCGCTTCGGCATCGCCTCGATTCCGACGGTGATGCTGTTCCAGGGCGGCGAGGAGGCGAATCGCTGGGTTGGGGTGCAGCGCCGCACGGTCTACACCGAGGCGCTCGACACCATCAACTAGCGGATCCGCCCGATGCCCTGCGGGAAGTCGAAGACGTTCCGGGGGTCGTACCGCCGCTTGACCCGGACCAGACGCGGGATGCTGCCGTCATAGTAGGCGTCCGGCCAGTCCGCGATGTCGGCGTCGATGTAGTTCACGTAGGCCCCGCGCGTCCACGGCAGCATGGCGCGGCGGAAGCCCTCGACCCAGCGGATGGCGTCCGGGCCGTCCGCTGGGTTGCTCCAGTAGGCCTGGTATTGCAAACTGCAGCGCGCGCCGCGCCACGGGTAGGCCGTGCCGCCATGCTCGGCCTCGGCGCCCCCGTGAAGGTTGAACTGCACCTCCGTGTTGGGGCTCGGGGCCCGGTTCAGCCAGCTCACCAGCGAGTCGACCGCCGCGACCGGAAACACCTCGAACTGGTAGGCCGAGGTGTTTTTGAACTTGTCGAGCGTGGGATCCGCTGCCCGGTCGACGGCCCACTCCGGTGCCGACCCCACGAAGCGGTGGACCGCGTCAATATAGGTCTCGTACACCACCTGGACCGAGGAGGGAGGCGCCGCCCGCAGCAGGGGCTGGATGAGGCGCTCCAGCTCCGCCTTGGGCCCCACAAACTCGCCGAGGGCCGTCACGCCGCCGGGCGATAGCACCAGGATGGGCGTCAGCCGCCGGTCCAAGCGCTCGGGGTCGGCCCACGCCTGCCAGGCCGCGAACACTGCGCGCAGGGCGGAGAATGGCCAAGATACGCTGTACACCGTGACGTAATCGACAGGGTGCACCCGGAACGTGAAGCCGGTCACGATCCCGAAGTTACCCCCGCCCCCACCCCGGCAGGCCCAGAAGAGGTCGGCATTTGTGCGCGCGGACGCGCGCACGACAGACCCATCGGCGCCCACCATCTCCAGGGCCCGCAGGCTGTCGCACGTCAGCCCGAGCAGCCGGACGAGAAAGCCGAAACCGCCCCCCAGGGTGAGGCCCGCGATCCCCACCCCGGTGCAGCCGCCGCCGGGGATCGTGACCTGGCCGGCCGCCCACAGCGCGTCATAGACCTGGCCGAGGTTGGCCCCCGCGCCGATGCGGGCCGTCTCCCCCGTGCGCTCCA
The DNA here is from genome assembly GCA_035533535.1 of Bacillota bacterium. Lineage (GTDB taxonomy): Bacteria > Bacillota > Sulfobacillia > RBS10-35 > JAJYVM01 > JAJYVM01. Next base: position 7,276 of record DATLTP010000091.1, on the reverse strand, counting down.
CCGCGTTCATCTGGCTGACATCGATCACAACGCCCCCGTCCAGCACGGAGTACGCCTCATAGCTGTGGCGGCCGCTGCGCGCCCGGAGCGGCAGGCCGTGCTCCCGCGCCCAGCGCACGGCGGCCTGCACGTCCTGGACGGAGCGGCAGAAGACCACATACCTGGGGAAGCGCTCGAACCGGCGGTTGAAGTCCTGGCGCGCAGCCGCGTACCCCGGGTCGTAGCGGGTGACGACGTCGCCGGTGAGTGTGGGCTGCATGGACCAAGCTATGCGCCCGAATGCTGCCCGGTGAAGGCCGCAGTGCCAAGCAGCCCGCGCACGGACGACGGCCCCCTTGCGTGCGGGGCGCCGGACCCAGCGGCATGACGTGACGGGACCAGGAACCTGCAAGCCCGCCGGTGAAGGCCGCAGTGCCAGGCAGCCCGCGCACCCATGACGGCCCCCATGCGTACGGGACCGCCGGTCCGAGTCGCGCATGGTGGCGGGGTCGGGAGCCCAATGCCAACCGGTGATAGGGCCGCGGGTCCCAGCCTCCAGACGTGACGGGACCAGGAGCCTAGTGCCCGCCGGTGAAGGCCGCCATCACGTGCAGGGCCGCCGGGCCCAGCAGCACGACGAAGATGGCCGGGAAGATGAACAGCACCAGGGGGAAGATCAGCTTCACCGGGATCTGCAGTGCCTTCTCCTGCGCGGCCTGGCGGCGGCGAACCCGCAGCTCGTCGGACTGGACCCGCAGGACGCGGGCAAGCGAGGCGCCCAGCCGCTCGGCCTGGATCACGACGGCCACCGTCGTCTGCAGCTCCGCCACCCCGCAGCGGGCCGCCATGGCCCGCAGGGCGACATCGCGGCCCTGGCCGAGGCGCGCATCGCGTAGGTAGGTGCCGAACTCCGTGGCCACGGGCCCCGGGAACTTCTCCGCCACCTTCTGCATGGCGCCGTCAAAGCCGAGGCCCGCCTCCACCGAGACGCACAGCAGGTCCAGCACGTCCGGCAGGGCCTTGGCGATCACCTTGCGGCGGGCCTTGGCGGCCCGCTCCAGGCTGGTGTCGGGCCAGCGCCAGCCCAGGATGGCGGCGCCGGCGGCCGCCAGCGGCCAGATGCTGCGGCTGTGCAGGGCCAGGACCACCGCCGCCCCACCCACGACGGCGGCCAGGGCCTTGCGGGCCAGCAGGCCGCCCACATCCGGCTCGCGCCCGGCTGCCCGCAGGGCCGCCTGCATCTTCTGGCGGCGCGCCACCGGCGTCAGGCCCAGCACCAGGGCGCCCAGGCGCCGGACGGCGGGCAGCAGGGTGCGCTCCAACAGCGGCCGGCGCAGGTCCTCGTCGTCCAGGAGCGTCGCCGCCGCCGGACCCGTGCCGCCCGAGACGGCGGCCCGGGCCCGCCGCACGACATCCGCCCCCGGCGCGGCCGGCGCCAGGGCCAGCGCCGTCAGGGAGGCCGCCGCCATGAAGGTCAGCCAAAGCAGCAGGGTGAGCAAGGCTCCACGACCCCCCTAGAACTCCACGTTGACCATGCGGCGGATCAGCAGGCCCCCGATGACCTCGAAGACGGCGGCGACGGCCAGCAGCACCCGGCCGAGGCTGGTGGACAGAAGCGGCCCCAGGTAGCCCGGGTTGATGACGCTCACCAGCACGAGCAGCGCCACGGGCAGCGCCCCGACGATCAGGCCCGAAAGCCGGCCCTGGGCCGTCAGGGCCCGCACCTCACCCCGCAGGCGCACCCGCTGGCGCAGCGTCTCGGCGATCCGGTCCAGCACCTCGGCCAGGTTGCCGCCGACCTGGCGCTGGATCATCACCGCCGTCACCAGGAGGTCGAGGTCGTCGCCGCCCACGCGGTTTAGCAGGTTGGCGAGCGCATCCTCGAGCGGGATGTTGACGCGGGTCTCCTGCAGCACGCGCCGCCACTCGCCGCCGGCCGGCTCCGGCAGCTCCTCGCCGCAGAGCTCGGCGGCCTGCAGGAAGGAGTGCCCGGACCGCAGGGCGTTGCTCATCAGGGACAGGGCATCGGACAGCTGCTCGGCGAAGGCCCGCCGCCGGCTGGCTGAGCGCCCGCGCAGCCAGATCCGCGGTGCCGCGGCGCCCAGGCCGGCGCCGAGGAGCGCCCCCAGCACGCCAAGCCGCAGCAGGCCGAGGAGCCCCAGCGCCGCCGCCAGGGCCGCCACCAGGCCGCGGTACTCCTCCGGCCGCAGCTGCAGCCCCGCCTGGCGCAGCTGGACGGCCACCGCGCTGGGTACGCCCGGCTCGCGGCGGGAGGGCAGCCGCGGGAACCAACGGCGCCGCACGGCGGTGGCGGGCGCGGGCGGCTCGCCGGGCTCGCCGCCACCCCGGCCGACGGCGGCCAGGCGGCGGGCCAGGGCCCCATGCGCCGCCTCATGCCAGGCGACCACGGAGGCCGCCGCGGCAGCGGCGGCACAAAAGAGGAGCAGGAGGGCGAGCTCCCGGCTCACGCGAACACCTCCGGCCCGAGCGCGATGCCCGCGATCTCCAGCCGCTCCGAGAACCGCGGCCGCATCCCCGTGGCGCGGAAGGCGCCGCCGTCCGCCGACTCCTCGAAGAGGAACACGTCCTGCAGCACGATGTGCTCGCCCTCCATGCCCTGCACCTCGGTCACGTGCGTCAGCCGGCGCTTGCCGTCGCGGGCCCGCGACTGGTGCACGATCAGGTCCAGGGCCGAGGCGATCTGCTCGCGGATGGCGCGCACGGGCAGCTCGAACCCGGCCATGAGCACCATGGTCTCCAGACGTGCCAGGGTGTCGCGCGGCCCGTTGCTGTGCAGGGTGGTGAGCGAGCCGTCGTGGCCCGTGTTCATGGCCTGGAGCATGTCCAGGGCCTCGCCCGAGCGCACCTCACCGACGATGATGCGGTCCGGCCGCATGCGCAGGGCGTTCTTGACCAGGTCGCGCACGCCCACCTCGCCGCGGCCCTCGGCGTTGCGCGGCCGCGTCTCCAGCGAGACCACGTGGTCCTGGCGCAGCTGCAGCTCGGCCGCGTCCTCGATGGTCACGATGCGCTCGTCCTCGGGCACGAAGGACGAGAGCACGTTCAGGGTCGTCGTCTTGCCCGAGCCCGTCCCCCCGGAGACGATCAGGTTGAGCCGCCCGCGCACGCAGCCCTCCAGGAAGGCGGCGATCTGCGGCGTCAGGGTGCCCCACTTGACCAGGTCGGCGACCTGCAGCGGCCGGCGGGCGAACTTGCGGATGGTCAAGCTGGGCCCCTTCAGGCTCAGGGGCGGGATGACGGCGTTCACGCGGCTGCCGTCGGGCAATCTCGCGTCCACCATGGGGCTGCTCTCATCGATACGGCGGCCGAGCGGCGCCACGATCTTCTCGATCAGCTGGAGGACCTGGCGGTCGTCCTCGAAGGTGATGTCGGTCATCTGCAGCCGCCCGCCGCGCTCGACGTAGACCTGGCGCGGCCCGTTGATCATGATCTCGTCGACGGCCTCGTCCTCAAGGAGGGGCTGGATGGGCCCGTACCCCAGCATCTCGGCGAACAGGGCCTGCTGGACGTCGGCCTGGTCGGCCGGGTTGACCCGCTCCTCGCGGAGGTAGTGGGCGATGCGGTCGGCGATCTGGCGCCGGCGGTCGTCGGGCAGGGGCCCCCCGAGGAACCAGTTGGGGTCGACGTCGTCAAGCAGGCGCCGCTGGATGCGGGTCTTGAGGGCCCGATAGCGATCCGTGACGGCCGTCGCTTGCGCTACGGCCGCGGGACCCGGCGCTGCGGGCGTGTGGCCGGGGCTTGGCGGAGTGGTATCGCGGCTCTTCAGGCGGTCATAGAGCGCGCTCAGGACCGCTCACCTCCCGGGATCAGGCTGCGCAGCAGCCTGGTCCGCTTCGGCGCCTGCCTGCCCACCAGGCCGAGCTCGACCAGGAGCTCGCCAACGGCGGCGTGCCACGGACCCCGGTCCAGGTCCCCCACCCGGCCCAGGTTGGCCGCTTGCCGCACGGCGGCGTCCTCGGGGAGGATGGCGGCCGGCGCGACGCCCAGCCCGCGTGCCACCTCGTCGACGGAGAGCCCGCCGGCACAGCCCATCTTGTTGACGACAAAGCGCGGGCTGAGCTTGGCGTAGGCCGCCGCGCCGTGCAGGGACGGCACGCTGGGCTCGAGCACGACCAGCAGCGCCATCTCGGGCGGGATCTGGGCCGGCGGCGTGCGCCCGCCATCGAGCACGGCGGCCTCCTCGCGGCGGGCGGCGAGGGGCACGCGCTCGCCCACGAGAAGACCCAGGTCGTCGAGCCTGGTGCCCAGGGCGCCAACGGAGCCGGACAGGCGCCCGGCCAAGTGGGCGGCCAGGCAGCTGGTGCCCACGCCGCCCTGGGCGCCGACGACCACCAGTGCGCGGCTCCCCTCGGGCGCCGCGCCCCCCACCGCGCGCCGGATGGCCTCTTCGAGGCCGTCCGGCGTGAACGGCTTGACCAGGAAGTTGCAGGCGCCCACCTGCAGGGCCCGGCGGAAGTACTCGCGGCCATTTTCCACGGAGATGACGATCACGCGGGTGGCCGTGCCGCCGGCCAGGATCTGCTCGGCGGCGGCCAGGCCGTCGCAGCCGGGCAGGTTGATGTCCATCAGGACGACGTCCGGCTGCAGGCGGCGTGCCTGCTCCACGGCGGCGGGCCCGTCGGCCGCCTCCCCCGCCACCCGGCAGCCGGGCAGCATCTCCACGATGGTGCGGATGCTGTCCCGCACCGGTTCGGAGTCATCGACCACCAGCACCGAAATGTCAGTGGCCAAAGGCCTGGTCCCCCACGATGATGGCCGGCACCCCTCCACCGGGCACGGCCGGATCGAGCAGCAGCTGCAGGGACCCGCGCGAGGCGGCGTAGGCCAGCAGCACGGCGTCCGCGGGATAAAGGGCCACCGTCACGTCGCTGTATGCGGCCGAGGTCGCCTGGCCGGTGGCCTGCTGGCTGCTGCCGGCGGCCAGGATCAGGACGTTCTGCAGCAGAAGGCGTGCCTGGTCGGTGCCGGCCACGTCCTTGCTGAGCATGGCAATGATGTCCACGTGGTCGCCGGGCTGCACCATGCCGGTGATGCCGGTGACGTCGTTCACACGCACGCTCTCGGCCCGCATGCCCGCCGGGATGTGGTAGCTGAGGGCGGCGCTGTTGCCGGGCTGGGCCAGGTCGTCCGGGTAGACGATCTGACCGGCCCCCAGCGGCGCCACCGTGATGCGGCCCACGGCCGCGGCCGCGTCGGTGGCGGCACCGGCGGCGACGGTGACCGGCACTTCGGCCACCCGGAGGTCGCCCGCGCTCAGGATGGTCTTGGCCGGGATCTCACGGGCCGCGACCAGGGCGGCCGCCGTCGGCGGGGCCTTGGTCGCGGGCCGCGAGACGGCCGCGTAGACCGCCCAGGTGGCCACCAGGCCGACCACGGCGGGCACGGCGATGTACTTCAGGAGCGAGGGCCGCCCGAGGCTGGCCCGTCCGGCCCATCCCGCCGCCGACATTGCGCTGCCACCTCCATGACCCAGGGTAGGCCGCCAAAGGCCGGCGGCCTATCGGTCGCGGGTCGGATCCTGCTGGGTCCTTGGGCCCAGGACCTATTGGGTGGCCAGGGCCGCGGACGAGGTCAGGGTCAGGGGGCCCTGGGGAAAGGGCGGCGGGACGGTGACCGGCAGCGTCACCGTGACCGTGATCACGTTGCCCGGCGCGCTCGAGAGCTGGGGGGAACCGAGGACGGTGATCGTGGCCTGGCCCGGTGAACCGGCGGCCTGGACCAGCTCGTTGGCGTTGTCCTCGGACTGGCAGAGGGGGTTGGGATCGACCGGGACCGTGCTCAGGCCGGACCCGACGGCCTCCACGATGCTCTGGGGCGTCCCAGATTCGCACATGCCGCTCGATCCCGTCTGCAGCAGGCTGCTCTCGACGATGGCGGCCCGCGCGCCGGCCCGGGCCGCGTTGGTCACGGACTCATACTTGAACAACAGCAGGGCCCCGGCCATGATCCCACCGATCAGCGTCACCAGGACGCCGAGCGCCAGGGCTGTCTCCACCGTCGCCTGGCCCTTCACTGCACCAGCACCGGCCCGACGCCCGGGATCTGGGTGGCGTCATAGGTGATGGTCACATTGGCCGTGCCGCCCGTCGAGAACTGGTCGACGACCACGATCCCGTCGATGGCGATGGTGCCGCCGCCGCTGCCGCCGCCCGGGCCGGGCAGCCCGCCCGAGGCCAGGATGCCGGCGCCGCCCTGCGAGTTGTCGTAGATGGCGCCCTTGAGGCTGATCGTTGCCGTGTCCCCCGTTTGGTCGTCCAGGCCGATGTTGGCCGGCACGGCGCGGCTCTGGAACAGCAGCATGTGGGCGTAGGCCCCGCCGTTCGGCCCTGTCAGGTTGATGGTCCCCTGCCCGCCCAGGTGGATGCCGTCGGCGTTGCTGGCCTTGCCGGACCCGCAGGCCGACAGCTTCACCGTGGCGCTGCTGAACAGGGTCACGTCGCTTGAGGTCACCGTGGCGCCGCTCCTCGGGCAGATGGCCAGCCCGCCCTGGAAGATGTAGAGGCCGGGCTGGCCCCCGCAGTCGGCGAACGTGGCGCTGCCCGTCAGCGTCACCTGGCTCTTGTACACGCCCGGCTGCAGGGTGCCGGAGCTGGGCGAGGTGGCGTAGACGGTCGGGCTGCCCCCCGGCGGACAGGACGCCGCGCTGCTTGGCGGCGTGGCCAGATAGGTCAGGGGGTCCGGCGCGACCGGCAGGCCGCCGAGAATGCCCCCGTCGTACTGGATGTACTCCGAGGTGTGCTTGCTGCAGGTTGCCTGGGTCGGCCCGGCCGGGTAAAAGCAAGGGTCGAGCGGCTCCGCGGCCACCGACTGCATCTGGCCGTGGATGATGGTGGCGCTGTTCTGGAAATTGTCCACCGTGTCGGCGTAGCCGTCCGGACCCGGATTGCCGGTGGACTCGTCCAGGATGTCGCCATTGACCACGAACTGCCCGGAGCCGCCGCCGTAGATGGTGTGGTTGCCCGAGGTGGCCAGGGCGACGATGCCGGCTGAGCGGTTGGCCGGCGCGTCGTTGGGGTTGTTGCCCACCACCGCCCCCGCCTTCGCCGTGGCGCTCAGGGTCTTGAAGCCGGCAAGCTGCATCAGGAAGGGGGTCCAGGTCGGCTTGACCTGTACGCTGACGCCGCACGCCCCGGCTGGCGCGTTGCCCGTGGCGGCCGGCAGGGCCGGTCCGCCCGCGACGGGGCTGCCGCCCTGGGTCAGGTAAATTCCCTGCCAATGGCCGGACGCCAGCGGCGCGTCGGACGCCACCAGGTCACTGATGGCCGCGCTCACCTGC
>DATLTP010000090.1:0-6376 GCA_035533535.1 Bacillota bacterium | reverse complement strand
CCAGATCAAAAGCGGGCGTGGGCACACCGCCCGACCGGAGCACGCGCTTGCTGGCCGCCTTGTTCAGGCACAGCGCCGCCGCCAGCGGGGGCGAGCCGAGGTACGGGATCCCGAGCGCCTCCAGGATGGCCGGCACCTGTGCCTCACGGTCGCGCCCCCGCCAGCCCACCGCAAGGGACAGGGCCAGGTCACAGCCGACCAGGCCCTGAAATGCGCTCAGGGGGGCCAGGGCGGTGTCGATCTGCACGGCGACGTCGTGCCCGAGCGCGCCGAGTGTGGCCGCGATGGCCACGTGCGTGTCCGGGGTGTCGGCATCGTCCCACCGGTCCGCGGGGACACCTGGCGAGTCCAGTTCTGGGTGGCGCAGGGTGTAGATCAGGCCGAGGCGCACGCGAGCGCTGCCTCTACCAGGAGCGGCCGCGCATGACGGGCCACACGGCCTCGACCAGGCCACCGCGCAGGCCGAAGACCCGGTCGTGCAGGTTGAATGTTGTGCACCCGTGGCTTGGATACAGCTCCAGCACCTCGCCCACATCCGGCCGGCGGCCGGCCCGGACCTCGATCACGGCGTGCTCATCGCTCGCCTTGTTGCTCAGCACGGCGAGGTCTGATCCCCGGCCCTTGACCTGGGCGGCGCCGTAGTCGATGGACAATGCCTTTTGACCCGCGTCGAGGACGATGCGGTCAGGCGTCGGGGCGCTGACCACGGTGGCCAGCAGGCCAAGCGCCGGGCGGAAGTGCTCGCCCACCACGCCACTGTAGCGCGCGTCCATGGTGGCGTACGATCCCGGCTGGATCTCGGTGTAGGCGCCGGAGGCCGCGGTCTGGGCAGCCGTGCCGGTGGCGGCGCCGGAGACGATGACCGGCGGGATGCCGGCCGCTTCCAGGGCCCGGCGGGCGGCGTGGGCGGCCGCATGGATCGGGGCCAGCGTCGCCTCGCTGGGGTCGAAGGCCGCGTGCCCCTCGTAGGCCTGGAGGCCGTCGAAGCGCAGGCCTGGCGTTGCGGCGATGCGGCGGGCCAGGGTAACCAGAGCTGGCGCGTCCTGCGGGTCGAGGCCGCAGCGGTTCTGGCCGACATTGACCTCGATGAGCACGCCAAGGGTGACGCCGGCCGCCTGGGCGGCACGGCCGAGCTCGTCCGCTGCGGGGGCGGCGTCCAGCGCGATGCGCAGGGTGGCGCGACGGGCCAGGGCGGCGGCGTGCGCGGCCTTGCCAGGGCCGATCACCGCCCGAGTGATGAGGATGTCGTCCAGGCCCGCCTCGATCATGGCGTCCGCCTCGCCGAGGGTGGCACAGGCGATGCCGGCGGCGCCGGCCTGCCGCTGGAGCTGGGCGATGGCGGGCGTCTTGTGCGTCTTGATGTGGGGCCGCAGGGCCACGCCCGCGGACCGGGCCAGGTCGGCCATGCGGCGGATGTTGTGCTCAAGGGCGTCGAGGTCGACGGTCAGGGCGGGCGTCGGGAGATCGGCGGCCGGCCGGCCGATGAGGGCCAGGCTCTCCAGCATGGGGCGTTCGCCTCCGTATCGGGTTTCATCTCAGGCCGGCGCACGGCCAGCCTCCGCCTGCGCACGCGAGAACGTGGATGATCTCCTTGGCCAGGGAGCGCGGGCGCTCCACACGTCAAGAGAGGCATCCCCTGAACGACGGATTCGCGGAGCCGGCCGTCGTCGCCTCTTTGCGCCGGGTTGCGCCTGGCCTGCCTGTGCCGTAGCATCCGGGCTGCACGGGGGTGCGGAGTGTTGCCGAGCGAGTTCATGACGGCGGCGGGGCTGCAGCTTACCCATTCGGCCGGGGACCGCGTGGAGGGGTTCATCGAGCTTGGCCCGCAGCACCATCAACCCTTCGGCATCGTCCACGGCGGGGTGTACGCCTCGGCCGTGGAGACGGCCGCCAGCGTCGGCGCCAGCATGGCCGCGTCCACCAGCGGGCTGACCGCGGTGGGGGTGCACAACAGCACGCACTTCATCCGGTCCATGACCGGCGGCCGGGTGGACGTGGTGGCCACGCCCATTCAGCAGGGCCGCACCCAGCAGCTCTGGGAGGTCCGGATCACGGACGCGGAGGAGCGGCTCGTGGCACTTGGCCAGGTCAGGCTGCAGAACGTGACGCGGCGGGTGTCGGGTTCGTGACGACCTCCATCTGGCAGGGGCCAGTCAGCTCGGAGACGCGTGAATTCGACGCCGTCGTGGTCGGCGGGGGCATCGCCGGGGCGGCGGCTGCCCTGTACCTGGGCGAGCGGCGGCTGAAGGTGGCCCTGCTTGAGGCCCGCACGCTCGCTGCCTGCGCCAGCGGTCGCAACGCGGGGTTTGTGCTGACCGGCACGGCCGAGCACTATGCAGCCGCAGTCGAGCGCTACGGGCGCGAGCGGGCCCGGGCGGCGTGGTCTGCTTCGGTGCGCAACCGTACGCGGCTCTTCGCTCTCGCCGAGGCGCTGCATGTCCCGCTTGAGCGCTGCGGCAGCCTGCTGGCCTGCGTGGACGCCCGGGAGGCGGCGGCCGCCCGCGAGTCAGCCCGCCTGCTGCAGGCAGATGGCTTTGAGGGCACCTTTGAGGACCAGGACCCGTTGCGCCGGGGGTTTGCTGGGGGGCTGGTCAAGCCGGGCGACGCGGCCGTCGACCCTGTGCGCCTGGTCCGCGCCATCGCCGCGGCTTCGGGCGCCGAGATCATCGAGCAATGCCCGGTCTATGAGGTGCGGCCTGGGGTGGAGCTCGCCAGCGCGCGCGGCATCTTCCGGGCCGGAGTCTGCATCGTCGCCGCCGGGCCGTACACGCCGCAGCTGCTGCCGGCGCTGCAGGGGGAGATCCTGCCGGTGCGGGCCCAGATCCTCGCCACTGGGCCCGGGCCGCGGGTGCTTGCCACCCTTGTTTACGCCAACCACGGGTTCGACTACATCCGCCAACTCCCGGACGGGCGGCTGCTTGCCGGGGGGAGCCGCGATCACGCGGCGACGGAGGAAGTCGGCTTCGAGGACCGCGTGACGCCCGCGGTCCAGACGGCCATCGAGGGGTTCATCCACACGCACTTCCCCGACGTCACGGCGGCCGTGCAGCGCCGCTGGTCCGGGGTCATGGAGTTCACCGCCGACCTGCTGCCCAGGACCGGGGCCGTGGCCGGCATGCCCGGCGTTCACGTCTGCGCCGGCTTCAGCGGGCACGGGCTCGCCTTCGCGCTGGAGGCGGCGGCGCAGACGGTGGCCGCCGCGGTGGGGGCCTAGGCCCAGGGGGGGCTCAGTGCCCCGCCAGCACCGGCCACCAGTCCGGGGCGTCGTAGTCCAGACGCCAGAAGATCACGCCGCCAAGGCCCGTCTGGTGGGCCAGGGCCAACCGCTTGGCCAGGCCGGTCGCGTCCAAAAACCAGCCGATGTAGCTGACGCCGCCCGCCGTGTACCCGAACGTGCCCTCCTGGGCCACCGGGTCCTGGACGATGGTGGCGTGGCCCGCGTTGGCCTGGTTCTCCATGCCGACCTCCCAGTACGCCACGTCCTTGCCATTGCTGGCCCAGAGGTACCCGTAGGCCGGGAGGCCAAGGATGACCTTGTGCGCCGGAACCACGGACGTCGTATAGGCGAGCACCTGCTGGATCCAGTCGAGCGGCCCCACCGGGCCGGGAGCCCCGCCGGCGTAGTGGTAGTCGTAGGCCATCAGGATCAGGTTGTCGACCAGGGGAGCCAGGGCGGGGTAGTCGTACGCCGCGGCCCAGGACGCCTGGTTGTCGGAAACGGTCTCGCTTGGGGTGTCCACCGTCAGCAGGTAGCGCTGGGCGTGCAGGGCCGCCGAGAGCATCGCGATGAACGCGGTGAAGGCGGCCCTATCGGCCGGTGCGATCCCCTCGAAGTCGATGTTGACGCCAGCGTAGTTGCTGCGCTGCAGCACGGTCAGCAGCTGCGCCAGAAAGCGCTGCTGTGCGCTCACGCTGTGCAGGAAGCTGTCATCTGCCCAGTCGTTCTGCACCATCACCAGCACGGGCATCGGGTGGGCGGCCACCCAGGACAGGGTGCGCGGGCTGTCATAGCCCTGCAGCGTGCCGTCGGCCGAGGCGTTGTACCCCGTGTAGATGAGCCAGTTGAGCGCGGTGCCGTGGGCCTGCAGCACCTGGTAGGCGGTGTCGGTGTTGGTGTCCCAGGCGCCAACCAGGAAGCCCGCCGGCGCCGGCGTCGACGGCAGCGGGGCCACATGGTAGTGCTTGGTCCGGTACTCGAGGAAGCGGAGGATCAGGGTCACGGTCTCGGCCCGCGTCGTGGCCTGGTCCGGGGCGATGGCGGCCTCGGGCGTGGCCGGCTCGCCGTACATGATGGCGTCGGCGAGCGGCAGCGAAGCGGGGTCGCCCCAGGTCGGGATGCTCGCCCCGTCGACAAAGCCGAGGAAGTAGTACGGGTTCGGCTGTTCGCCGAACCCCTCGAGGATCCGCCCGAAGACCACGGCCATCTCCAGGCGGGTGATGGTCTGCTCCGGACGGAGGGTGCCGTCTGGATAGCCCTTGAGGTACCCAGCCTGAATGGCCGCCGCGACCAGGGCCTGGTCGGCGGACGGCACCTGGCTCCAGTCGGAATAGGACGGCACGGCGCCCGTGGCCGGTGAAAGCTCCTGGGCCCGGGCGATCCAGACGGCGAAGTCGGCCCGCGTGACGGGGTCGTTCGGGTGGAACAGCCCGTCGGCCGGCACCGTGAGCACGCCCGTGCGCTGCAGCTCCGTGATGAACGACTCGGCCCAGTTGCCGGAGATGTCCTGAAATTGGGTTTGCCCGGCCGTTGCCGGGGCCTGGGCGGGCGCGTCGGCGAAGGCGGCGGTACCGCTCAGGGCCAACAGGAGCAGGATCCCAAGGGCCGCGAGGCGGGTGCTCAGGCGGCGAGAAGCCGTGGTCAATCCCTCCCGATCCGGCCCCAGCCCTGGCAGCAAGCGGCTTGGCTCCCAGGTTTGACGCCGATCGACACCGTTAGTGCCCGTGGGGCGGGGCTCCTGCCTTCTTCATCGGCATGTCAAAGAACTGTAACCCCAGCGGTCTGCCGAGCCCTGGCCGGAGATAGACATGGTGTACGGCGCCGGCGTTCCCATGGAGGCCGGGGCCGACGGGAGGGAGCGCCATGCGCATCGTCGGAGACCTGAGCTGGCGCGGCGTCCGCCGGGTCGTCGCGCGGTGGTGGGGGGGGCTGACGGAGGGTCCGCCAACACGAGTCCATGCGCGGCGCGTGTCCCCCGCAGCCGGAGGGGCCGGTTCCCGCGGCCCTGACCGCGCCGAGAGGCTGGGGCACAGGGTTCGCGCGCCTGGCCGGGCGGATGCACGCGCGGCCAGTGCGATCGGCAACCTGCGGCGGGGCCTGCCCAAGCGGCCAACTGGCGCGGACCAGGCCGGGGGGCCCACGGCCGCTGAGACGCACACGGCGCCACCAGGTGTCGTGGCGGGGCCCGGTCCCCTGGGGACGCCGGGTGCGTGGGCCGCAAGCTCCGCCCCGAAGACGACCCCTGCCCCGGCGGGCGGCAGTGGTCCGCGGGCCTACGACGTCCTGGCGCCGCGGCGAGCCGGCCGGCCGTCGTTTGCCCGCATCGGCGCCAGGTTGCAGGCCGAGGCCAGGTGGCTTGAGCGGGCCCGGGCCGCCATGGCGGAGTTCTACACGGGCGCAAAGCCGCGGGACGAGGGGGAGGGCGGCCAGCAGCGTCCTCCCGCCCACCCTGTCGGTGCCCCAACCGAGGCGCCCGGCTCGGGCGACCGTGCGCGCGCCCAAGGCGGCGGAGATGGCGAGGGTGCGCCCACCAGCGGCACGCCACCCGCCGACTTGCCCGCGCCGACGCCAATCGCTTACCCATTCCCGTACGACCTCGGCCACGGCCTGGATGACGAGCAGGCCCGGCGCCGCCGCCAGCGGCCCCCGATCCTGGCGCGCGCTCGGCGCCTCAAGCCACCGAGCACCTCATGGGCGGCAGCCCTGGTGCTGGCCTTCGCCGTGGGCATCTGGGCCGGCGGCGCCGCCTTCTCCCAGCCGAGCGCCGCCAGCACCGGCACCACCCCGACCTCGCCAGCCGTGCCGGCTCCCGTCCGGCTCATCCGCAGCGTGCCGACCACAGCCAAGGCCATCGCCCTGACCTTCGATGACGGGCCCAGCCCCAAGTACACGCCAATGATCCTGCAACTGCTCCAGGAAAACGGCGCGCATGCCACCTTCTTCGTCATCGGCCAGGAGGTCGAGCGTTACCCGCAGATCCTCAAAGCGGAGGTCGACGGGGGCAACGAGGTCGGCAACCACGGCTACCACCATCTGACCCTGCAGAACGTATCCACCGACCAATTGGTCTCGGAGGTGCAGACGGCGGAACAGACCCTGGTCAGCTTGACCGGCAGCCAACCCACCCTGTACCGGCTTCCAGGTGGCAAGAGCGACCCG
>DATLTP010000089.1:0-4799 GCA_035533535.1 Bacillota bacterium | reverse complement strand
GAGAAAACCCGTGCCGCCCGTCACCATGGTCCGCACCCGGCGATTCCTCCCGTAGGGCGGGGCCCCGGCCCTTGCCCCCAGTTTCGGACCAGCGGGCACAAATCCCTGTCTGCGTCGCCCGCCCCCAGCGGGCGGGTTGGGCTGCCGGCTGTCCTTGGCTCTGATCCGCGCCGCGTCGCTAGCGCCGCTCTAGTGGTCCGCGCAGGGAGCGGGGGAACCACCGCGAAAACACGCACATCGCGGGAGCACGGCGGCGTGTTGGGGCAGCGGGCGTGCGTCGTCGCAGCGCCGACCCAGGCCCGCTGCCCCAAGGCCGTACCTGGAGCTGGCGGCGGCAGCCGCCCCAGGATCGAGACCCCAGCCCCTCGGGGGCGGCGGGTCTTGGAACGCTGGCCGAGGTGAGAACGGACTTCTGCCTCGACCACGAAGGTGGTAACAGATTGCTCCCTGCCTCCTGGCTCGTGGGCGCCGGCGGCACCTGGTTGGCGGCCGTCCACAACCCCAGCGCCCACACCGTCGTGAGTGAGGCCATGCGCGCCAGCCGCGGCCTGCTCAGGGTCGTGTTTTGGAAAAACCCCTTCAGCACTGGCCCCGTGGATGCCCTCCACGCCCTGATCGCTGGCTGCATCGCCGGCCTGAGCCAGGGGCTGCCGATCGGCGACCTCGGCCAGTCGTTTGCCTGGCCCTACCTCCTGCAGTGGCCCGGCGCGGCCCTGCCGGGCACGGCCCCGGCCCTGCGCACCGCCTGCCTGCTCGGCGCCGCCTGTGGCCTTGGGGTGGCGTTGCGCACGGAGTGGGCGGCCCTGTGGGCGCGCGCGCGCGCAGGCACTCCCCCCGGGGATCCGGGCGGCGCGCCGCCCCCGCCCGACCTCGGCGTGCTGCTACTGGCGGCCGTCCCGTCGTTTCTGCTGTGCTGGCTGCTGCGGCACCTGACCACCCAGCTCCTGGCCGCCGCCACCGTCGGCGTCTGCCTGCTGATCACCGCGCAGACGCTCGGGCTGGCGCAACGCTGGGCGCGCCAGGACACCGGCCCGCACACGGCTGTACCCCCGTGGTTGGCGGCCGTCGCCGGCGTCACCGCAGGGCTCGCCGCGCTCCCCGGGGTGTCGGGGCTCGCGGTGATCCTGGCCGTCCTGCTCTACGGGCGCATTCTGCCGGAGGCCTCTGGCACCTTCGCGCTGATGGCCGCCACGATTGTGGCGGCACTCCTGGGAGTGGTATCGCTCCCCACTGCCGCCGCGGCGGCCTCGGCGGCCCTGCTCCCGGCCCTGGTGGGCGCCGCGGCAGGCGCGTATGCCGGCGGCCGTCTGCTGCGGCGGTGGTTGGGACCGGCGCGGGCGAGGGTCTGGCCGATCCTGGCCGGCTACTGCGCCGCCGTCGGCGGGCTGATGCTCCTCTTCGGGGTATTCGCGGGCTGAGGCGGCCCCCGCTCGGCATTTTGGAGGTGGCGCCCCGCGTGGCCGTGGAGATGGCCTCGAACCGCCGTGGCCCCCGACGGGTTCTGCACGCCGCGGGCAGCGTGGTCATGCAGGCGGGCGAGCGCGTCCGCGACTGGGGGCTCGCCCAGGCCCAGGGATTGGCCGCCCACCCCGCCCGCCTGATCTGGACCCTGCTGATCACCCTGGCCTACTTGGCGGCGGCGCACCCGCTGTTGCACTATGACCACGCCTTCTGGTGGCACGCCAAGAGCTGGTTCCAGGCCAACTACCAGGTGGACTACGGCGAAGGGCCCATGTTCAACCAAGAGGTGCTCCTCTACCACGGCATCAACATCTACCGAGCCGACACGGCGCCCCCGTTCATCGTCGGCAATTACCCGCCGGTCTTCCCGCTGGTCGCCTCGCTGTTCATGCGGCACTACGGCCTGACCTTCACGGCCGGCCGGCTGGTCTCCAGTCTGGCCATCATGGGCGCCGCGATCGTCGCCGGCCTGATCGTGCTGCAGGCCACGCGGCAGGTGCTGGCCGCCTTCATCGCCGGGGGCCTGCTGCCGACCTTCGTGGGCATCTACTCGTGGGGGCCGTTCAACCGCGTCGATTCGCTCGCCCTCTTCTGGTCGCTCTGCACCGTCCTGGTCGTCCTGCGCTACGCGGGTACGCGCAAGGTCTGGTTGGCCGTGCCGCTGGCCGTGTTGACGGTGTATACGCGCCAGTCCCTGGTCGACGGCGTCTTTGCCGCCTACCTCTACCTGCTGTTTCGCGACTGGAAGCGCGGCATCGCCGTCGGCGTGGTGACGCTGGCGGCCATGGGCGTCGTCTTCTGGGGACTGCAGGTCTGGTCGCACGGTGCGTTCTACGTCAATACGGTCATCGACAACGAGAACGCGTGGAATTGGGGAGGGACGGTCGGCAACTGGCACCAGTGGATGGGCCAGGGTGGTCGCTTCGTCTTTCGGCTCGGCCTCGCCGGCGCCGCCACGGGGCTGCTCGCCACGGGGGGCATCCTCTGGCCGGTCTGGCTGGCCGCCGCCACGGGGGTCTTCGCCACCATCGGCAAGACGGGGGCGGCGGTCAACTACTTCTTCCCCATCTACGCCGCGGCCGCGGTCTGCCTGGGCATCTTCATCGGCGGCTATCGCCGCTTCTTCCGGCGGGCGCCCTTCTTCCTCTGGCCGCTCGAACTGCTGCTGCCAGCGATGCTCTTCCTCTTCATCCACGGGCAGCCGCCCAAGTGGGCCGCCCATGTGCCGTTGCTGCCGCGGGCAGAGGCCCTGGTGGGCTCCTCTACGCTGGCGCGCGCGCAGGTGGCGCACACCGGCAAGCGGGGGGACCTCGGCGCGCGCAACCCCGGGAACGAGCAGATGATCCGGTTGCTGCAGGGGGTGCAGGGGCCCGTCCTCAGCCTGGACTTCCCGTCCGCCGTCCAGGTCCAAGCCGGGCACCCGATGCAATGGCAGCCGTTCGAGCTCGGCACGGTCCACGACGACGGCCGCTGGGATGGACAAGCGTTTGTCCAATCAATCAACGCCCGGCACTACGCGGTCATCTTCTTCCACGACCTCAATGGCGTGCGCGGCTACGTCCACGGGGCGCTGGCCGCCCAGATCGTGCTCGCCGTGGAAGCGAACTACACCCCGGCGACCACCGTGGCGGGGTATCAGGTTTGGCGGCCCGCCAGTGGCGTAGGCGGCGTTGCGGGGGTGTTGCTGCCCCTCGCCGCCTCCTCGGCCGTCGCCAAGGCGCCCACAGCCGTGGCCACAGGGGTCGCGCTCCCCCGGGATGAGCCCAAGCCGGAGGCACGGGGGGCATTCGCGGAAGTGGACATCTACAAATGGCTGAACACCCAGGGGGTGATCACGCCGGGCAAGGACGCGGCCGCGGGCCAGAGCTTCGATGCGAACGGAAGTTCGTTCTCCGCGGCACTCTTCCCCAAGCCGGGGACACTCTCCGTCGTGGCTGCGGGTGCGCAGGTGCCCTTCCTCATCCCCAAGACCGGTACCGGACTGGTCTCCAGCCTGGACCTGGCCGCTGGCGCCACCATCGCGCTGCCGCCGCAGCGGGACTCGGTCCTTTGGCTGCTGGAAGCCGGTGTCAACGGCCCCCAGACGGTGCCGCTGACCCTGCACTACACCTCCGGAGCCGACCAGCAGGTGCAGGTGCCCTTCAGCGATTGGTGCGTGCCCGGCGGCCCCCCGGAATACCCGGCGTATACGGCGCCCTACCGCCTGGACGCGCACGGGCAGCAGACGACCCCAGCCTGCGGTGTGTACGCCCTACGCGTGCGGGTCGACGGCGCGCGTGCCTTGGCCACGATGGCCTTGGGTCCCGACAGCGACGCCATGGTCTTGGCGGTCACCAGCGAGAAGGCCTGACGCCGGAACACGGTGACGCCAGGGCAGCCGGGTTTGTTATGATGGTACCGGGCGGGGCGGGCCGGGGTCGGCCGTTTCCCCGCTTCCGAAAGGACGGCGTGCCGTTTGCGGGAGCGAACACTCGCGGGCACCGACATCCGCGTCTCCGAAGTGGGCTTCGGCGTCTGGTCCGTGGCCACGACCTGGTGGGGCGTGCGGGATGGAGCCCTCGCCCGGCGGCTGCTGGCTGAGGCGCTTGATCTCGGCATCACGTTCTTCGATACCGCGGACATCTATGGCGAGGGCCAGGGCGAAACCCTCCTCGCCGAGGTCTTCGCGGGGCGGCGCGAGCGCATCGTCATCGCCACAAAGTTCGGCTATGACCGCCAGAGCCAGCACGGACCGCGGACCGGCCACAGCGAACTGCCCCAGGATTGGTCGCCGGCGTTCCTGCGCCGGGCGGTCGAGGCCAGCCTGCGGCGCCTGGCCACCGACTACATCGACATCTACCAACTGCATAACCCGCGCCTGGAGGCGATCACGCGGCCCGATCTCTGGGAGGAGCTCGGGCGGCTCAAGGCGGAGGGGAAGATCCGCGCCAACGGGGTGGCCCTCGGCCCGGACATCGGCTGGCGCGCGGAGGGGCTGGCGGCGACCGGAGTGCGCAGCGACGGCGGCGCCGCGGCCCCCGCGGATATGCTGCAGGTGATTTACAACGCCATCGAGCGCGACCCGGCCGAGGAGATCCTCGAGGCCGCCGCCGCGGCGGGCCGCTCCTGCGTGGCCCGCGTCCCGCACGCCTCGGGCATCCTCGACGGCTCCTACGACCCGGAGCGGCACTTCGACCCCTCGGACCATCGCAGCCACCGGCCGCGGGAGTGGATGCGCGCCGGCTTGGCCGTCCGAGACGGCCTGCCGCTGGGCGGCGGTGGGCGGACCATCGGCCAGGCGGCCATCCTCTTCAGCTTGGCACCACCGACGGTGGCCAGCGTGCTGCCGAACATCACCA
>DATLTP010000088.1:0-2428 GCA_035533535.1 Bacillota bacterium | reverse complement strand
GGCGGCAGCCTCCTCGGCCGCTTCGGTGGGGCCCTCGTCCAGGTCGACGGCCATCGCGCCGTCCACCTCGATCTCCCCATCCTCACCCCGCCGGCGCATGGCCAGGCCCGCCACCCGGTTGGTGGCCTGAAGGGCGGCGCGGACCCCGGCGTCCAGCCCGCCGGAGCGGACCAGGGCGGTCCCGGCCAGCACCTGGGCGAACCCGCGCGGGGCCCGGTAGCGCACGAGGACATTCACCAGGTCGCGGCCCCCGACGGAGGCGTGCCCCACGTCGACCAGGGTAAAGGTGTGCCCCTTGACCATGGTCTGGTTCAGGGCGTTGAGCGTGGCCGACACGGCCAGGCGAACCGTCGAGCCCTCGCCGGAGTCCCCCGCCGCCCGGCCCTCCCACACCTCAGCCGGCTCGCTGGCCCGGGGCTGCCGCCCCAGGACCTCGTCCGGGTCTGCGGGCGACAGGCTGACGCTGACCTCGGTCTCGCCCCGCACGGAGTCGGCCGCCACCGTCACGCGCTGCACCCGCAGCCGCACCCAGCGGGGCCGCCTGGGGGCATTCACCATCTGGGCGACGCTGATGCGCTTGTGGTCGACCTGCAGGCCCCAACGCGCCATGAGGGCGCTCTCGATGTCACGCACGACCGACTTGGCCGGCCGGGCGGCATCGGCGAGCACGTGGACCTCACGCACGCCCCCCCAGTCGTTGACGACAAGCCGCGCCCCCAGCACGCCAGGCAGCTCTCGGATCAGGGACTCCACGGCTTCGACGGATACTTGGCTGGCGGCGCCGCTGCGTTCCCGGTTCGCCATGAACGACACCCCAATCTGCCGTCGTTATTCGCCTGGATGAAGGTGACTCCTGCGGGGGGGAACGCCCCAAGTCCCCACCCGGCCGAGGGAGACGCGGTCACCCACGGTGATCACGGCAAGGGCGGCGGCAGCCGCCAGCAGCGGCGTGAGTCCGGGCGCGGCGGCCCAGGCGTAGGCCAGGGCGAAACCGAGGGCATTGGCGCCGACATCCCCAAGCATCGCGCGCTCCCCCAGGTCGAGTGGGAGTAGGCCAAGGGCTGCTGCCGCGAACGGCGCGGCCCGCACCAGGCCTGCGGGGGCGATCCAAATGAGCGGAACCGCGGCCAGCAGATAAAAGAGGATCGCGCGCCCGGGGCGGGTGTCGATGGTGTTGACCAGATTGGGGCCAAGGGCAAGCAGGGGCGCCGTCCGCCAGGTGCCCAGCATCAGGGCGACAGCGATGCCGGTGAGGGCCTTGACGCCCCCGCAGGTCAGCCGGCCCTGGCCCAGCGCGCGGGCGTGCCCAGCCCAGCCGCGGGGCTCGCCCCGGCTGGCGAAGTCGTCCAGCAGCCCCACCATGCCCAGAGCGAGCGCGCCGGCGAGCAGCGCAAGCGGCGGGCGCACCAACATCGCAGGCAGGAACAGGGCGACGCCCACGGCCTGAGCCACAGGACGGCCTCGATAGTTCGGGGTGGTGGGAAGCAGCGGCACCACCCACCGGCCGAAGAGATAGGCGCTGGCTAGCGCAAGCGCTGCGCCAGCGCCCATGCCACGTCCGCCATCTGGTGGGCCCGGTGGAGGCTGTCGCGGACGCCGAGCCCGCCAACGCGGTGGGCCATCGCCACCGGGACTTCAACCACGCGGTAGCCGGCGCGCACGAGGTCGATGGTCAGGGCCACCTCCAGGCCAAAGCCGCGGGCGCCGCGGAATGCGTGAAGGGCCTTGCGCAGGACCGCCCGTTGGCCAGAAAGCGGCGCCAGGGGCGAGATGCCCGCCAACCGCCGGATGCCTGCCCGGGCCAAGCCGACAGCGTGGCCACGGCCACCGGCCCTGCCACTTGGTGGGAGGACAGCGATGGCCATATCGGCTCGCCCCCACTCCACCTCCGCCAGCAAGCCCTGAGCCTCGGCCCCCGTGGCGCCGAGGTCGGCATCCAACAGAAGAAGCAACGGGGCCGCCGTGTCTGCCAGCCCGGCCATGACAGCGGCCGTCTTACCGCCATGTCGGGGCAGGCGCCGCACCCTGGCCCCTGCTTCCGCCGCACGGGCAAAAGTGGCGTCGCTGGACGCATCGTCGACGACGCACACCTCGTCGACCAACGGCCGGATGGCCGCGACGGTCTGCGCCACCGTCGTGGCCTCATTCCACGCTGGGATGACGGCTGCCCGCATCATGGCGGCGGCAGCGGGCCGGCGGCAGTCGGCTCCCGGCCGAAGTGGCCATGGGCTCCCGCCAACAGCAATACCAACGCGCCCTCGCCCGCCGGGTCGTCCACGTCGTCCACGAACGACAGGCCAAGGCGGGTGAATGCCGCGTCGGCTGCCGGTGCCGCCGATTGCGGCTCGGCGCCGGCTACTGCGACGCCAGCGGCCTGCAGGCCTGCCGCCAGGGCCGTCGCCTGCCCCACCTCGCCGAGCCGGTCGAC
>DATLTP010000087.1:0-15601 GCA_035533535.1 Bacillota bacterium | reverse complement strand
GACCTCCACTCCTTACCCTCGGTCTCCGCAGCCGCGACCGCGTCGTCATAGCGACCGAGGTCCATCAACCCTTCGATGAGCCGATCCGTCAGGCCAAACCGCCGGCACTCCGCGAGGTGGGCCTCGGCGTCCAGCGTGTGTCCGAGCAGGTCGAGCAGCAACTCTGCACGCTCGTCCGGCTGCCATGGGCTGTTTCGCCGCCGTGCGCGCGTCTCCAGATCGGCCCGCAGCAGCGCGACCACGCGGGCCCGCTCGTCTGGGGTGCACTGATCCATCAGGACCTCCGGGACGTCCGCGGCGATGTCGAAGCCGCCCGCGTCCACGTCTCCGTTCCAGGCGGCATAGAGCGCGTCCACCACATCCCGGCGCAGTCCGCCGTCGGCCCCCCGAAGCATGGCCCTGAGACCAGCGACCGCATCCCGCAGGGCAGCCGCCACCTCCCCCTCGTCGTCGACGCCCTCCACCCGGGGCAGCCCGGCCTCCAGCACCGCCCGGTACACGGTGCAGGCCGCACCCGTCGAGCCGCCCTTGCGATACCTGTCGGCAAGCTCGACCAGGGAGCGCACCTCGTCCAGGGCCGTGGGCGCGCCGCGCCAGTCGCCCGCAGCGGCATCCAGAGCCGCTTCGACCCTGCCGCGGATGTGGTCCGCGGAAACCGCGGCGGCATCCACCGCCCGATCAGGTACGGGAAGCGGCAAGTCCAGCAGGTCTTCCAGCTCGGGCGCCCGCTGCAGCATCATCTCGACGAGGGCGACAAGCTCGGCCTTGGACCGGGAGCGGAGGTCCGCCGACCGTTCCGCCGCCTCAGCAAAAGCCTCGGGCCGGAGCAGCCAGGTCAGCAGAAGGGCGACAGCGTGCTTGCAGAAGCCACCCCTCGGGCAGGTACAGTTGACCTCCACCTCGCCGCGCGGTCGAATCCGAGTTGAGACACGGTACGGCTCCGCGCGCGAGCCTTCGCACAGCGCCCGCAACCGGTCCCCGTCCCGAACCGGAGACCGGATGGCACTGTCTTGGAAGTAGGCGACTCCCCGGGCGAAACTGGTCTCCCCGGCAAGCGCACGCACACGGGCCTCTGTCAGGGCACCCGGCGCGGCGCGTCTCCCCAGTGGGACCCGCCTCGCCATAAGGAAGCGGATCTTCCCGGAGATGTGCATTCATCCCATACCCCTTCGGTGGGTCGGTGCCTCTCCGGACGTGCCTACGCCACGCGGCGACACGGGCCCTGCAAGTACGGCCACGCGGGCCGCAACCGGAGTCGGGATGTCCGCGCCGCAGGCGCTTGCCCAGGAACGCGCCGTCAGGTGGCCGCCGCCTCGTCCAAGCGGCCGTCCGCCGGGAGCAGGCCGAACCCGTCCCCGCCCCAGCGGCCGGGCTCCTCGGATCGGCGCGTCACCGCGGCCGCCTCGCGCTCCAGGGAACCGACCGGGGTGCCACGTGCCTGCGCCGTCGCCTCGGACGGTGCAGCTGCCCACGCCCGTGGTATCATCGTGGCGCGCATCTCGGGTGCCGTAGCAAGGTTCCCACGGGGGCAGTGAGGTGCCGCCCGGCCGCGAACGGCAGCGACCGCGGTCCCCGGGGGTCGCCAGCCTACCGAGTGCGCCGGCCGGAGAGGAGAAGGCGAACACCCATGCCGGTCATCGCCAACGGTCTGAATCCGAAGCACGCGGCCCTCTGGAAGATGCAGACCTGGATGAGCGGCCGGGCGCAGCCCACGTGGCGGGCCGAGGAACGCCGGTTCGCGGCGCTACCCCTGACCGATCTCCTCGCGGTCGATCCCGCGGGCCTGGACGACTGGCAGCGTTGCCTGGTGGCCGAGCGTCTGGTCGGAAGGCAGCGAACCACCGAGGCCCTGCGTGTCCTCGCTCCGGTGGGTAGCAGTGGCGAGTGGCATCCGGCCGTCTCCTACCTCGACGTGTTCCAGGCCCTGTCCGAAGCGTGGCGCGAGGCCGGTGCGCCGGATCGCCGCGTCGAAGTGTTGGAGCGCTCTCTCGCTTACGCCAGGGCCAAGGACCCGGCGAACGCACGCATGTGCGGGCTCGACCTCGCAGAGGCGCTCTGCGCCGGAGATCGTGTCGACCGGGCCCTGGGCATCTTTGCCGAAGAGATCGGCACGGAGCCGCTGGACCCCTGGCCGTACTGGTTCATGGGCACCAGCCTCACGGACGCCGGACATCCGGCCTGGGCGGCCGCCGCCCTTCGCCGCGGGTTGCAGGTGCTCCGGGTCACCCACGACCCCGAGGGCCTCACCGACCAATTCAACGACCTGCTGCGGGAAACGGTGGGCGCGTCGGCCGCAAAAGATGTGTCACCGCTGCCCGGCGAGGTTGAGAGACTGTTCCAACAGCCGTTGCCCCGTGCGCCGGAGGCGGCCCGACCGGGAGCTGGGCCAAAGCCTGCCGCGCCGCCGAGCGCGGTTGCCGCACGGCGCAAGGCCGTCAAGGTGGGCCGCAACGACCCCTGTCCCTGCGGCAGCGGGAAGAAATACAAACGCTGCTGCGGTGCCTGACCGGTCCAGGAGCGGCACCCCCGCATCCAAGAGCCGCCGCCTCAGCTCCTCGGCGATACGTTGGTCCTCCGGGCGCATGGCGTCCGCGGCCCCCCTGTGGCGCCCTCGCCGACGAGCCGGCACGCCACGTCGGACACGGTACAACTACCCATCTGGAGCACCGGCCGGCGGGGATGCCTGAGTACCCGGGAACATGCGCCGCCTGGAGAAACTGGAGAGGGCTCAGATCGTGTACTGAGTCTTACACGTCAGGAATTCGACCTTCCGGCAGCCTTCACCGCGCCAGGCCTTCGTGGGACAAGGTTCACGTCCGGTCCGCAAAGACCTTGGGGGGAGGAATTGGTTCACCGTCCGCTCTGGCCGCCTCGATCCATCCATCGATGGCCTCTTGGCCCCTTCGCACGGCCTCTTCATAGGTTGTGCCATGCGTGCGGCACCCGGGGAGTTCCGGGACGGTGACGATGTACGCCTGATCCTCCTCTGACCACTCGATGACCATAGAGTAGTGGAGATGCTGCTCGCTCAACGGACACCACCCTCCTCCTCCGCTCGCCGTAGAAGAGCCAGAGCCTCGCGTACGTCGGCTTCTTGGTACCGTTTGGCGTCATCCCCATCATGGCCGGCCAGCGTCACCCGTAGCCCGCGCAGCAGCGGATGCGTCCAGTGCGTGTGGTCACCCTTTCCGAGACGCAACCAGAAGCCTGCCCGAACCAAGTCTGCCTTCAGCTCCCGGATCTTCCGGGGCATAGTCCGCCGCGACCTCCCGCTGCGCCCTCGCCGAAGAGTTGGCGCGCCGCGTCGGACCCGGCACACTGACGTCGGTTGAACCCCCGACGCCCACGGCGCCCGAGCAGTGGCGACCACTCGCCACCATACTATCATCGGCCGCTCAGTCGCCCCCGGCTCGGCCACGGGGGCTGGGTGTACATGCGCGGCCGCGGCGCTGGACCGAAGCCTGTACCCCGCCTGTCCGGTATCCAAGCGGAAGCCAGCACCTTGTCCTGCATCTGACCATTTCCACGACGAACGGCATCACCAACTCATCGTCATGACGTTCACTGCATGTTGTCGCCGAGCTCGGCAACCGGCACCAGGCCGAACGGGGCCCAGAACGTGTGCCAGTCCAGCGGGCAAGACACCACCACAAGACTCATACGAGGGAGCGGGGCTTGGGATGCACGGGTCAGCCGCGCGCCCTTGGGGAAGGTGACCGTCACGCCGGCCGTGGCAGGTCCGGAGGCGCAGCCCGCTCCTTCCCCGGCGACGCCCGCGTGAAGCTGGGCCTCCACCTGGTAGACGTCCGTGCCGTCGCCCTACCGCAGCGACCAGCCGAGCCCCAGGAGGTGCGGGCATGCAGAGGCCGGGCGCCGGGGCCGCGGCGACCCTGGGGGCTGTGGCGCCAGCGGCCAGCCAGGCCGCGACACGGCGAAGACATCGAGGGCGGAGCTGCGCGGCGCGCTGGAGGGACGTCCCCTCCCGCATCAGCGGCGCGGGAACCCGAGGCCGGCCTACCTATACGTGAACTGGTCCGCAGCGCCCGTCGCGCTGCTGCCCCCGGGCGTGGTCACGGTGATGTCGACGCTGCCGCTGCCCGGCGGTGCCGTGGCCGTGACCAGGGCATCGGAGACCACGGTGAAGCTGCTCGCGGCCACGCCGCCGAAGGCGATCGCCATGGCACCCGTGAAGCCCAGGCCCGCGATGGTGACGATCGTGCCGCCTGCGGCCGGCCCACCGGCGGGGCTGACCCCCGTCACGAGCGGCTGCGTCACCACGCCGCCGGAGGCGTTGCTCTCGGATAGATACGTGAAGCGGTCAGCGACGACCGGCTGGCTGATGCCGGCCGAGGTCACCACCTCGACGTCCGCCGTCACCCCGGGCGGGCCCGCGGGTGCGGTCGCCGTGATCTGTTCGTCGGACGCCACCGTGAAACCCGACGCGGGTCCCACGCCCGTGCCCCCCGGACCCTGGAAGAGCACCGCCGTGGCGCCAGTGAAGCCTGAGCCGCTGACGGTGACCACGGTGCCGCCTGCTGCCGGCCCGCTGGCCGGGCTGACGCCGGTGACGGCCGGTGGCGTGGCCGTGGCGGGCAAGCCCTGCTCGACCCTGTCGAGGAGCACCGCGACCTGGGCCCGGGTCAGCTGCCCGGCGGGCTGGAACGAGCCATCCGGAAAGCCGTTCATGATGCCGTGCTGGATCGCGGTTGCCACGAGCCGCTGCAGGTCCGCGGCGATCCCGCCGGCGTCCGGCACCCCGGCCAGCACCGCTTGCGCATGCGACGCATCCGACACTGTCAGGCGCTGCTCCGCGGCCAGGATGCCGACGACCGCTGCGGCGACGTCCTGGCGGCTGACGGCGGCGTCGGGCGCAAAGGCGCCGGACTTTGTGCCGGACAGGAACGGAGAGGCCGCCTCAACGGCCTGGTAGGCCCAGTGCCCCTGGGGCACGTCGCTGAACACCGTGGGCTGGCTCGGCCCGGGCAGGTGGAAGAGCCGGTCCAAAAGCGTGGCGAACTGTGCACGCGTGACGTCTCCTTCCGGGTCGAAGCGCCCCGGCGCCACACCGCGGAGGATGTCAGCCCCTGCCAGGCCGTCGATGGCGCCCCTGGCCCACCCGTACCCCTCCAGGTCGTTGAACGGGCTCGCGGCTAAACCGCCGCCACTGCCGGAGCCGGCTCCACCCGAAGCGCCGGTGCCGGCGGAGCCACCGGTGAGGCAGGCGGGCCACGGCTGGCACGGCGGATGGAGATCAAAGTTGCGTATTGCCGCCGTCTCCGCCGCGGCGCCCGGGAGGATGGTGGGCAGCATCGACGGCATCTGCTCCTTGTAGTCAGGGGGAGGCGGAGGTGCCGCCGGGTCCTGGAACATCAGGCCGCCGAAGACGTTGTCCTGAAACAGGTTGATCGTGAACTGACTCTGCGGCTCCGGCTGCAGGGGATCGTGGCAGCCGGGGCAGTTGGGGGCCTTGCCCGTTGGATTGTAATGGTTGTCCCAGTCCCCCTCCACGTCCGAATAGAACTGGCTGTTCTCCTGCGCGGCGGCGGTGGACGCCTGGTATGTCACCGTCGTGTAGTAGGTCGACGAGCTGGAGTTCGTCTGCGTGGCGGTGAGCTCTCCGGCCAGGATCTTGCTGATCTTCAGGTCGAGGCCGAAGGTGGTCTGGCCGGAGATGGTCGCGCTCTCGGCGACGGCGTTCGCCGTGCCGGCGTAGCTGGAATTCGTCGTGCTCTGCAGGTTGCTGACGCCCTGCAGGTCCGCGTTCTCCGCATAGGCGGGACTGGAGATCTGCGGCACCTGAGCCCGATGCTGGCCGTTGGCGTCGACGATCGTGCTCGGGTCGAAGCTTTGCCCCTCAGGATAGAAGGGATCCAGCTGCAGGACAGACAGGGCCTCCTGGGCCGTGAGGTCGTTCGTTCCGGGGACGCTGCAAGGGTCCGTGTAGGCTGGCAGCCCGGGACCCGTCGGCGCCGCTATTCCAGCGGCGCAGGCGGCAAGGAAGGCAACCGGCACGAGCTCCGTGTGAAGGCTCTGGCCCGGAACGAGGTCGTAGGCCGGCCTTCCCTCGGCATCGAACACCGCGTACTCGGGGTTCACCAGGAAGACGAAGTTGTCGTACCAGAAGGGCTCGTGCCAGTAGTCCCCATACGATCCCGGCACCAGTCCGCTGACCGGTCCGATGGGCCAGCTGTTCGACGCGGCTGCCTCTTGCTGCAGGCTGCTGCCCTGCGCCTCCGCAAAACCGTTCCCGGTGGATTGAGACTGACCCTGGCAACCCTGGATCGTGACCACGAGATCCAGTCCGCCACAGGTGTTCGTGCCGTCGGTGGCGTTGTTGCTGACCTGCGAGGACGTGCCTACGCCGTACTGGATCGTGTTCGTGATCACCCGGCTCAGGCTGGCGGTGCTCTGGTCGCCAGGCGGCTGGTAGAGGATCGAGTAGGGGACGGCTTTCAACTGGACCGTGGCCAGGGCCGGAACGACGACCTCGGTGTAGGGAGCCCCGGTGCTGGTCGCCGCGCCGAACGTCCCCCAGGGGCCGAGGCTGCTGTACGTTTGGCCGCCTTGCGTGCCGGCGAACGCGAGGTAGTTGACCCCGGGGTGGAGGGTGACCCTGACGGACTGGTTCCCACCCTCGACAAGGCAGCTCCCGCTCGCGTCGTACCCCGGGCCCTGGAACACCTTGCGCTTGATCGTCTGCCAGTGGCCGACGCTGCCGTCGGGACTCCCGTCGGCCGCCGCGGCGGAATCCGTCACCACAGGCACGAGGTCCGTCCAGCTGAGGATGCTGAAGGTAACCGAACCCGTGCAGCTGCCGGTGCCCACCACCACCGGCAGGACCGCCTCCGTGGATCTTGAGGCGAGGACCTGGGGGGGCGCGGGCCACCACTGCGAAGTCAGGGTGCCCCAGTTGTACGGCCCCGGCGAGGCACCGGCGGCGGGGGGACCCGGGTTCGCGTAGGGAGGTGGTGTGGGGGCGTAGTTCACGTAAGTCAGGGTCTCAGGGCCGATGACCAGGGTGAACACCGGCGGGCTGGCCGAGCCGAGGGGGGCGAACGCGCCACCGCCGTCGGTGGCCAGCAGGTCCAGGTGCGTCGAGACGGGCAAGGACGGGGTTCCGGCGGCAACGACGGACAGCGGGACCCCGTTGCTCTTCCGGCCGCCCGTGTCGACGGCCATCAGGGTGTAGGCCGCCGGCAGGGTGTCCTCCGGAACCGTGAAGCTGAAGGACCCCCCGCCCAGCGAGTGCACCTGCTGGATCTGGAGCGGGGCCTCCTGCAGAACCCCGCCTTGCGTGGCGACCGACGTCGTGGGCGTCAGCTGCAGGGCGCCCGCCGACCCGCCCCAGCCGAGAACGTCGCACCCCCGCAGGCCAACGGTTCCGCCCTGGGGGACGGTGGTGGGCGTCACGTTGGAGATCGTCGGCTGGCACGCGGGAAGCGCCCCCGTCCACGAGGTGCAGCTTGAGAAGCTGGCGGTGCTGCAGACCGTGACCTTCATGGAGTCGCCGGGGGCCACGAACCACCCGTTGGTCCCGTAAGTGCTGCCAAAGCCGCCGATGAGGATCTGTCCGTCGGTCCAGGATTGGTAGACGAGCCCCACGTTGTTGGCGCCGCTGCAGGGCGGCTGCCCGGTGCCGCCCGAGACGAGGAAATTGTCGCACCCCGCCTGCCAGCCGGCCTGGGTTTTGTCGATCACAACGAGGAACGGCGTGTCACCGGTGAACGGCATCGGCTGCTGCCGAGCATACGGAGAGGCTGTGCCGTCGACCGCAGGGGCTGGGCCGAAGCCCGATCCGTTGACCGCAACCTGCAGGTCGGCGCCCGACCCGGACAAGGTCACCGACGTGATCGTCGGGCCACCGCCCGCCGACACGCCGACAGCCGGCACCTGCAGCAGCAGCGGCAGAACCGTGAGCAGTGCCAAAAGCCGAAGGCATCGGCTACGCATCCTCCCACACTCCCGCCGTAGCATCCTCGCCCAGTCGCACCAGGGTTCTTTCCAGCCTCGCGGCCAGGCAGCGGCGCGATCGGCGGGAGCCGGGCCCGTGCCCCATAACCGCCGCGACCGCTTCAAGCCAGCGGCGAGGCCCGCGCCCCAAGCGCCCTGGCGCCGACGACAGCTCGCCTGCCACCCTCCGAGGTTGGCCCCCCGCCCTACCGTCATCCGAGCCGTCCGCCCTCAGACGTTGCCCATGTCGCCCCCGGTGACCCCACTCACGATGCCGCCCAGGATGCCGCCCAGCCGGGCCGCCGAATTGCCCGGTAGACGGTTTCTGCGGTACCCAATTCATGAGGCAGCTTCCCGTCTACGAACTGCTGCTGGGCGGTCCCGCCCCCGCCCCCCGGCTGCGGCGCCGTGAACGACGCCGTGGTGCCACGGATGTCGCCGGCCACGGGAATCACCACCTGCGCCGCGACCCCCTGCCCTCGCGTTCGCGGGAGCCGGTGCGCCTGACGGCCGCGTCCACCACGCAGACCTCCACCGCGTCGGTCCCGTGCGCGATCAGGTGAGGGTTCGCGCCCACGATGCCGTCCACCCCCAGCCGGCCCGCCTCGTTCTTCATCCGCGACGGCGCCAACTGGCTCGCGTCGTACATCAGCCACACGGGCTCCGTCAGCTCCCCCCGGCGCGGGCCCCGCAGCGCCGTCGCCAGCCAGCCGATGCTGCCCACACCGCGGACGCTGTTGGCCGTGACCAGCGCTAACGGCGGGTACCCCGGGTCACGCAGGTCCCAAGTGAAGGCGCCGCGGCCCGTGCTGACGGTCTTGATCTCCTACAACCGGTTCTGGTGTCCCCCGCCTCCGTGGGGCCCCACGGGCGTCATCCAACGTCCGTCTTTCTGGCTGCGGCTTTGCGGGCGCCCCGGCGGACACCGGGGCGCCCGGTGCTCTAACCCAGGGCCGGCTACGAGCCGCTGACGGTGACGAAGCTGTTCTGGAGCCGCTGCAGGAGCACCGCCACCTGGGCGCGGTTGAGCAGGCCCTGGGGCTGGAAGCTGCCGTCCGGGAAGCCGGCCATGATCCCCGCCTTGATGGCCGTGGCCACGTACGGCTGCAGGGCCGGCGCGATGGTCGTGGCATCGGTCACCTTACCGAGCACCGTCGCCGTGTCGGCCCTGCTGAGCACCTGCAGCTTGCCGCTCGCGGTCAGCAGGCGGACGATCACGGTGGCCACGTCCTGCCGGTCGAAGGCCTGGTCGGGTTGGAAGGCGTAGCCGCCGCCCGGAACCTGGAAGTAGTCGAAGTACGGCGCGGCGGCCTCGACGGCCGCATAGCCCCAGTAGCTCTGCGGCACGTCATTGAAGGCCACCGGCTGGGTCGGCGCCGGCAGCGAGAACAGCCGCTGCGTGAGGGCCGCGAACTGGGCCCGCGTCACCTGGCCCGCGGGGTCGAAGGTACCCGGAGCCGTGCCCTTGATGATGCCCTGCTTGGCCAAAGCTGCGATGGCTGCCCCGGCCCAGTCGTACCCACCCAGGTCGGTGAAGCCGGCCGGCGGCGCCGTCCCGGATGCGGAGGCGCTGCCGGTGGCGCCAGACGCCGCCTGGTAGGCGAACTGGTCGGCGGGGCCCGTCGCGCTGGTTCCCCCGGGCGTCGTCACGGTCACGTCCACGGTGCCGGTGCCCGCCGGCGCGGTCGCGGTGACCTGTGTCGCCGAGACGACGGTCACGCCGCCGGCGGCGTTGCCGGCGCCGAAGTCGACGGTCGTCGCACCCGTAAGGGCCTGGCCGGTGATTGTCACCATGGTGCCGCCCGCCGCCTGACCGCCGGTCGGGCTGACGGCCGTCACCACCGGTGGGCAGAGGGTGCTCGAGGCATACAGGACCGGCGAGCCGCTGTCGTCGTCGACCCACACGAGATCGTAGCCGTTGGCGGTCGCCGCGATGCCGGGCCACATGGAGTCCAGACTCTGCTCCGGCGCGCCGACGCTGGCGGGGCTCCACTGGCCGCCCGCCAGCGTGGCCACCATCACCTGCGCCTGCGAGCCGCCCACGGCGTTCTGGGCATAGGCGACCATCTCGCCGCAGACGCCGATCGCGGCGGCGGGCCGCTCGCCTCCGGTGCGGTTGTTCGGGTACACGTTCGAGGACACCCAGCTGCCGCTCGCATTGGTGAGTGCCCATGTGTCCACCTGGCTGCCGCCGGCGCCCAGGGTGATGACGTCGACGCCCCCGGATGCGGCCAGCGTCATCTTCGGCCGGTCCATTCCCTGGTTGGACACGGTCCCCGCCACCTGGGTCGCAGCCGGCCAGGTGAAGCCGTTCGCCCCACCCGGCGTGCCCTTGGCGAAGCCGATGGCGCCTCCGTTGCCGCCGATCTGGTAGGCCAGGTCGAGGGCTGCCCCGTCCGCGGCCACTGCCGGGTAGACGCCGCCTTTGCTCGCACCCGTGCTCACCTGGGAGATCTGCCACGCGGAAGCGCCGCCCGCCAGCGTGCTGATCGGCGCCGCAGCCACGTAGACGTCGTTGGTCTCGGAGGTGCTCGCACGGCATGGGGCGCCGTCGTCAAAGGCCACGGCCAGGACGCCGACGACGACGGCCGCCGCCGGGGCCTCCGTCTCCTGGCCGGGACCGCACTGGGCGCCGCTCGGCACGACGGTCACGTCCACCCAAGCGTTGGCGGGACCGTTCGGATCGTATGCCAGCTTCAGGTCGCTCTTGCCGTCCATGTAGGGGATGTAGGCAACGCCGGCGGAGACCGCCAGCCCGAAGATGCCCTCGCTGTTGGTGCCTGACATGTCCGTGACGTTCGTGCCGTACTGCTGCCAGGTGCCGCCGGCATCCGTCAGCAGAGCGGGGGCGCCGCCCAGATCTGCCACTTCATAGTGGTGGGCGCCGTCCAGCACCATCGGCG
The DNA here is from genome assembly GCA_035533535.1 of Bacillota bacterium. Lineage (GTDB taxonomy): Bacteria > Bacillota > Sulfobacillia > RBS10-35 > JAJYVM01 > JAJYVM01. Next base: position 4,748 of record DATLTP010000087.1, on the reverse strand, counting down.
ACATCGTCGTCAGCGAGCCGTTCAGGGTCAGCACCTGCTGGGGCTGGGACCAGGCGCCGGCCGCGTCCGCCCGGGTCACCGGCAGCTGGACGAGGACCGCCAGGGCCGCCAGGACCGCCAGCCACCGAAACCGCCCATTGCGCATCGTTCCGCACCTCCGTTTCGAGTGCCTAGACGCCAGGAAGGGGCGAGGCTCGGGCGAGGGGGCTCATACCGGCTCGCCGAACAGGCGCTTCTGCTCGGCCGGATCCAGCAGACTCAACAGATCGAGGATCGTGCGCAGTGCCCGGGGCCGGGTGCCGGTGGCGTGGTGGGGCGCGACGCAGGCGGGTCCGGCCTCGCGGTAGTGGATGCTGAGCAGCGGCACGGAGAGGCCGGCGTACGAACCCGCGCGCACCCGGCTGCCGAAGGCGTCCGCGACGGCGTAGCCCCAGTAGGTGCAGTGCCTGGCGTGCCGCGCATAGATCTGCCACCGCTCGAACTCCGCGAAGGCCGAGGCGTCGATGAGCCGCACCGCACCCAGGTGGACGGCTGCGGCGCGCCGCAGCAGGTCCGTCGCACGGTCCAGGCCCCGGTTCACCGGCGTGTCCGCCGCCCGGCCGGGCGAGTACCAGAGGTCCATGGCCAGTACACGCCATTCGCCGATCGACCTGCGCAACGATCCGCCCCTCATGCCGGAGACGCTGGGGTTCCCGGAGGCCCATGGGCACCGTAGCGCCGGCCCCGGAAGGAAATAATCAGGGGGCGCCGGCATGCGCCCCCTGATCTTTAGCTGCTCTGCTCCTGAGATTTGCGGCCAGATGCCATGAATTGGACCGCAGGTCGCAGCCCGCACCGCAAGCCTCTTCGGCCGCAAAGGGCCGGCGCCGCAATCATTCGGCACCGGCCAGCTTGTTAGCGCAGCACCTCCTGGATCCGGGCCCGCGGCAGGCCCTCCGCGTCGCGCACGATGCGCTCGACCAACTCCCCAGCGGGGGCCAGGTCCCGGATCAAGCCCGCCGTCTGCCCGACCAGCAGCGTGGCGCCCTCGGCATCGCCCGCCTTGCGCGCGGCGGACACCGCGGCCGCCACCTCGGCGCGGCGTCGCCGCAACTCTCCGAGCCAGCAGGAAGGAAATTGCAGCGCGGCATGGAATTGTTGGCCCGATACGTCGGCTCATCGGACGGACCGGTCGGTTGGCGTATTTCCGTACCTGGCATAGGTCGAACGGAGGTGCGCACATCAAACACGCGGCGGCGACCGTGGGCCGTCAGCGATGGCGGGTGTAAAAGCTGACAAGCGGTGTTCCCCACGCCACCCGCCCATTCGACCGCTCGATCGGCATCGCGCGCCCGGGTCTCGCTGACCTGCGTCGAACGCCGCTGCAAGGGGACCCGCAGGCGGCGCCATCGCTCATCGGGCACGGTCTCCCTGGGGCTCCCTGCCGGGCGACCGGGCGCGGGCTCCCCGAGCGGCCACTTACCCGGGTCCACCGCATCGGGAACATTCGCCCTCACACGGCTCACCGGCCCCCGCCGCTGACGGGCAGGCGCGTGCGCCAGGAGGCTGTGTGCATCGCAGGCCCCTGCGGCGGCCGGCGCTTGGCACGGGGCTGCGCGACGTGAGCCCCGCACAGCCGACCCCATCGCCCCTGTGGGAACGTGACGGCGAGCGGCAGCGCCTCGATGCGGCGCTTGCGGGCGCCCGGGACGGCCGCGGTGCGGTTCTGCTCCTTCGGGGCGACCCGGGGTTGGGCAAGACGCGCTTGCTCGCGGTGGCGGCCGCCGCCGCCGCGGACCGCTTCACGCTGGTGTCGGTAGCGGGTCAGGAGCAGGAGCAGGCCTACCCCTTCGCCCTGCTGCACCAGGTGGTGGAGTCGGTCGTGCGCCAGCCCGGGACAGGGGCGGCGGAGCTGACGCGAGGCCTCGAGGTGCTGCGGGGTTGGTTCTATGGCCCTGCTGCAACGGAGAACCCGCCGGCCGGTCGGGGTCCGGGAGCGCGAGCGGCGCTCCTGTACGCCGCCTACTGGCTGCTGGCCAGCGTGGCGGAGGCGCGGCCGCTGCTTGTTTGCCTGGACGACATGCACTGGAGCGACCCGGACTCCCTGGAGGCGGTTCGCTTCCTTGCCCATCGCTTGGGCCGGCTCCCCGTGGCGCTTGTGGGCGGGCTGCGCGCATGGCCCGCCGCGGCGTCTGAGATCGCGGAGGCCCTGGCCCAGGACGGGCTGGCCGAACTCCGGGACCTGCGGCCGCTCAGCGCCACTGCCGGAGAGCAGTTGCTGGGACAGGTCCTGGGGGCGTCACCCAGCCGGGATCAGGCGGACCTGGCGCGGGACCTGGCGGGCGGAAACCCGCTGCTAATCGAGCAGCTGGCTCGGGTCTGGCGAACTGCGCCCACGGCGGCGCCAAGGGGGGATGGTGCCGCTACGCCGCGACGCTGGCCGCTGTTGGCGCGCCTGAGCGGCCTGCCGGCTGCCACCTCGCGCCTGCTGGAGGCGGCCAGCGTCGTCGGCCTCACCTTCCGGCTGGAAGAGACGCTGGCTGTTGCCGGAATGGAGCCTGCAACTGCGGAGACCGCGCTGGAGCCCGCCCGGGCGCTTGGCGTGCTGGTGCCCGCGGGTGGGGAACGGTGGGCCTTCGTCCATCCGCTGTTCCGGCAGGCGCTGTACGAGGACCTGTCCGAGGCCCGCCGTGGGGCGCTGCACCGCGGGGCGCTGGAGTGGCTGCGCCGGCGGGGCGCCCCCGCGTCCGAACTGGCGCCGCATGTGCTGCAGGCGGCAATTCCGGGCGACCTGCGGGCCCTGCGGGACCTCCGCAACGCCGCGGAGGAGGCGGAGTCGGTGGGGGCCAGCGAGTCAGCGGCGTTGCGCTGGAGCGAAGCGCTGGCCCTGTGCCGCCGGAGCGACCCCGGACGGGCCGACCTGCAGTACCGCCTCGGCTTGGCGCATCAGCGGGCCGGGAGACAGCAGGCGGCCGCCGTAGCGTTTGCCGCCGCACTGGGTGCAGCCGATACCGACCATGGTCTGCGGGCACGCATCCACGCTGCCTGGGCACTCTCATGCACCTTCATCGGCGATGCGACCGGGGCCCGCGCCAACCTCGGGGCAGCCGTGGACGAGGCGTCGGGACACTCCCCGGAACTGACGGCAGAGATGTGCGTCACGCAGGCTGTCCTCCTGCATTCGTTCGGCGGACTGCCCGAGGCGGTGACATCCGTCGAGCGCGGTGAGGAATTGGCCCGTGCCACCGGCGACCCGGCCCTGCTGGCCAGGGCCAAGGCGTGCCGGGCCTGGGTCAGCTGGGGCGCGGGCGAGCCCGAGACATACCGCTGGGCTCGCGAAGCGGCCGTGCAGATGCCCCCCGGGCCCCCGGACGACCTGGAGCTGACCATCGGCTGGAGCGTGTCGATGGCGCACGGCGTCGTGGCTCTGCTTTGGGGCCGCTACGACGAAGCGCGGGTGGCCCTGGAGGAGACGAACGCGCTGGCCCGCACCCGCCATTCCATGTCGTCCCTGATCTGGACGGAGACCTTCCTCACGGACCTCGCCTGGCGGCGGGGCGACCTCCACGCGGCGTTCGCACACGCGGAGGCGATCCCGGCGGATGGGATCGGCCTGCCCTGGATGACGGCGGAGCCGCGGCTGCACCGGGGCAGGGTGCTCATGGACATGGGCGACCTGGACGGTGCCGCGGCGTGTTTCACCCTGGCGGATGCGGAGGCCCGTGCCGCGGGGGAGGCACCTGTCCGCATGCTGGCGGCCTTCGCGCAGGCCGCACTGGCCGGGCGCCGCGGCAGGTGGGGCGAGGCGGCCGGTTCGTTCGCCAATGCCGCGGAGATGGCCGCGGCCTTCATGCATGCCAGCTTGGATCCGTTCCGCTGGACGCAGGAGGGGATCGAGGCCCTCCTGCACACCGGCAGGCTCGATCAGGCCGCGCCGCTGATCGACGGAATGCAGTCCAGCGCACAACGGATGGGCTGGCAGGGCGATGAGGCCATCGCGCTGCGCTGCCGCGCCATGCTGGCCGCGGCCCAGGGCCGGGCGGCCGATGCCGAGGCGTGCTTCGCTGCCGCGGTCGCCCTGCACCGGCAGGTGGGCGAAACTCTCGAGGAGGGTCGCACACTGCTGGCGCACGGTGCCTGGCTGCGGCGACAGGGGGATCCCTTGCGGGCGCGCCGCGTGCTGGACGAGGCGTCCGTTCGGCTCGACGGCAGTGGCGCCGGTTACTGGGTGAGCCTCGCGGAGGCGGAGCGGCGATCGGCCGGGGGTCGCCGCCGGCATCGGCTGACGACCGGTCCCCTGGCGCGCCTGACGCCCCAGGAGTACCGAGTGGCCGAGTTGGTGAGCCGCGGCCTCAGCAACCGCGAGATCGCCTGCACACTGCTGGTCAGCCCGAAGACCCTGGAGACGCACCTGGGCCACATCTACGAAAAGCTGGCGCTGGAAAGCCGCGGCGCGCTGAAGGAGTACTTCGCCCGCCACGTCCCGGGCCGGTCCGCGGCAGGGCCGGGGCAGGGCGCCACGTGATCCTCCACCGTCCGGCCGCATGGCCGCACTCGGAACGCGACGGGGAGCGGTTGCGGACGGCCGGATGTCTGTCGCTGCCTGGCCGCCCGCAGCGGGACGCTTCGGGCACCGGACCGAACTGAGAACCCCCGGCTGCACGGTCGCGCCGGCGGCCGCGCCCTCCGGCCCAGCAGAGCCGGCCGGCGCCCCTCGCGGGCGGCGAGCGCAGGGCCTGCCGCGGACGGACAGCGGTCACGCCGTCCCG
>DATLTP010000086.1:0-7467 GCA_035533535.1 Bacillota bacterium | reverse complement strand
CGGGCGCTGGTGCTGGCGGCGAGCGGCGCTTCAGCGGTGGCCCAGCAGGCGGCGACGGTACCGGCAGGGGATCCGGTGAGCGCCGTGGCCCGGCTGGACCCCGCTTCGCTGGGGAGGGCCGCGAGCGGCGCTTTGGCGCTGGCCGCGCAAGTGACGGGGGAGCGGGCGCTGGTGCTGGCGGCGAGCGGCGCTTCAGCGGTGGCCCAGCAGGCGGCGACGGTACCGGGAGGGGACCAAGTGAACGCCGCGCCCCGGCTGGTCCCCGCTTCGCTGGGGAGGGCCGAGATCGGCGCTTTACCAGCGCCAACGGCCCCGACAAGCGGCCGGGCGCTGGTGCTCGCCCTGGCTCCGCGGGTCCTCGCTTCGCTCCGGGCACTAGCCGCGCAAGCGCTGAGGGTGCCGGTCGAGGGCCCGGCGCGGGCGCGGGCCGCGGCGCCGCTGGTCCCCGGTTCGCTGGGGAGGGCCGCGAAGGGCGCTTTGGCGCTGGCCGCGCGAGCGACGGGGGAGCAGGCGCTGGTGCGGGCCGCGAGCGGCGCTTCAGCGGTGGCCCTGCGGGTGGCGATGGGGCGGGCAGGGGGACGGGCACTGGCGCCGGTGGCGAGCGCCGCTTCAGTGGTGGCCCTGCGAGCGGGGACGCAGCCGGCAGGGGCCCTGTGCGGGAGCCGCGCCTGCCGGGTTCCGAGGCGTCCACAGGCGGGGCGCGCGCGGTGCGTCGTCCCGCCGGTGCAGCCGGTGGCGGGCCCGCCGCGCGGGGCAAGGCCGGAGCGGGACCGGCCGGCCAGGGCACAGGGGCCCGGCCGGCGGGGGGCGGGGGCAAACCCGACCCGCGCCGCGGCGCCGCGGACGGGAAACGAGCCAGCGCTGGCAGCGGGCGGGCGGCAAAGCCGGCCGCTGGCAGCGCCGCCGGAAAGCCACTTGCGCGCGCGGCAGGCAGTGACGGCCCTGTGAAGAAACCCACGCAATCGGCGCGCGGTCGGGAGACGCCGGACCCGCAAGCTTAGAAACGGGGCGGGCGGGACGCGTATGCGTCCCGCCGCGAATCGCGCATCTGGGCTATTCGTCAAGTCGACAAGCGCGGGAAAAGGGCCCTATAATCATCCTTGGCCCGCACGGGGGAGGCAGCCGAATTTGCGGAAACGACGCGGTCTGGGCACCGTTGTCGCTGTTTTTGTAATCGTGTTGGCGGCCGGTTACTACTTTTTTGGCGCCAATCCCATTGTGAACCACATCACACAGGGCCTCGACCTGCAGGGCGGCCTCTACGTGGTGTTCCAGGCGGAGCCCACACCGAACTCGCCCGTGACGCAGCAGGCCATGCAGACGGCCGTGCAGGTCATGAACTACCGCGTCGACGCGCTCGGTGTGGCGTCGCCGCAGATTCAGCAGGAGGGCGCGGACAAGATCATCGTCCAGCTGCCCGGGGTCAAAAACGCCGACCAGGCGCTGCAGACCATCGGCCAGACGGGCCTCCTCGAGTTCCGGGAGAGCGATGGCAAGACCGTGATCACCACCGGCGCCGACCTCGTCAGCGCGCAGGCCCAGCTCGGGACGAACAACGACCCGGAGGTCGCGCTGCAGTTCGACCCGGCCGGCGCCAAGAAGATCGCGGCGTACACGACCGCCAACATCGGCAAGACCATGCCGATCTACCTGGACAGCAACCAGATTGAGAACCCGACCATCCAGGGGGCCATCCCCACCGGCCAGGGCGTGATCACCAACATGGGCAGCCTGCAGCAGGCGCAGGCGCTTGCCGTTGAGCTGAACTCCGGCGCGCTGCCCGTCTCGCTCAAGGTCGTACAGAACAACACCGTCAGCGCGACGCTGGGTGCCGACTCCGTCAACCGCAGCAAGATGGCGGCGGCCATCGCCATCGTCCTGGTGGCGGCGTTCATGCTGACCCTCTACCGAATCCCCGGGTTCTGGGCCGACTTCGCGTTGGCCGTGTACGCCATCCTGTTGCTGGGTGTGCTGTGGGCCTTGGGCGCAACGCTGACGCTGCCAGGGATCACCGGCCTCATCCTGTCGGTCGGCATGGCGGTGGACGGCAACGTCATCATTTTCGAGCGCATCAAGGAGGAGCTGCGCGGCGGGCGGACGCTGCGCTCGGCCATCGACGAGGGCTTCCGCAACGGGTTGCGCGCGGTTTACGACAGCAACGCGACCACGGTCATCGCGGCCGCGGTGCTGTTTTGGCTCGGATCGGGGCCCATCCGCGGCTTCGCCGTCACGGTCGGCGTCGGTGTCATCATCTCGCTGATCACCGCGGTCACGTTCACGAAGTTCGTGCTCGGCAAGCTCGTGGACGCGGGCGCGCAGCCCAGTGCCTGGTTCTTTGCGCGGCGGGGGGACCCGGCGGCGGCCCTGGCCGGGGCCGGCGGGCCGTCCGTGGCCGTCGACGGCATGGCGGGGTCGGATGGCGCGGGTGGTCTGGGCGCGGGCTCCGGCACCCGGCGGCGGGCGCAGCCTTCGCGCTCTGGCTTTGCTTTCAAGGATGTTGATTTGGGCGCAGCCGGCCGCGGCGCGGATGCCCGCGCGCAGGGTGAGCGTGAGGCCGAATCTGAGGATGCGTCGGCTGACGCGGCCGCGGCTGGCGGCGCCCTGACCGCGGGGTCCGCGGGGTCAGTCGGCTCCTCCGGCTCGTCGGGCTCCTCCGGCTCGTCAGGTGGCGGGTCCCGGCAGGGCTCCGGCCCGGGCGCCCGCTCCCGCTCCGGCTCCGGCAACGGCCAGCAGGGCCAGCGTTCCGGCGGGTCCCGGTCGGGCCGGTCTCAGGGCAAAAAGGGTGGCGGCGCCGGCAAGCGGCGTCCCTCCTCAGGAGGTCGGGCCTGATGCGCTACCATTTCCGCTTCATGGCGCGCCGGCGCCTCTTCATGGGCCTTTCCGGCCTGCTGCTGGCCATCACGGTGGTCTCGCTGATCGTGCAGGGCCTGAACTTCGGCGTTGACTTCGCGGGCGGCGTGGTCCTGGACTACTGCTACCCGAAAACGGTCAGCGTCTCCCAGGTCCGTAGCGTTGCGGCCAGCAGCGGCCTCAGCTCCGCCACGATCCAGCAGCTCGGCAGCAACAATGGGTGCGGCGCCGGGTACGTCTCGCAGTACGTCGTGTCGACGACGCCGATCCCGGATTCTCAGCGCCTGGCCCTGACCCAGGCCATGACCAAGACCCTGGGCGGTGAGCAGATCAGCCTGAACGAGGTTCAGCCCGTCATCGGCCAGCAGCTGCGCGCCAACGCCCTCCTGGCCGTTGGCCTGGCGACCCTGCTCATGGTTGGCTACCTGGCGATCCGCTTCGAGTGGCGCTTCGCGGTGGCCGCCGTGCTGGCCCTGCTGCATGACATCACGCTGACCATCGGCCTGTTTTCCGTCTTTCACCTCCAGGTGAACTCGCCGTTCATCGCCGCCGTCCTGACGGTGTACGGGTACTCGATGAACGACACGGTCATCGTCTTCGACCGCATCCGCGAGCGGCTGCGCGGCAGGAAGCGTGGCGAGTCGCTGACCGGCCTGATCGACACCAGCATCAACCAGGTGCTGAACCGCACGATCAACACGGTCGCCACGGTGCTGCTGGCCCTGCTCGCCGTCTACATCTTCGGCGGCGGCTCGACGCAGGACCTCGCCCTCGCCCTGCTGGTCGGCGTCAGCTTCGGCACCTACTCGTCCATCTACATCGCCAGCCCGATCTACCTGTACTTTGCTGAACAGGGGAAGCGGAACGGAAGCGCGGACGCGGGCGCCCGGTCACCCCGCACAGCCGAGGTGTAGGGGGGCGCGCCTTGCGCGCGCCCTTCATCCCGCGCTGCGGGCGCTCGGTGTGGTGAATCAGTGACGCTGCCGAGGACGGGGGGCGCAGAGAGGCGCCCCCCGTCCTCGGCTTGGGCGGCACGCCGATATAATAAGCAGATGAGCAGGAGGCAGCGGCGCGACGACCGCCCCGCCTGGGCCGGCCTGGGCGGCAACCTCGTCCTGGCGGCCCTCAAGGTGGGCGTCGGCATCTTCGGGCATAGCCAGGCGCTGTTGGCTGACGGCATCCACTCGGCCGCGGACGCCGTGGGTTCCGTTGCCGTGCTCGTGGGCCTGGCCGTGGCGCGCCAGCCCGCCGACGCGGGCCACCCATACGGCCATGGCAAGGCGGAGTCGCTCGCCTCGCTGGCCGTCGCCGTCCTGCTTGGCCTGGCGGGCCTGGAGGTCGCCGTGGCCTCGGCCGAGCACCTGCTGCATCCGGTGGCCGGGCCGGCGCCGGCTGTGGCCGCCCTCTGGGTCGCCGCCATCTCCGTCGTGGTCAAGGAGGCCCTGTACCGCTATGGGCGGGCGCTTGGCCTGCGCCAGCGCTCCCCGGCCCTGCTGACCAGCGCCGAGGACCACCGGTCGGACGCACTGTCCTCGCTGGCCGCCTTCGGCGGAATCCTGGGCGCCCGGCTGGGGCTGCCGATCCTGGACCCGGCCGCGGGCTTCTTCGTGTCACTGTTCATCGTGCGCTGGGGCTGGCTGCTGGCCATTGGGGCCATGGGCGACCTGGTCGATGCGCGCGGCGAGCCGCGCATCCTGCAGCGGGTCGGCACTGAGGCCCGCCTGGTGGCGGGTGTCGCCGCCGTGCAGCAGGTGCGGACGCGGCGCATGGGCTCGCATGTGCTGGTGGACATGGAGATTGGCGTCGACGCGTCGCGCACGCTGCGCGAAGCCCACGCCGTGGCTGACCGGGTGCGGGTGCGCGTGGTGGAGCACGTGCCCGAGGTCCGGGACGTGATGGTGCACGTGAACCCGGTTGAGCACGGGCACCGGGAGCCGCAGCCGGCAGGCGGGGGACAGGATGGCGGTGCGGAGACCGCCGCCCTCGAGCATCGGGCTGACGATGCCGGCCCAGGCCAGAGCCGTCGGCGGAGGGTATCCAGGGTGGGGGCCGGGTCCAGGTCCAGCGAAAAACCCTAGCCCGCGGCCGAGGTGACCCGCCGCATCCAGGTCAGCAGCGCGGCGGCCTGTGCCGAGTCCGGGAGCAGCACGTCCACCCAGAGCGCTCCGGCCTCCAGGCGGTTCAGGCTCAGCGCAGCCCCAGGCACGGCCTCGCGCAGCGACCGCTCGGCCTCGCCCAGGTCGGTGGCCGCCGGCAGGGGCACGGCCACGGGCCGCCGCAGGTCCGGCAGCAGCGTGACGGCGGCACTGGCGGCTCCCGCGTTCGGAATCACGATGCGCTTGCCGCTTTCGTCCTCCAGCACGGTGTAGAAGAAGTTGAGGTCGGCCACGCGGCCGCGGTACTCGATGCCCCAAAAGGACGAGCGCAGGCTGACCGCGTCGCCTGGCAGATACGGGTGCAGCGTCATCAGCACGGCCCCGGCGAAGAAATTGCTGAGGGTCGACTGGGCCGCCAGCCCCAGGACGACGCCCGTCAGCGCGCCCCCGACGGCCAACCCGCTTGGGGAGACGCCCAGGAGCCACAGCACGACGATCACGATGATCGCCACGCCCACCACCAGGCCGAAATGGACGGCGATGCGGGCCTCCCCATGCAGGCGGCCACCGATGCCCCCCACCAAGCGGCGGTAGCCGGTGACGGCGAGCAGGCTCCAAAGGATGGCGAACACCCAGCGCGCGGCGACCGCGCCGGTGGCCGTCAGGCCCCAGACAGGCTGCAGCGAGACCACGGTGATGACGGTCAGCGCTGCGAAGGCGATGATGTAGCGGCGCCAGGTGCGATTCGGCATGAAGGCCCCACCCCCCGGCGGAAACGGTTCCGCGGGGGGCGGGGGAGAACCTGCGCGGCCGGCCTTCCTAGTCGGCCACGGCCAGCTCACGGGCTGACACAAGCGGCGCCGCCCAGGCGAGGACGCCGTTGAGGTCGCGGATCATCGGCACATCCCCGTGACCCGGGTGCGGCAGAGCACCCACCCGGTCGACCAGCAGGGGCAGGATCCCGGCGCGCCGGGCGCCGATCGCGTCATCCCAGTAGTTGTCGCCGACATAGAGCGCCTCGTGCGCCGGCGCGGCGAGCAGGCGGAGCGCGTGGGTGAAGATCTCCGCCGACGGCTTCTCATAGCCGACCTCGGCCGAGAACACCATGGTCGGGAAGAAACGGTCAAGCCCAAGGCGCAGGGCGATCCCGCGCCCGGCCGGGCTCCAGTTGGACACGAGCCCGCAGGTGTAGCCGCGCGCCACCACCTGTTCCAGGACGGCCTCGGCCTCTGGATACAGGCGCCAGTCGCCATCGGCGGGACGCGCGAACTCCGCCACCTCATCCACTTCAGCGGCCAGGCCGAGGATCTCGGTCACCATCAGGGCCCAGCGGCGGGCGTAGCCGTCCTCGCCGTGGTGCCAGGCGCGACGCTCCCGGGCCATGAACCAGCGGTCGACCTGCTGCACGGCGGCTGCCGCGTCGCTCTGGGATACCCCGAAGGCAAGCGCCAAGCGGCGCGAACGATCGCCATGCATGAGAGTGTCGCCAAGATCGAAAAGGACCACGTTCCTGGACAGGATCACCATCAGCCTCCCCGAGACACTCTAGACCCTGGCGCAAGGGGTTTCGCGACGGCCTCGCCAAGAGTATGTGAAGATTCGGCGTATATGACCCGCCACGGACCGGGGCGGACCGTCGACGGATGGCTCCACGACCGCCGCCTGGCTGCACCGTCTTGACGCGCCCCCCTTCGCTCGATACCGTACGGATAGACGAGGTGCCTTCGGGGCAGGGTGAGGCGTCCGGCGCCCGCCGGGCTGTGCGATAACGGCGCAGCGGCGGGGAACATGGGACGCCAATTCCCGATCGGCGGTAAAGCCCGCGAGCCAAGCCCGCCCACCAGGGTGGAGGCGGCAGGAGCCGGTGAAACTCCGGCGCCGACGGTAAAGTCCGGATGGGAGAAGGCAGCCCGGGCGCGGGCGGCTCCAGCATGCCTTGCGCCCCGGTGCCACCGGGGCGCTTCGCGTGTCTGCTAGGAGGTGCCCGCCGATGTCGGGGTCTAATGCCCGTGTCCGCTACGTGGTCTGGACCGGCTTCATGATCGCGATCGCCTTCGTCCTGATGTTCCTCGAGGTCAACCTGCCGCTTCTGCCCCCCTACCTGCGCTATGACCTCGGCGACTTCCCCGCCCTGGTGACCGGCTTCGCCCTGGGGCCGGGCGCCGCCGTGGCCGTCGAGCTCGGCAAGGAGTTCCTCTTCTTTGTGAGCGGCAGAAACCCCACGGTGATCGGGATGGTTGCCAACATGCTGGCGGGTGCGGCCTGGGTCGTGCCATCAGCTTTGCTCTACCGCCGCTGGCACAGCAAGTCCGGCGCGGTGGCCTCGCTGGTCCTGGGCGCGCTGGTCATGAACGTCGTGATGTTTGCCGCCAACGGCCTCTTCTTGCTGCGGGCGTATGGCATCCCCGCGGCGGCGGTCCAGCCGACGCTGCTGGCGGCGATCCTGCCCTTCAACCTGGTCAAGGTCTGCCTGACGTCCGTCGTGACCTTCGCGCTGTACAAGCGGGTGCGGGTGATCTTC
>DATLTP010000085.1:0-5220 GCA_035533535.1 Bacillota bacterium | reverse complement strand
CGTGGCAGGCCTGCGCAAGGTTGGCATCGAAGCCGAGGGCTTCGCGGGGTCAGTGACCGAGCCCGAGGACGTGGCCGCCCTGGTTGAGCACGCCGTCAGCACCTTCGGTTCCATCGACATCCTGGTGAACTCTGCCGGCATCAGCTGGGGCGCCCCCACCCTGGACATGCCGCTTCAGCAGTGGCAGCGGGTCATGGACACCAATGCCACCGGCACCTTCCTGGTCTCCCAGGCCGTGGCGCGCCAGATGGTCCGCCAGGGTGGGGGCGGCCGCATCATTAACGTCGCCTCCCTGGCGGGCCTGGTGGGCACCAACCCCAGCCGGCTGTCCGCGGTCGGGTACAGCGCAAGCAAGGCCGCCGTGGTCGGGCTCACCCGGACCTTCGCCACCCACCTCGCTGAGCACGGAATCCTGGTGAACGCGATCGCCCCGGGTTTCTTCCCGTCCCGGATGACCGAAGGACTCCTGCAGGCGGTTGGCGAGGAGCGCATGGGGCGCGACGCGCCCCTGGGCCGGATCGGGCGGCCCGGCGAGCTGAAGGGCGTTTGCGTGTTCCTGGCAGCCCCGGCCAGCTCCTACATCACGGGCCAGGTGATCGCCGTCGACGGCGGCGCCACCGCCTGGTAGAGGGAAGTGCGGCAGTGGCAGGCACGGCGATGGAGCTGTATCGCAAGGCCAAGCGCTTTGGCACCTGGGACCCGGAGGACATCGACCTCGAGCCGGACCGGGCGCATTGGGCCGCGCTCTCGCCCGAGCACCGCGAGGCCCTGATCGGCACCTGCTCGACCTTTTACCGGGGCGAGGAGTCGGTGGCGGACACCCTGGCCCCCTGGCTGATGGCGATGCCCACGCTGCAGGAGCGCATGTTCCTCAGCACGCAGCTGCTCGAGGAGATGAAGCACACCGAGTTCTTTGTGCGCTACTTCCAGGAGGTGCTGCCGCAGGTCAACGCGGCCGAGCATTTTGCCGGCAATCTCCAGGGCGTGCTCGTCGACGACATCGCGGACGTGTCGGCGCGCATCCGGCGGTCGCTGGACGGGGATGCCCGCGGGCGCATGGCTGTCCTGGTCGAGGGCGTGACCCACTACCACGGGATTATCGAGGGCCTGCTGGCCATGGCCGGCTACGAGCGGTTGGATGAGACCTGGCCCTTCCCGGACGCCTTCCCCGGCCTGCGCGAGGGCTTTGCCCGCATCCGGGAGGACGAGGGCCGCCACATCAGCTTCGGGATCGACTTCCTCCACCGGCAATGCGCGGCCGAGGCCGGCGCCCGCGAGGTCGTGGAGGCCACGTTCGCCCGCTTCGTGCCGACCCTGCTGGCGGGCCGGGAGGACGAGCCGCCGGCGGCCACGCGCTATCGCGAGCTCCTGACCGCGTGCTACACGCGCCGGCGGCGGGAAATCGGCCTGAATGGAGGCGATTCCCGATGATCGCCGCAGTCATGGAAGCGCTCCATCAGCCGCTGGTGGTGCGCCAGGTGCCGGACCCGACGCCCACGCCGGACGGGGCCGTGATCCGGGTTGCCGCCAACGGCGTCTGCCGCAGCGACTGGCATGCCTGGGTCGGGGACGTGCGGGTGGGCCTGCCCCACGTCCTCGGCCATGAGTTCACGGGCGTGGTCGAGGCCGTGGGGCCCGAGGTCCGCACCCATCGCCCCGGCGACCGCGTCATCGTCCCCTTCAGCCAGGGCGACGGCAGCTGCGAGATGTGCCGGTCGGGGCACGAGAACGTCTGTGAGCATGTCCACCTGGTCGGGTTCACCTCGTGGGGCGGGTATGCGGAGTACGTGGCCGTGCCGCGCGCCGACGCCAACCTCGTCCGCCTGCCCGAGGGCGTTGGCTTCGTCGAGGGCGCCAGCATGGGTTGCCGTTTCATGACCTCGTTCCATGGCCTCGTCGACCAGGCCCAGCTGCGGGCCGGGGAGTGGGTCGCCGTCCATGGCTGCGGCGGCATCGGGCTGGCCGCCATCCACATCGCGACGGCGCTGGGCGCCTCGGTGGTGGCCGTCGACATCTCGCCGGCGGCCCTGGAGTTGGCGCGCGAACTGGGCGCGGTTGCCACGGTGAACGCCCGCGACGGCGACGCTGCCAAGGCGGTGCGCGAGCTCACGGGGGGCGGCGCGCACGTCAGCGTGGATGCCCTGGGCATTGCGGCCACGTGCCGGGCGTCGGTGTCCAGCCTCCGCACCCGTGGCCGCCACCTGCAGGTGGGCCTCGCCACCCAGGACAACCAGGGCCAGGTCGCGCTGCCCATCAGCCTGATCGTGACCCGGGAGCTGCAGCTGCTGGGCACCTTCGGCATGCAGGCGTCCCGCTACCCCGAGATGATGCGCATGGTGTCGCGGGGACAGCTCCACCCGGGCCAGCTGGTGACCGGCACCATCCCCCTCAGCGGCGCCAGCGACGTCCTGGCCGCCATGGACCAGTTCGCCACCGTCGGCGTGACGGTGATCGACCGCTTCGCGTAGGGCAGGACGGCCCCAACGGGAAGGCGAAGGCACGCACCCGGGGGTGCACGCAGAATGTTGTATGAGTACCGGGTGTACGAGGCGATGCCGGGCAAGACGGGTGCGCTGAACGCGAGGTTCCGCACCGCCACCATGGCGCTGTTCGAGAAGCACGGGTTCCGCGTGGTCGGATTCTGGGAGCCAGTCTTCGGCACCTCAAACGAGCTCCACTACATCCTGGGCTGGGAGGATCTGGGCGAGCGCCAGCGGGCATGGGATGCATTCCAGTCGGACCCCGCCTGGCACAAGGTGCGTCAGGAGAGCGAGCGCGACGGTGTGCTGACCGGCAAGATCCACACGCAGATCTGGAAGCCGACGGACTACTCGCCGCTCAAGTGACTCCGAGCTCGTCGGCATGACGCAGGGACGCCCTCCTACGCAGGAGGGCGTTGTTGCATGCGGGCGCTTGCATGCGCTTGCCTAGTGGGGCACGCCGCCCGGAAGGGCTGGGGAGGTGCCCGCCACCCGTGGCACCAGGATGTAGACCGTGACGGTCTGGCCGCCGAACTCCGCCAGGGCGTGGAAGGACTCCGCCATGAAGATGTCGATGCGGTCGCCCTTGATGGCGCCGCCGATGTCTTCGGCGTGCTCGAGGATGCCGTCGGCCGGAAGGTAGGGGGTGTGGTAGCCGGTGACATACATCCATGTCCCGAGGGGAATGAAGCGCGGGTCGACCGCCGCCTCGCCCTCGCGGGCCCGTGTGCCCGTGTAGGTGATCGTGCCCACGCCGGGCTCGCCCGTCGTGTATGTGCTGGCCCGCATGTGAATCCGGTTCACGACCGAGAAGGTGCGGCCGTCCACCGAGAGGACGTCGCCAGGGGCATCGCTGAGGTTCAGGTTGGGCCCCATCTGGGCCGGTATCAGGAGGCGGGGGGCTGGACGGTCAGCGGCGCGGAGCAGGGCCGCTGAGGCGGCCGCAGATGCGGAGGGGAGGCGCTGCGGAGGCCCATCGCAGTGGGGCAGTCCCACGCAGGAACTCGTGCCGATGAGCGCCGCTTCGCCTGGCTGCGCCATCGAGAGCGGGCTCGCAAAGATCGCGGTCGTGATCGCTAGGAGCCACACCAACCATCTGGCCATACTCCTTTGATACCCGAAGCAATGGCCCAGGGCAAAGTCTCTATTGGGCGGTATTCGGTCCTCTGCGCAGGGCAGCCCCAGAATATCTATATCGAGGATTGAGGTCCGGATTTTGAGAGGCAAGCATCCGGCTTGACGCCTGAGGGTTTGTTATGGTTCACCGATTATGTTCACCGAACACTCGTCCGGGCCACGTGGCTCAAAGCTTCGGCGAGACCCTCCTCCAATCGACAACAATCGGAGGCAATCGTCAAGATCAGGGTTGCGCTTGGCGTGAAATATAACCGTAACCAATCGAGTGGTTGCTAGACGCTACCGGGAGGGTTACTAGCCAGGCGGGCCGCAATCCGAATGGCCTCCCGCATGCTCTGCGGGTCGGCCGTGCCTCTTCCAGCGATGTCGTAGGCCGTGCCATGGTCCACGGATGTGCGGACGATGGGTAGACCGAGGGTGATGTTCACGCCGTCCGCGAAGCCCATCAGCTTGCAGGCAATGTGCCCCTGGTCGTGATACATGGCCACGACGCCGTCGAAGTCGCCCCGCGCTGCGCGCCAGAACACGGTGTCCGGCGGGAGGGGGCCCTGGCAGTCGAGGCCGGCGGCCTGGATGGCGGCCACGGCTGGCGCGATCTGCTCCGCGTCCTCGCTCCCGAACAGCCCGCCCTCGCCCGCGTGGGGGTTCAGACCGGCGATTGCGAGGCGGGGGGTGGCCACGCCGAGGCGCACCAGCCCGTCGTGGAGCAGGCGGGCCACGGTCAGGATGCGGGCTGTGCGAACGCGGTCGATCGCTTGGCGGAGCGGCACGTGGGTGCTGACATGGGCGACGCGCAGGCGCCCGCCGACCAGCAGCATTGCGACCTCGGCCGCGCCGGTGCGCTCCGCGAAGCGTTCCGTGTGACCCGTGAAGGGATCGCCGGAGGCGGCGATGGTGGCCTTGTTCACGGGTGCGGTCGCCACGCCGTCGATCACCCCGGCCAGGGCGAGGTCGATGGACGTGTCGATGACGTGTAGGGCAGCCTGACCCGCCACTGGGTCAGGCACGCCCCAGGCCAACCCGGCCGGCACCAGCCCGCAGGGCAGCACGGCGATCGCATTGGAGGGGAGGGTGCGGGCGGCGGCGGGCGCCGCCACGGGGACGAGGGTCCGTGGGGACCCTGAGGCCGCAAACCTGCTGGGATCCCCGAGCAGCAGCGGGACGCATGCTGCCCGCACGTCCGGGTCGGCGGCGGCCTTTGCGGCCACCTCGGGTCCGATCCCAGCAGGGTCGCCCATCGTGATCCCGATCAGGGGAAGCATCGGCGTTACGCCGGGGACTTCACGGGCCCGTCGGTGGGGAAGAGCACGCGTCCGGTCCCCGCCAGCAGCAGTCCCAGCAGGACGCCGAAGAACGGGTTGGTCACCAGGGTGCCGTGCATGAAGCTGAGGCCCCACCCGGCGAGAAGGCAGCCCAACGCAATCAGGCCGACGATGCTGGCGGAGCGGCGGACGCTCGCCCACCCGGCCTGCACCGTGCGGTAGATGATGACGCCCAGGGTCGCGACCACGTAAACGCCGCCGGCGCCCACCAGCTGCCACGGGTTGGGCAGGCTGCTGATCGCCAGCGTCGAGAGGAGGAGCACGGCCACCCCGTAAATGAT
>DATLTP010000084.1:0-4743 GCA_035533535.1 Bacillota bacterium | reverse complement strand
CATTCGGCCGGGACCTGCGGCTCGTCCTGGCCGAGGATGCAGCGGACGAAGTTGCCGTCCTTGTCCACGGGGTAGTTGGGGATCTCCGAGGTGTCGACGGGGTGGGCCGCCCCGTCCGGCCCGTAGAGGGTGACGCGCACGCTGTTGTCGATCCCGTCGACCCGCACGCGGCCCTCGCGGCACCAGAACTGCATGCCCTCGTCCATCCCGCGCACCGATTCGCCGATGATGGACATCGTGCCCAGGCCGGCCTCCGGGAAGCGGAACGAGATCGCCGAGATGCGGTCCACCGCCAGGCCGCGGTTCTCCTGGAACCCGAAGACCTCGGCCGGCCGGATGCCGCTGGCCCAGAGCATGATGTCGCACAGGTGGCTGCCGGAGTCGTTGAGCTGGCCGCCGCCCGAGAGCGCCGGCACCCCCCGCCAGCCGCCGCCGCCCCAGGACTGGCATTGCCAGGCCTCCACGAAGTGCACCGGCCCGTACTGGCCTCCCGCGACGTGCTCGTGGACCCAGCGCCAGACGCCCTGGTAGTGCCGCTGGTAGCCGACGGCGAGCACGAGCCCGGTGCGGTCGCGCAGCGCCATGAGCCGGCGCGCGTCTCCGGGGTCGCAGGTCATGGGCTTTTCGACCTCGACCGAGACGCCGCGCTCCAGGGCGTGGGCCGCGACCTCGTAGTGCAGGGTGTGCGGGATCGAGATGATCGCCCCGTCGGGATGGATGCGCTCGATCATCTCCCGGTAATCGGTGAACTTCGGCAACTCGGCCAGCTCGGGGATGCGGGTGGCCGCGTCGGCGAGCGCCTGCTCGCTGCTGTCGCAGATCGCGACGACCTCCGCCTCGGGGTTGCGGTGCACCGCGCGCATGTGGCCGCGGGCGTTGCCGCCGGCGCCGATGAAGGCCACGCGGACCTTGCGGCCGGAGACCAGGGCTGGCATCGGGCCATTCCTCCTCGCCTTCGGGTCGGACTCCGCACGGGCCCTTCGCCGCGCCGGCCCGGTTCCTTGCGGCCAAGGGCGCGGCGCTGGTCTGCGGGCTGCCCCTGGGCTGTGCGATTGGCCCCAAGCCGTCGCCGGCCTCCGGCCGTTCCCACAGCATCGCCCAGGGGGCCCGCGCCGGGGCGTCGAATCCGGCACGGAGGCGAGTGGCCATGGACGAAGCGGAGCGCAGCATCGCCTACCGCCGCCTGGCGTGGCGCTGGGGGACCGGCCTCGGCCTGGTGCTGATCCTCCTCGCAGTCTGGCGCGTCTTCGTGCTGATCTGCCCCATCCGCGACTGGCCGGTCCTGGGCTGGTCCCTGGGCTCCTCCGCGGCCTGGAACGAGCCGCAGATCCCCGCCCTGGTCGCCGAAAATGCCCTGGAGAACGGTGGCCCCGTCGGGCAGTGGCTGGGCCAGCGGCTGTATGCCCGCACCCTGGCCCCCGCCGCCGACTCTCCGGTGCCGGGAGGCCCCCAGCCCTACAGCCAGGTCCACCTGTCCTCGGCCTGGCTGGGCGCCAGCGGGGTGCAGTGGTCGACCAAGCCGTGGACCGGCAGCGGCAGCGCCGTGCTGGTCAGCGTCTCCGTCGAGGCGCGGCTGGCGGAGGCGATCTCCAGCGCCCCGGGCTGCGAGCAGACCGCGCCCGTCTCGGCCGTGGTCGCGCGGGACTACGTGGTGGTCGACACGCCGCAGGGCTGGCGCGTCGCCTACATCTACCTCCGCGCGGCCGGTACGCCGCTCGCGCCGGTCGCCGGGCTCGGCTCCGGGACGGCGGCCGGGGCGCTGGGCTGCTGAGACAGGCCCCCCGGCCCGGGGCAGCGAAGCCCCGGCCCCGCCATGGCCAGGCCGCCGCGCCTCCCCGCCTCCCGTGCCCCGGCGCCCGCCCCGGCCGGTCCCGCCGTGCGCGCGCGCGGGCTCGGCAAGACCTACTCCGTGCCGGAACGCGAACCGGGACTGCGCGCCGCGTTGCGCAGCCTCTGGCGGCGCCGCGTCCGCGAGGTTTCCGCCGTGGACGGCATCTCCTTCGAGATCGCCCCCGGGGAGGTCGTGGGCTTCCTCGGCCCGAACGGGGCCGGGAAGACCACGACCCTGAAGATGCTGGCGGGCCTGCTGCACCCCAGCGCCGGCCAGGCCGAGGTCCTGGGGTGGACCCCGGCCCTGCGGCAGCCCGAGTTTCTCCAACGGATCACCTTGGTCACCGGGCAGCGCAGCCAGTTGAACTGGGACATCCCCGCGGCCGACTCCTTCGAACTGCACCGCGCGGTCTACCGCATCCCGCCCGCGGAGTTCCGCCGGACCGTGGCAGAGCTCGACGCCATGCTGGACCTGGGCCCCCTGCTCTCCCGGCCGGTGCGCAACCTGTCCCTGGGCGAGCGGATGAAGTGCGAGGTGGCGGTCTCGCTCCTGCACCGGCCGCAGGTGCTCTTCCTGGACGAGCCGACCATCGGGCTCGACGTGGTGGCCCAGCGCCGCATCCGGGCCTTCCTCGCCGACTACAACCGGCGCACGGGGGCGACCGTCCTGCTCACCAGCCACTACATGGCCGATGTGGAGGCGCTCTGCCGGCGCGTGATCGTGATCCACCAGGGGCGCCTGCTCTTCGACGGCCAGCTCGAGGCGCTCGTCTCCCGTTTCCGGCCCTACCGGACCATCGTGGTGCGCCCCAGCGACCCGGCGGCGGATCTGCGCGGCTACGGCGAGGTCGTGGCCAGCGAGGACGGCGAGGTCACGCTGCGCGTGCCCAGGGCCACCGCCGCGGCGGTGACGGGCCGCATCCTGGCGGACGTCGCCGTCCTGGACCTCACGGTCCAGGACCCCCCGATCGAGGACGTGGTGGAGCACGTCTTCACGGCGCCCTCCCTGGCGGAGGGCCCGCCGTGAGCAGCGGCCCCCCGCGCACCCCGGGCGGCCTGCGCCACCTCTGGGCGGTCTACCGCGGCGAGTTCCAGACCTCGGTGGCCGTGCAGCTCCAGTACCGCGGCGCCCAGGTGATCTGGCTCCTCGGGACCGTGCTCGGGCCCCTGGTCTACCTGGCGGTCTGGAGCGCCGTGGCCGCGGCCTCCGGCGGCGAGGTGGACGGCTTCTCCCGCGCCTCCTTCGCCGCCTACTACATCGTCCTGATGCTGGTCAACCAGGTGACCTTCAGCTGGACGATGTATGAGTTCGACAGCCGCATCCGGGAGGGCGCCTTCAGCCCGCTGCTGCTGCGGCCGGTGCACCCCATCCACGCCGATCTCGCGGACAACCTGGCCAACAAGGCGCTGACCATGCTGGTCCTGCTGCCGACGGCGGGCGTGCTGGCCCTCGTCTTCCACCCGGTGCTGCATCCGCGGCCCTGGGCCATCCTGGCCCTGATCCCGGCCCTCGGCCTGGCCTTTGCCGTCCGCTTCACGCTGGAGTGGACCCTGGCGCTGGCGGCCTTCTGGACGACCCGCACCTCGGCCCTGAACCAGGCCTACGAGGCCGTGCTGCTGTTCCTGTCGGGGCAGATCGCGCCGTTGGCCCTGCTGCCGGGTCCCTTCCGCGCCGTCGCCGACGCGCTGCCCTTCCGCTGGATGGTGGCCTTCCCCGTCCAGCTCCTGACCGGGCAGCCCTCGCCCGGCGCGGTCGCCGCCGGGCTTGCCGCGCAGGCGGCCTGGCTCGCCGCCGTGCTGCTGTTGCACCGGGGCCTCTGGCGCGCCGCGACCCGGCGCTACGCGGCGGTGGGCGGATGAGCCTGCTGCGCCTCCTGCTGGCCTTCGGCCGGGTCGCGGCGCAGCGGGAACTGGCCTACCGCGCCAACTTCGCGATCCAGGCCCTGCAGTCGCTGATCGGCCTCGGCACCGCGCTGGCCGGCCTGGCCGTCGTCTTCGCGCACACCACCCGGCTCGCCGGCTGGCGCCCCCAGGAGGTCCTGGCCCTGGTCGGCGTCTTCGAGCTGGTCGGCGGCGCCATCGGGCTGGTCATCCAGCCCGGCATGCAGCGCCTGATGGAGGAGGTGCGCCTGGGCACCCTGGACTACGCCCTGCTGCAGCCCGCGGACAGCCAGGTCCTGGTCAGCGTCCGGGAGGTCGCGGTCTACCGGTTGGCGGACGTGGCGCTCGGCCTGGGCGTGCTGCTCTTCGCCCTGGCCCGGCTCGGCACGCGGATCGGCCCCGGCCGGGCGCTGCTCTTCGCCGTCACCCTCGCCGCTGGCGGGGCCGTCGTCTACAGCGTGTGGCTGGGCCTGGCCACCTGTGCCTTCTGGCTGGTCCGCGTGGACAACATCCTGGTCATCTTCGAGACCATGTATGACGCCGGCCGCTGGCCGGTGGCGATCTACCCGGGCTGGCTGCGGGGCGCCCTGACCTTCATCGTGCCCGTGGCGCTCGCCACCAGCGTCCCGGTCGAGGCCCTGACCGGGCGCCTGGGGGCGCCCGGCCTCGCCGGCAGCCTGGCCGCGGCGGCGGCGCTGCTGGTGCTCTCGCGCTGGTTCTGGCGGCAGGGCCTCCGGCACTACTCCGGCGCCTCGAGTTGACCGCTCAGAGGGGCAGCAGCAGGGTGTCGCGATCCCGGACGGCGCTGGCGAGGCCCGCGAGCAGGCCGTCGAGGACATCCAGGCCCGCCACCGGCCGCTGCGCCTCGTCCACCGCCCGCGCCTGCGCGGAGATCTGCCCGCCCAGTTCCGCGCAGCGCAGATCCGCCGTCCATAGCCCCGCGAGGACGTCCAGGTTCCGCCGCAGCCGCTCGTGGGTGCGATCCATCGCCCCCAGCGGGGCCGCCCGCACCAGGGTGGCCAGATCGTCGAG
>DATLTP010000083.1:0-8117 GCA_035533535.1 Bacillota bacterium | reverse complement strand
GCCCGCAGCCGGGCTTCGGACTCGGCCAGTTCCGAGAACAGCCGCCCCCGCTCGAAGGCCGTGGCGATCTGGACGGCCATGGCATCCAGCAGCTCCAGCTCATCGGCGTCGTGGTTCAGCTCCGAGGCGCTCAGCAGCACCAATACCCCGATTGTCCGCCCACCTGAGCGCAGGGGCACGGCCAGGAACGACCGCACCGCATCCGCCGGCAGCGCCAGGTGGGGGTCGTGCGTGACGTCGGGGCTGTAGATGATGCGCCCGGAACGCAGGGACTCGGCCAGCACGCCCTGGTCGAGGGGCAGCTCGGTGGCCAGCTCCAGAGGCGCCGCATCGGGCCGCACGCGCCGGGCCCGCCGCCTGAGCACGCCCACGGCCGCGTCGGCCAGGAAGATCTCGCCGACACCTGCCCCCGCCACGCTGAGCACGGCGTCCAGCGTCTCGCGCATGATGGCCTCCAGGTCAGGCGCGCCGACGAGGGAGCCGGTGACCCGCTGCAGGGCGTCAAGGCGCCGGGCCTGCCGCCGGGTCTCCGCCAGCAGCTCGGCATTGTTGAGGACCATGGCCGTGTAGTGCGCCAGTTCTCCGATGACGGCCAGCTCGTCGGCGGGAAATATCCAGCCGTGGTCGGCCACGATGACCAGCACGCCGATTGGGCGGTCCTCCGCCGCAAAGGGCACTGCCAACAGATGACTCGAGCCGACCGCAGCGAGCAGACGGGCCTCGGCGACGTCGAGGTCGGGACCGGCGGCATGAAGGCCGTGCGCCTCCCGTGCCGTCCGGGCGATCGCGCCGCCGCCTGGGATCATGGTTGGCTCGTGGCCCGTCGGCGTGTGGCCCGCCAGCCACTCCATGATGAACGTATCGCCCCGGGCCGACGGGCGGGCGATGAATGCGGCCCTGCCGTCGACGGCGTCGCAGACCACGCGCGCCAGGGTGGCCCGGACCTCGGCCGCGCCGGCGGTCCGGGCCGTGAATTGGGCCACCACATACCGGTGCACGACGGGTGCGGCCCACCACCGCCGCAGCCAGTCCGGCGTGGCGAAGGCCAGGTAGTAGCAGCAGACCGCAGGGATGGCGAGCGGGGCAGTCACGGCTGGGGTGTAGAACCCATGCCGCCATGCGGCGAGGGAGGCGACGACCACGGCTGCGCTGAGCAGGAACGTGCCGACGGCCGCCAGCATCATCCGGTAGCGGGAGACCCCGGCTCGGCGGCGCCAGGCCACCACGAAGGCGATGCCGCCCCAAATTTCGGCCGGGAGCAGGTAGGCGCCGATGGCCAGCGCCCATGGGCCGCCCGTCGCACCCAGGCCCAGGGCCAGGTGCGCCCAGAAAACGGGGAGGGGCGCGAGCATCAGGGTTCGCACACGCGGATCCAGGACACGGATGTGCCCCAGGACACGGATGAGCAGGTATGGCTGCAGCAGAAAGATGGCGACGCCCGCCGCAACAGCGGCCCGACGCCAGAGGTCGGTGCTGTCGCTCAGGTTCGCGGGCAGGGCAAGGGCGGCGAACGCGCAGAGCATGGACACGATCTCGCCAGAAAGGGCATCGGGGTGGCGCCGGTAGTGCAGCAGGCTCGCCCCAAGCGCGGCCACGAGCGCCAGGTCCAGGAGCATGAGGGTCAGCGACTCGGGCAGGGGCGCCACCTCCACCGTCCTGACCCGTATCGGCGTTTCCGGCGGCGCCATTGCGTAAGAGCCCCAGACCTTGAAGTGCGGGCAACCGAAAGTGAACGCGGGGCTGGCCGAAACCGATAAACAGAACGGAGCCCACTTGACTCCCACCCGGCAGGAGGCCGGGATGCCGCGCAACCAGGAGGGAGAGCGCTAGCTTGGCCTCGCACACCAGTGCCCAGCGCCCGATGCTTGTGGCGAGCACCGCGATCATCGCCGCGGTGCCGCTCGTCGTCTTCATCACCGCTCAATTCGCGAGATCACCGCTGGCCCTTGGGCCCTGGTATGCCTACTTCTGGCTATGGGTGCCGATCGGTCTCGCCTGGGCGTGGGCCCTCACCGGGCTGCCTGGCATGGCCTGGGTCGAGCTGCTGGCCTTCTTCGGCGTCTGCGCCATCGGACTGCACGTCACCCGCCTCGGCTCCGACGTGGAAGCGGCGGTCGGCATAGGCGGGCTATTCATCCTGCCGGTTGTCGGCGTCTTCTACCGCAAATGGGCCGTCGTGGCTGCCGGAGCGGCCCTCGGCCTCGGCTACGCGGTGGTCTGGCTCTACTCTGTCGCCGTGGTCCACGGCGGCCCCGTCGCCGCAGCCGCGCCTGGCGTCGCCTTCGTGTACGCCGTGCTCTTCACGGAGTTCGGGCTGATGGACGGGCTGATCGCCTATCAGTTGGCGCACCGCGAGCAGGCGTTCCGCAGCGCAAGCGGACGCGCGGAGGAGAGCGAGCGGCGCTACCGCCTGCTCGCTGACCACGCCACCGACCTCATCGCGCTCCATGACGCCGACGGGACCATCACGTACGTCAGCCCCTCGTGGGAGGGACGGCTTGGGTACCCCCCTGCCGACCTGATCGGCCGCAGCCCATTCGCCATCTGCCATCCGGATGACGTGCGCCACCTCGACGCGTGCCTGGCGGCCGCCCGCAGCAGCCACACCGCGCATGTGGCCGCACGGCTCCTCACGCAGTCGGGAGACTCACGCTGGTTTGACATTGAGGTGCACGCCTACTCCGACCCGGGCGACGGGTCGGTCCGCCTGCAGTCCGCCTCGCGTGATATCACGGAGCGCAAGGCCTTTGAGGAGCAACTGGCCCACCAGGCCTTCCATGACTCCCTGACGGCGCTGCCGAACCGGGCCCTGTTTTCTGAGCGGGTGCGGCACGCCATGGGCCGCGGCCGGCGCCGGGCGCCGGTGGCCGTGCTGATGCTCGACGTGGACAACTTCAAGCGGATCAACGACAGCCTTGGCCCAACGGCGGGCGACCGGCTGCTCGTCGCCCTGGCGGCACGGATCCAGGCGCTGTTGCGCCACGAGGACACGCTGGCCCGCCTGGGCGGCGACGAGTTCGGCATCCTGATCGAACACGCGCGTTCGGCGGACGACCCCGTGCAGCTGGCCACGCGCGTCCAACGAGCCCTGCAGGAGCCGTTCACCCTCGACGCGGGCGAGATCTTCGCCAGCGCCAGCATCGGCATCGCCACGGCTTCCGACCACGCATCGGCCGACGATCTACTCCGCGACGCCGACGCCGCTGTGTACGCCGCCAAGAGCCGCGGCAAGGCCCAGCACCGGGTCTTCGAGCGGACGATGAACGCCGACGCCGCGGCGCGCCTGCAGCTGGAGGGGGACCTGCGCCACGCGGTGGCGCGGGAGGAGCTTGTGCTCCACTTCCAGCCCATCGTCGATCTGACCACCGGCAACCTCGCCGGGTTCGAGGCCCTGGTGCGCTGGCGGCACCCCGAACGGGGTCTGCTGTCCCCGGCAGCGTTTGTGCCCATGGCTGAGGAATCGGGGCTCATCGTGTCGATCGGCCAGTGGGTGATGACGCAGGCCTGCCGCCAGGCCCGTGCCTGGCAGGATCTGCTGCCGGCGGCGCAGCCCCTGCTGATGAGCATCAACATCTCGGCCCTGCAACTGCAGCTGCCGGACTTCGCCGACCACGTGCGGCTGGCCCTGGCGGAGACGGGCGCCGATCCCCGCAGCCTGCAGTTCGAGATCACCGAGAGCGCCCTGTTGGCGGACGAGGCGGCCACCATCCGGGTCATGCACTGGCTCCGCGAGTTGGGGATCAAGCTCGCCCTGGACGACTTCGGGATCGGTTACTCCAGCATGGCCTACCTGAAGAGCTTCCCGGTCGATGTCCTCAAGATCGACCGCTCCTTCATCTCGCGCCTGGGCGACGATCCCGAGGACACGGCGATCGTGCGCTCGCTCATCGCCCTCGGCAAGTCCCTCAAGCTGCGGGTCAGCAGCGAGGGCGTCGAGACGCGCGAGCAGCTGGAGCATCTGCGCTCCCACGACTGCGAGCACGCCCAGGGCTACCTCTTCGCCCGCCCCATGCCCCTTGACGCGGCCCAGAACTACATCCAGCAGGCGCAGCGGACGTTCGGCCCCATTTGGCAGAACACCGACGCGGCGAGCTCCGACGCGGGGGCCGAGGACTAACTCGCGGCGAAGGTGATGCGCACGTTGACCGTGACGCTCTGCCGGCCAGCCGAGACGGGCGCCCCCCCGCCGAGCCCATAGGCGCCCATGGGATACGCACCGCCGGAGACGTCGTAGCTGATGGACCCAATCGCGCCCAGGGCCAGTCCGGCCGCCCCGGCGATGGTCTGGGCCTTGGCGCGCGCGTCGGCCACCGCCAGGGCCAGGGCCTGGTTCACCGGTAGTGATTCGTCCTGAGGCTGAAGCCCACGCCCTGGATCTGGTTGGCGCCGTTGCTCAGGGCAATGTCGATGATGTGGCCGGCCGCGGTGACGTCCACCAACTGGACTTCGACCATGTTGCTGGACTCAAAGCCGGCAATGGCGGGCGGTTGCGCCGAATCCTGGGGCGAATTGTAAATCGGCCCAACGTAGAAATTGGCCGTACGAATCCGCGCATCCGGGATCCCGGCGCCGCGCAGGGCTGCCACGACCGCCTGGTGTTGTTGGCGGCAACCGCCGCGGCTGCGGTGCTCCCGCGTGTCATCACGCCCAGGGCGATGGTGGCCAGGTCCGGCACCACGTCCACGCGACCTGTTCCGACGCAACGGGCGCCTGGGTGGAGGTCGTCCAGTCACAGGGCCGGTATCGCGCCGAGCTCCGGGTGAGCCCTGCCGGCCGCTGGTCCATCGCCGCCATCGAGCCCCACGGCGGCGTTGCGCGGCGCAGCACCCGCTTTCAGCTCGCCACGCCGACCCTGGGTCAGGAGGCCCGGTCACCCCTGCGCCTAACCGGATCGGCCCGCGTCGAAGGCGGCCAATTCTGGGTCGAGCTGGAAGACGGCCACAACATCCTGGCCCAGCAGCGCGTGCGGACCGTGGCCAGCGACAGGGCCTGGGGCACCTTCGACCTGGCCCTCGCGTTCGAGCAGCCCACCAGTCCTCACGGGACCCTGCTCCTCGGGGTCGGCCAACCCAATGGCGTTGACCGTGACGAGGATCTCATGGTGCCGCTCGACTTCGTCCCTTACAACCGCTCGGCCAGCCAGGCGGTCAGGTCGCCCAGCTCTGTGTCGGAAATCTGGTGGGCCATGGGGTACTCGCGGTAGGTGAGGTCGGCCCCGCCCGCCGTCAGGGCATCCCGGATTGCCCGCCCAAAGGTCAGGGGCAGCACCGGGTCCATGGATCCGTGGGCCACGAAGACGGCCTTGCCGTTCAGGCCCTCCGCTTTGGCCGCCGGCGGCCAGAAGCCGGAGAGCACAAGGGCACCGGACACGGCCTGGGGCTCAGCGGAGCTCAGCGCCAGCGTCATCGCGGCCCCCTGGCTGAACCCCAACACGAACAGGCGCCCGGGATCCACCGGGTAGGCGCCTGGCAGCGCCGCCACCACCCGCCGCAGCTTCTCCAGGCTCTGCAGCATGGACACCGGCTCGGGGCTGCCCGTGGCCAGCGAGGTGTGCCATTGGTAGCCGGGCATGCCGGGCGCCCGCAGGGGCGCCCGCACGGACACGCAGAACAGGCGCGGGTCGAGGAGCCCCGCGAGGCCAAGCAGGTCCTGCTCGTCCGCGCCGCGGCCGTGCAGCAGGAGCAGGCAGGGGTGTGGCGCCTCGCCGCTCCGCGCGGCGGCGGTCTGGTGGGTCAGGGCCAAATCTGGCAGGATGGTCCCCTCCGGCGCCAAACTACCACACCGGGAGGGGGCGCGCCCGTGATCCACAAGGTCGCCACCGTGGCCGTCCACGTGGCCGACCAGCAGGCTGCCCGCCGCCTTTGGACCGAGCAGGTTTGCCACGTTCCGCGACCCCGACGGCAGCGAGTACGGGCTCCGCGGCCCGCAGCACCAATCTGGAGCGGCCGCGCACGCGGCCGCGCCCAAATCCAAAGGAGCGAGGCCATGAACACCGCGGTCATCCTGCAGCGGCTGGAGGGTCGATTCCCCCAAGACCTCGACGCGGTACGCGCCTTCCTGCGCATGCCGTCGGTCAGCTACACGGGCGAGGGCATCCGCGACACCGCCACCGCAGTCGCGAGCAAGATCGAGGGGCTGAGGGGCACGGCCCGCCTGGTCGACGTCCCGGGCCGCGTTGACCACGGGGCGCCCCGCACCCTGCTCGTCTACGGCATGCACGACGGCTCGCGCCAGCACTCGGACAACAAGTACTGCACGGTGCGGTCGATGGTTCGGTTCCTGGATCATTGCGTGGCTGCGTGATGGACGTCTACACGGAGCTGAGGCGGAGCCTCGCAGCGAAGTTTGAGCTTGTGCTGCGACGCAGCGTGGCGGTGGTCCAGCAGCTGTCGGACGAGGACGTCACCTGGTCGCCCAACGCGGACAGCAACAGCGTGGCGAACCTCGCCCTGCATATCCGCGAAACCGTCCGCCACCGGGTGGAGTCGGTTTTCTCGGATGTGGGCGGCGCGCGTGACCGGGATCGGGAGTTCGACTCGGCCCTGGCACTGAGCCGGGACGAGGCCCTGGCTGCGCTGGAGCAGTCGTTTCAGATCCTCGTGCGTGTGGTCGAGACCCTTCCGGAGCAGGACTTCCTGAAGCAGCCCTACCTGGAGAGCGCGCCGGCCCAGAGCGCGCTCAACCGGGATGCCACGGTGCTGGACATCCTGCTGCAGATGCTCGCCCATCTCTCTGAGCACGCGGGGCAGATCTTCTACATCGCGAAGGCGCGGCTGGACGGGCGGTACGTCACGACGACATTCCCCAAAAAGAAGGGCTGAGGCTTCGGTCGGGGTTGGGCGGCCCGCCATATGGCGGGCCGCCCGAATGACTCACCTAGTCGGCCTTGAGGACCACGGCCGGCAGCTCGGCCTGCTGCACCAGGCGGCTGAAGCCCGCCACGTCAGCGTTGACGACTTCGCGCAGGTTCGCCAGCTGGTCAATGATCTTGCTCGACAGCTCGCTGTACACCTCGCGGGCCTGCGCCGTCGGCTTCGTGTCGGCTGCCGCCACCACGCCCGACAGGGACGCCAGCTTGTTGTTCAGCTTGATGGGGAAGTTCAGCGGGTCCTCGTGCGCCTTGGAGCGGAACTGGATCAGCTCCTCCTCCACGGCGTTCAGCTTGGCCTTGATGCCCTCGGCGGCGTCGGCCAGCTGCTTCGCCATGGGCCGGCCCTCGGCGCGCTTGACCCACTCGTCCAACTGCCCGCGCACCGTGCGCAGGTTGTTGATGGCGTCGTGCGTCTCCGACAGCCGGTCGCGGATCTCGATCAGGAGCTGGAACTGCTCCTTCAGGTCGGCGTCGGTGGCGGCGATCCGCGGGTCGCGCTTGATCTCGAAGGGCTGGGTGTAGCTTTGGCCATTGACGGTCAGGCGGACCTGGTAGGCGCCGGGCGCCGCCCGCGGGCCTGTGACGCCACCGGACCAGAAGATGGCGCCCGGAACCTCATGGGCATCGGGGTAGCGCATGTCCCACACGAACCGGTTCATGCCGGCGTCGGCGGCGACCTTCGGGCCCTTCTTCTTGGCCTTGTCGTCGGCCTGGCTCGTGAACTCCTTGATGAGCGTGCCATTGGTCTCCAGGAAGGCCAGCTTGACCTCGCCCTCGGGCCTGCTCTTGAGCAGGTAGTGCACCACGACGCCGGCCGGGGTGTTCTCCCCCGCATCCAGGTAGACGGTACGGTCGTCGCCGTGCTTGTCCTTGACCAGCTTGTACGAGGCCACGAAGCCGCCGGTGGAGTGGAAGGCGCGCCGGTTCTCCGGATCGCCGCGGAAGCCGCGGCCCAGGGTCAGGCGGATGGTCGGCTTGGGCGTGAACAGGTGGGCGGGGGCGCTGCGCACGGCGTCCGTCATCTGGTGGAGGACGGTCAGGTCGTCCAGGATCCAGAACGAGCGGCCGTGGGTCGCGGCCACCAGCTCGTCGTTCTTGATGGCGATGTCGTGGATGGGCACGCGCGGCAGGTTGAGCTGCAGGGGCTCCCAGTGGCCGCCATCGTCAAAGGAGACGTAGATGGCGGACTCGGTGCCCGCGTAGAGCAGGCCCTTCTGCTTGGGGTCCTCGCGGATGCAGCGGGTGA
>DATLTP010000082.1:0-9353 GCA_035533535.1 Bacillota bacterium | reverse complement strand
CTTGGCGGCGTCCGCATCGACCTCGGCCGTGGCCCGTTCGATGAGCGAGAGCACATCGCCCATGCCCAGGATGCGCGAGGCGATGCGCTCAGGGTGGAACGGCTCCAGGGCGTCAAGGCGCTCGCCGGTCGCCACGAACTTGATGGGCTTGCCGGTCACGGCCCTGACGGACAGCGCGGCCCCGCCGCGGGCGTCGCCGTCCAGCTTGGTGAGCACGATGCCGTCGATGCCCAGGCCCTCCGCGAACCCCGTGGCGACGTTGACGGCGTCCTGGCCCGTCATGGCGTCGACCACGAGCAGCACCTCATGCGGCCGGCAGCGGTCGCGGACCTCGCGGATCTCCTGCATCAGGTCGGCGTCGATGTGGAGCCGGCCGGCGGTGTCGATGATGATGTGGCTGCAGCCCGTGCGGTCGGCCTCGGCGCGGGCGCGGTCCGCCAACTCGGGCGGGGTCTCGCGGGAGTTCGGCTCCGGTGCCAGAACCGCGACGCCGGCCTGGCGGCCAAGGGTCTTGAGCTGGTCGACGGCGGCGGGGCGTTGCAGGTCGGCAGCCACCAGCAGCGGCTTGCGGCCCTGGCGCAGCAACCACGCGGCCAGCTTGGCCGCCGTGGTCGTCTTGCCCGAGCCCTGCAGGCCGCACAGCAGGACGACGGTGGGCGGCTCGGGGGCTTGGGCGATCCGCGCCCCCGGCCCGCCCATGAGCTCCGCCAGCTCGTCGTGTACGATCTTGATGACCTGCTGGCCTGGGGTGAGGCTCTTGCGGACCTCGTCGCCGACGGCCCGCTCGCGCACCTTGGCCAGGAAGTCGCGCACGACCCGAAAGTTGACGTCGGCCTCCAGCAGGGCGAGCCGAACCTCGCGGAGCGCCTCATCGACGTCGCGCTCGGACAGGGCGCCGCGGCCACGCAGCCGCTTCCAGACCTGGTCCAGCCGTTCAGACAGGCTCTCGAACATTCGGGCGCCCTGCCTCCTCTCCGCCGCGTGATCGGTCCAGTCGGCTTGGTCCAGGCTCGGTCCGGCAAGCCGATCCGGTTAACGGGTCAGCCGTCGAACTCCTTCAGCAACCGCCGGACCTCCGCCAGGGCCCGCCGCTGCCGCTCGAAGCGGGCGACGAGGCCCAGCCGCCGCTCGTACTCCTCCAGGGCGTCGGACCCGCGGCGCACGAAATCGTGGACTGCCTGGCGGCTGATGCCGAGGTCGTCGGCAATCTCGCCGTACGACAGGTCCTGCTCCACGTGACGCCCCAGCACGTCGCGCTGGCGGTCCGTCAGCAGCGGCCCGTAGAAGTCCAGCAACAGGGCCAGGGCCGCCCGGCGCTCCATGTGTAAAGCGTCCATACTTGACAGGGCTCCATAGTACAGCGCACGCCGTGCCGCCGGCAAGTGCATGGCCGTGCAACCCGCGAGGGGACGATTTATCGTGACTTGCCCAGCCTGATGCCCTACCATCGCGGTGGCGGTTTCGACCAGCCGAGTCGAAAGGAGCGCGGTTATGCCGACGCACGTGCAGGCGATCCTCCTCGGTCTGTTGCAGGGCGCCACGGAGCTATTCCCCGTCAGCAGCGTGGGCCATGGAGTCCTCGTGCCGTCCCTGCTGCATTGGGGGATCAATCAGGCATCGGCAAGCTTCCTGCCCTTCCTGGTCGTCCTCCACCTCGGCACCGCCCTCGGGCTTCTCCTTTACTTCCTGAACGACTGGATCGACGCGTTCCGCCACCTGCGCATCCTGTGGCTGCTCATCATCGGGACCGTCCCGGCCGGCATCATCGGCCTCGTACTGAATAAGCCACTGACGGCGCTGTTTGCCAGCCCCCTGGTCGCGGCGGTCTTCCTGCTGGTCAACGGCGGCATGCTGTACCTGGGCGACCGGCGGCGGGCGGTGTCGGGGGCCAAGTCCATCGAGCACCTCAGGGCCGGCCAGGCCTTTTGGATCGGCATCTGGCAGGCCGCGGCCCTGATCCCTGGCATCTCGCGGTCCGGCGCCACGCTGGTGGCCGGCCTGCGCCAGGGGTTGCGGGAGGAGGAGGCCGCGCGCTTCGCGTTCCTTTTGGCCACGCCGGTCATCGCCGGCGCCGGCCTGCTGGAGGTGCCGAAGCTGCTGCACGACCGCGGCCAGGGCATCCTGAGCACCGCCGCCATGGGCGGTGTGGTCGCCGGCCTTGCGGCGGTTCTCAGCACGGCCATCCTGATGCGCTACTTCAAGCAGCGCGAGGTCCAGGCCCTGCGCCCCTTCGCGATTTACTGTTGGATCGCGGGCGCCGTCTCTCTGGTGCTGCTGGCCGTCGGCCTGTAGCACCCCAACAGGCGCCCCTCGGCCTGCGAATGCTGCGGGCAAGGAGTTGTCGAAACTTGCTAGAGCTGCCCACGGCCGACGCCGCTGAGATGCGGCGCCTGCAGATGGTCATTGCCGCCGCCCTGCGCGATGGCCGGACCCTGACGGACCCAGAGGTCATTGAGGTCAGCCGGCGGATGGACCGGCTGGCCCTGCGGGCCATGCGCCGCGAGAGCAGTGGGAGCGGCCAGCCGGATCCGGGAAACTGAGTGAGGGCCCGGCTGCCAGCACGGCAGCCGCTCTGCGGCACCCGGGCCGGGGCGATGTCTGGGCGCTGTCCACGCTCCCTCTCGCCAGGTCGGGCCGCGGCGCCAAGGCAGAGCGGCGTAAGCCCTGACGAGGCCTGGTTGGAGGCCGGCAGCGACGGCACCGACAACCCCGCACCAAGGCGCCGGCGCTCAATCGGCCGGCTCGGGCACCAGCGCCTCCGCGTAGGCCTCGGGGTCAAACGGCCGCAGGTCGTCCGCGCTTTCGCCGACGCCCACGTACACCACCGGTAGGTGCATCGCCTCCGCCACCGCCAGCACGACACCGCCGCGAGCGGTGCCGTCCAGCTTGGTGACCACCAGGCCCGTGAGGGGTACGGCATCGGCGAAGATCCGCGCCTGCTGGAGGGCGTTCTGGCCGGTGGTGGCGTCGAGCACCAGCAGGGTGGCGTGCGGGGCCCCCGGCAGAGCCCGGCCAGCCACCCGCGCCACCTTGCGCAACTCCTCCATCAAATTCGCTTTCGTGTGCAGCCGGCCAGCCGTGTCGCACAGCACGACGTCCACGCCCCGCGCGCGGCCCGCGGCGATCGCGTCGAATACGACGGCGCCAGGGTCTGCGCCCTCCCCGTGGTGGATGATCGGCACACCGAGTCGGTCGGCCCAGATGGTCAACTGCTCAACGGCGGCGGCGCGGAAGGTGTCGCCCGCCGCCAGGAGCACCCGCTTGCCCTCGGCCTGGAGCTGATGGGCCACCTTGGCCACCGTCGTGGTCTTGCCGACACCGTTGACGCCCACGAATAGCACGACCGTGGGTCCGGGGCTGACGAGCTGCAGGCGTCCAGCCACCGGCACCAGGGCCTCGGCCAGCTCAGCCCGCAACAGACCCGGCACCTCCGCCGGCGAGGCGTGCGCCCGCTGCACCCGCCGCCGGAGGCCGGCAATCAGGCGCTCGGCCACGGGCACGCCCATGTCGGCAAGCACCAGGGCCTCCTCCAGCTCGGCGTAGAGCTCCTCGTCCACCACCTGCCGGCCCTGCAGGGCGGCGCCGATCCGGTCCGTCAGCCCCTGCCGGGTCCGCTGCAGCCCGGTCCTCAGACGCTGAAGCCAGGCACTCACGCGGGCGACCTCCCCTCAGGCGTCCAAGCCTGGCCTTCGCCACAGATCCGGGGCCTGCAGCCTGACCCATGCCATCCATCCGGCCCGCGATGCTCCAGGCCGCCGCCTTGGACCTTGCGGTGGGCCTGCAGCCTGGCCCCCGCCCCTGGCTACGGCAACGCTTCCGCCGCCACCTCGGCCAGCCGCACGGAAACCAGCCGCGAGGTCCCGCCCTCCACCAGGGTCACGCCGATCAGGCGGTCCGCGGCCTCCATCGTGGCCCGCTGGTGCGTCACCACGATGAACTGGGTCCCGGCGTCCGCCCACTCGCGCAAGAAGCGGGCGAACCGCACCACGTTGGCGTCGTCCAGCGCGGCCTCGACCTCGTCCAGCACGCAGAAGGAGGCTGGCCGCAGCCGCAGCAGGGCGAACAGCATCGCCACGCCCACCATGGCCCGCTCGCCGCCCGATAAAAGCGCCAACGACCCGGGGCGCTTTCCGGGGGGCTGCGCCAGAAGCTCGAGCCCGCCCGCCACCTCCACCAGGTCGGCGTGGCCGCCTCCAAACAGGCGCGTGAACACGTCTGCGAGCTCGCGGCGCACTGCGACCAGCGTGTCCGCGTAAGCGGTCTGCATGCGCTCCCCGACCCGCGCGATCCACCGGCGGCAGTGTTCGCTGCTCGCATCGAGGTCGGCCACCTGGTCGGCCAGCTCCTTGGCCCGGGCCTGCTCCGCCTGGTGCAGGGCCACGGCGCCGGGATTGACGTCCCCCAGCTCCGCAAGCTGTGCCCGGATGGCGGCGGCCGCCTCGCGGGCGCTGGCCGGCCGGTCGGCCGGGGCGACCTCCGCCAGCTGGTCCAGCGTCAGGCCGTAGCCCTGGTCCAGCCGCTCCGCCAGGGCGACCAGGGCTGACTCCTGGCGGGTGCGCTCGACCTCCGCCACCCGCAGTTCCTGGTCGCGCTCGGCCCGCCGCGCCTCGCTCTGGGCACGCTCCGCCGCCGCGGCCGCAGCCTGCTCCCGGGTCCGCGCCAGCTCCGCCTCGCGCAGGAGCGCCTCGGCCCGCGCAGCCGCCGCGGCCCCCTCCATCTCCTCGGCCAGGGCCGCATGGCGCTCGGCCTCCGCCAGGTGCTGCGCGCGCTCGGCCTGCAGGCGCTCCCCCTCCGTGGCCAGGTTCTGCAGGGCGCCTTCCAGCCGCTGGCGCTCCCCCTGCAGCCGGCGCTCCCACGCCTGCGCATCCGCCAGTTGGGCGCGCACCCCGTCCCGGCGGCCCTTGGCCCGGTCCAGCGCCGCCCGCGCCTCCATATCGGCGAGGACGGCCGCCTCCTCGGCGGATCTGGCCGCGGCCAGGTCCGCCTGCAGGGCAGCCT
Organism: Bacillota bacterium; assembly: GCA_035533535.1. Lineage (GTDB taxonomy): Bacteria > Bacillota > Sulfobacillia > RBS10-35 > JAJYVM01 > JAJYVM01. The sequence goes on along the minus strand of DATLTP010000082.1, from coordinate 4,355 downwards.
CCCGCTCGCCAAGCGCGGCGATGGCCTCCTCGTCCCGCAGCTCCCGGCGGCTGAGGTCGTCCGCCCGCGCCCGCAGCCGCTTGGCCTCCGACTCCGCCCGCTTCAGGAGCGCCAGCGCCGCGGCGAACTTGGCCTCGGCCGCCGCCGCCTCCCGCGCGGCCTGGCGCACCCGCCCGTCGGCCTGCTCACCCTGGTGGAGGGCTTCGCGCAGCTCGCGCTCGGTCTGCGCGACAGCTGCGTCCTGCTCCTGCGCCTGCCGCTCGAGCCGGGCCGCCTCGGCCTCCTGGCCAAGGGCCCCGCCCCGCCGCTCGCCCCCCAGCCAGCCGCCGGTCATGGCCCCGCCGGCGTGCACCACGTCCCCCTCGACCGTCACAAGGCGCACCCGGTACCCGCTCTTTTTCGCCAGCGTGCGCGCCGCGGCCAGATCCTGCGCCACCAGGACCCGGCCCAGGGCGTGCTGGAGGGCGGGCTGGACCTCCGCCTCGCAGCCCACGAGGTCCGCCGCCCAGCCCAGGGCCCCGGGCTGGCGCCCCAGCTCGCGGGCGGCCGCGGGCATTGGCGCGGGCGAGAGCGCATCCAGCGGCAGGAAGGTGGCCCGGCCGGCCCGGCGCTCCTTCAGGGCGGTGATGGCCGCCTCCGCGTCAGCCGCCGTGCGGGCGACCATGTCCTGGGCCGAGCCGCCCAGGGCCGCATCGATGGCCACCGCCAGGTCGGGGGGCACCTGCAGGAGCTGCACCAGCGCCCCCAGGATCCCTGCGAAGGCCGGCTCCCCCGCGGCCTTGCCGGCGAGAACGGCCCGTGGGCCCTGGGCGAGGCCAGTCCCATGGCGCAGCATCTCGCGCAGGGCCTGGGCCCGGCTCTTGAGGCCGCTGAGCTGCTCCCGAGTCTCCGCCAGGCGATTGCGCAGGCGCGCGGCAGCGCCGCGCGCCCCGGATGCCGCCGACTCAGCCTCGGTCCGCGCGCTGCGCACCGCCCTGGCCGTCAGGCCGGCCTGGGCGGCCTCCTCGCCAGCGGTCGCCGCTTCCGCCGCAGCCCGCTGGGCCGCGGCCAGCGCCGCGTCCCGCTCGGCAGGTCCCGGCGCCGCCATCCGCACCTCGCGCTCCCGCCGCACGGCCGCCAGGGCCTTTTCAACGGTCGCGACCCCGCCGCGGCACCCATCGCGGCCTGCGGTGGCCGCCGCAGCCGCGCGCACAGCCGCCTGCACCGCAGCCTCCGCCTCACCCTGGGCGGCAACGAGCTCCTGGCGGCGGCTCTCCCGCTCGGCCGCCTCGCCGTGCCAGCCCTCCAGCCGCACCTTGGCGGCCTCCGCCTGCTCGGCCAGGCGCACCCGCTCCGCTGCGAGGCGCTCGCCCAGGGCGGCCGCCAGCCGCCCGTCCTGACGGATGCGCAGGGCCTCGGCCGCAGCCGCCCGCTCGCGCTCCCGCTGCGCCTCCCAAGCCTGCTGGGCCGCCGCCTGGATGGCCAGGGCGGCCTGCAGGCGCTCGTCCCCGGCCGCCAGGCTGGCCGCGGCCGCTTCCGTGGCCCGCATGGCCTGCGCCGCCGCTTCCTGGGCTGCGCGGCCGCGCTCCCGCAGTTGCCCCAGCTCGCGGGCCCAGATCGCCAGATCCAGGGCACGCAACTCACCGGTCAGGGCCCGGCTGCGCTCGGCCCGGGCCGCCTCCGCGGCGAGGATGGGGAGGTTGCGCTCGCGCTCCGCCAAGAGGTCGCGGAGGCGCTCCAGGGCCGCCGCCGCAGCCAGCAGGCGCCGCTCGGCCTCCGCCCGGCGCGCGCGGTGGCGGGTGACGCCAGCCGCTTCCTCGACCACGGCCCGCAGGTCTTCGGCCCGGGCCGCCAGCAGCTCGTCGGCCTGACCCTGGCCGACCACTGCAAAGGCATTCCGGCCAAGGCCCGTGCCGTGCAAAAGGTCGATGAAGTCACGCTGGCGGCAGGGTGTGCGGTTGAGGAGGTATTCGCCGCCGCCGGCGCGGTCGACGCGGCGGGTGAGGGTCACTTCCGCAAAACGGATGGGCAGGAGCTGGTCCGCATTGTCCAGGCAAACGGAGGCCTCGGCCAGCGGCAGAGGCCTCCGCGCGGGGGTCCCGCCGAAAATGACGTCCTCCATGCGCTCACCGCGCAGGGAGCGGGCGCTGCTCTCGCCGAGGACCCAGCGCAGGGCGTCGCTCAGGTTGCTCTTGCCGGCCCCGTTCGGCCCGACGATGGCGGTGATGCCCGGCCCGAACTCGACCGTGCTCTTATCCGCGAACGACTTGAACCCCTGAACCTCGAGACGCTGCAGGTGCAAGAGCGACCCCCCGGCACGCGCCCGAGCCGCCCCGCTGCGGCCAAGCGGCACCGCGCGGGCGTTCTGGGCGCTTCTGCCGTCCGGTTTCGGCCCAGCGGGTGGCGACACCTGCCAGATCAAGCGCCAAAGCAGGTCATTCCGCGGTTGCGGCGCCGTCGGCAGGTGACTCCCGCGCGCCCGGGCCTCTGCGGGCATGGGCCTCCGCAACGCGCGAGCCATGGATGGCGGCAGGTCTGCGTGATCCAGCGGCGCCCGACCCTGAGGTTGGGCGCTCCGCTGATACGCACCAATCACTGCAGTGGGGTCTGCCGGTGCGCCCGGCCCACGCCCAAGCCACGCCTCTGCCATGCCGCCCAAGACGTCCAAACGGTTGGTCGGGCCCGGCCAGACCGACCACGGCCCTCGCGCTGGGTGGGTCCGCGGCAAAGCGCCAGTTACTCGCTGACCACACTGGGGGCAGGATCGGCCGGCCGGACCGCGCGTTCACCAACCTGGAAGCGAATGGCCGTGCGACGCTCCCCGTCGAGCTCCAGCTCGACAAACCCGGGGGCCGCCACCAGGTCGACGCCCTCGGCGCCCATGAAGCCCCGCGCGATGGCGATGGCCTTCACCGCCTGGTTGACAGCCTTGGCGCCGATGGCCTGAACCTCGACCGCGCCGCTGCCGCGGATGATTCCGGCCAGCGCGCCCGCTACGGCCTTGGGATTGCTCGTCGCCGACACCTTGACGAAATCCACGGCGTCGCCTCCTTTGGCGAATCCTGCGCTGTGGATAGCAGATTTCGACGCTTACTAAGTTTTACCTTCCGTGTTTCACTATGTGACTCAGGCGTCCGGATTCCAGCCGCGCAGGAGCGCGTCGCGGGCAGCTTCCTGCTCTGCGCGCCGCTTGCTCGACTCCGTCCCGCGGCCGCACGACCGGCCGTCAACCTGGACCTCGCAGACCCACACCTTGGCGTGGTCGGGGCCGCTCTCGTCCACCACGTGGTAGGTGATCTGGGCGGTGCTCTTGCCCTGAACGGCCTCCTGCAGCATGGCCTTGTAGTTGGCCCGGGAATCCCCCTCGGCCGCCGTGGCCAACTCTTCGGCCAGGTTTTTCAGGATGAAGGCCGAGGCCGCCTCAAGCCCCTGGTCGAGGAAGATGGCGCCCACCACGGCCTCGAAGAGGTCCGCCAGCAGGGACGGCCGGTCGCGGCCGCTGGCCTGCTCCTCCCCCTTCCCCAGGACCACAAACCGGCCAAGGCCCATCGCGCGCGCCCGCACCGACAGGGCGTTGCCGCGGACGACAGCAGCCCGCAGGCGGGATAGGTCGCCCTCCGGCATGTGGGGATAGCGGAGGAAAAGGTAGTGCCCGACGACGAGGTCGAGGACCGCATCGCCCAGATACTCCAGGCGCTCGTTCGAGGACAGGCCGTCTGCCCGCTCGTTCACGTACGACGCATGGAACAGGGCCTGGCGGTACCAGCGCTCGTCCGAGATGGCAATGTCCAGCTCCTGGGCCAGGCCCTGCAGGTCCACCTCACCGTGGCGGCTCGATGGCGCTTTGGGCGGCTCCGGTGCGGCTGTCGCCCGCCCCCGCCCGCGGCCCTTGGCGTCCTTGGGCTGCGCATCACCGCTGCGGCTGGCCGCCTGGCCCCGCCGTCGGGCGGGCTTGCCGCGGCGCCGCCGGCCTGCCTCTGCCCCGTCCTCTCCGCTGCCGCCCTCGAGTGGCGGCGGCGTGACCGGGGGCAGCGGGGCGGGCGCCGCGGGCGCCATGGCGGCCGGGGGCGGTGTCGTGGAGGCCCGCTTACCGCGTGAGCTGCGGCGGCTGCGGGTCGCCGGGTCGGGCTGGGCAGCGGCGGGTGCCGGATCCGGCGGAGGGGTTGGCTTGGGCGGCTTGGGGACCCTGCTCTTGGCGGCAGGCCCGCCGGCCTTCGGGCCGCTGGCGGCGGGCCCGCCGGCCCCCGGGCGGGTGACCGCCGGGCCGCCGGCCGCAGGCCCCTTGGCGGCAGGCCCGCCAGCCGCCGGGCCGCTGACCGCCGGGCCACCGGCCGCAGGCCTCTTGGCGGCAGGCCCGCCAGCCGCCGGGCCGCGAT